>NZ_JAUZVK010000007.1:0-261841 GCF_031844505.1 Gordonia sp. AC31
TCACACCGCCAAAATGACCGGGCCGGTCCCGGGACATGTGCATTCGCAGACGAGATTAGCCCCGTACTACAGCGCGATGTCGGCGTACCGGTGGAACCACGGCGCGGCGGCTTCGAGGCCCGCAGCGAGGGCGAGGAGATCGCCGTCGGCGCCGATTCGGCCGACGAACTGCACGCCGAGCGGGAGGCCGGCATCGGTCCAGTGCAGCGGCACGCTCATCGCCGGCCGGCCCGTAAGGTTGGCGAGCTGCGTGTACGGCACCCAGCCGAGGCTCTCGTAGATGAGCTTGTCGACGATCCCCAAGCGGGAGATCGCACGGCCGGACCGCGCGCGGGCGGCCACCCGCGATGCCCGCTGCAGGACCGGCGGCGTGGTCATCGACCCGACCCGCGGCGGCGGTACCGCGAGGGTGGGCGTCAGCAGCAGGTCGTGGGTCTGATGGAAGCGGTCGAGGGCCAGGACGTGGTCGTTGATGTGGTCGAGCGCGGTGAACAGCGGGACGACGCCGGCGGCCCGGCCCAGTTCCGCCAGCGTCAGGGTGTCGGCCTCGAAGTGGGAGTCGGGAGCGCCGGTGAGGCGTCGGACCTCGTCGACCTGGGCGGCGCACTTGGCGAACCAGATGTCGAGGAAGTCGCGGGCGAGGGCGGCGTCGTCGTGCGGCGGATCGACCTCCTCGACCTGGTGGCCCAGATCGGTCAGGGTCGACGCCGCGTGCTCGACCGCGGCGACGGCCTCCGGGTGCGGATTCGCGTTGATCGCAGAGGTCGTGGTGTACCCGATCCGCAGCAACCGGGGCGGGGTCGCGATCCGGGCGCTGTAGGTCTCGGTGTGCAGCGGCGCCGGGTAGGTCGACGACGGCGTCGGTCCGATCAGGGCGTCGTACAGTGCGGCGGCATCGCGGACGGTCCGGGTCACCACACCTTCGACGCCCATCCCGAACAGCGGTTCACCGGTCTGCGGACCGAACGGCATCAGGCCACGCGAGCTCTTGAGCCCGAACAACCCGGTACACGCGGCCGGGATGCGAATGGAACCGCCGCCGTCGCTCGCCCCGGCCGCCGGCACGATCCCGGCGGCCACCGCGGCCGCACTGCCGCCCGATGATCCCCCGGGCGTCACGTCGAGGTCCCAGGGGTTGCGCGCCGGTCCCCAGAGGGTGGGTTCGGTGATGGCCTTCGCGCCGAACTCGGGGGTGTTCGTCTTCCCGAAGACGACGAGGCCGGCGTCGAGGAACCGGCGCACGCCAAAGGAGTGTTCACGGGCGATGTGCGTGGCGAGGGCGCGCGAGCCGCGGGTCGTCGGATACCCGCGGTAGTCCTGCGCGAGGTCCTTGATGAGGAACGGGACGCCGGCGAAAGGCCCGGTGAGGTCACTGCGGACGCGGGCGTCGGCTTCGGCGTCCATGCGGATCACGATGGCGTTGAGCGACGGATTGACCGCGTCTGCGCGGGCTCGTGCGAGGTCGAGGAGTTCGGCGGCGGTCACCTCGCCGGAGGCCACGTGACCGGCCAGGGTGGTCGCGTCCGCGGACAGATACTCGTCCATGTGCACGTCCCGACCCTAGTTGTTCGGGGAGCGGGCCGAGCGGACTTGACGTCGATGGCCTCGGCCGGCCCGGGCGCCCGGCCCGTCACCGGAGAATCGGACGGTCACCGTTGCCCGGGCAAACCGGTAACGGGAAGATCGAGGATGTGTGGCCCGAACAGATGAAGAATTCGCCACATGCGCCGCCTATGTACGAAATGAGCTGTTCAACGGCGAGTGCTGTGACGTGCACCACCAAAAGATGTCATCACAGGACTCGCTCTCGCCTTTGCCGAGGCGTTATCGTGCCGTTACACTTCAGCACGACGGGTACCGCTGCCCGGGGGGACCAATACAATCCCCCTACGTACGACTCCGTATGCAAGCCCGCAGTAGTACCCGGTAGGCAAGACCCGCAAGCGGCCGGCTCCGGCCGTGGTGATCCAAAGGAAAACTGACGAATGCTGACACGCGCCCGTAAGCGCCTCGTCGCCGGACTCGTGGCTCTCGTGGCCGTGTCGGGTGCGACGCTGGTCGCAGCTCCGCCGGAGGCCTCCGCGGCCAACGGTTGCAATGTCGAGTACGTCCGCTCGAACGCCATGAACCGGACCGTGCCCGTGTGCATCGTCTCGGCCGGCGGCGGACCCAAGCCGACGCTGTACCTGCTCGACGGACTCCGTGCCCCGAACAACAACAGCGGCTGGCTGATCAACACCGACGTCGCCCGCTACATGGCCGGCAAGGGCACCAACGTCGCCATCCCGTTCGGTGGCGCAGGCAGCTTCTACACCGACTGGCAGACCCCCGATCCCAAGCTGGGTGTCAACAAGTGGGAGACGTTCCTGACCCGCGAACTGCCGCGGTACATGGCTGCGCGCCACGGCAGCGACAGCCGTCGCAACGGCATCGCCGGACTCTCGATGTCGGGCACCTCGGCGCTGAACCTCGCATCGCGCCACCCGAACTTCTACAAGGCGGTCGCGTCCTACAGCGGCTACCCGACGGTCACCATGCCGGGCTTCACCCAGGGCATCATGGCCTCGGTCGCGGAGGTCGGCGGCAACCCGTTCAACATGTGGGGCTTCTACCCCGCGGGCACCTGGTTCCAGAACGACCCGTTCCTGAGCGCGGGCAACCTGGCGGGCAAGAACGTCTACGTCTCGTCCGGTAGCGGTGTCGGCAGCAAGTACGACTCGTCGGTCAACCCGGCCAGCGCCAACTTCGACCCCGTCAAGTTCGCGCAGATGATCCCGCTCGAGGTCGCCGCGTCGACCTCCAGCCAGCTCTACATCGGCCGCCTCGCGCTCGTCCCGGGCGTCAAGCTCACCACCCGGATCACCCCGGACGGTGCGCACTGGTGGGACTACTGGCAGAGCACCTTCAAGGAGTCGTGGGCCAAGACCTTCCGCCCCGCCTTCTTCTGAGTCAGACCCTCTGCCAAGGGCCGGTGACCTTCGGGTCACCGGCCCTTGTCGTGCGGACCCCCCTGCTCCCTGAGGAGCGAGCTTGCGAGCGTCACCCCCTGCTCCCTGAGGAGCGAGCTTCACCCCCCCTGCTCCCTGAGGAGCGAGCTTGCGAGCCCGACCTCTGCTCCCTGAGGAGCGAGCTTGCGAGCGTCACCCCTTGCTCCCTGAGGAGCGAGCTTGCGAGCGTCACCCCTTGCTCCCTGAGGAGCGAGCTTGCGAGCGTCACGAAGGGTCTTCGCAACCTCGGTCGCCGACCCTTCGTGACGCGCCCTCCGCAAGCTCCGGGCGCTCCTCAGGGAGCGGGGTTGGCCGCGCCCTCCGCAAGCTCCGGGCGCTCCTCAGGGAGCGGGGTTGGCCGCGCCCTCCGCAAGCTCTGGGCGCTCCTCAGGGAGCGGGGCTGGCCGCGCCCTCCGCGAGCTCTGGGCGCTCCTCAGGGAGCGGGGTTGGCCGCGCCCTCCGCAAGCTCCGGGCGCTCCTCAGGGAGCGGAAGACACTCTGCCGCGCGCAACCCCTGCTGGCCGAGCAGCTCGTGCACGCGTAGCGTGCCCGCGCGTCCGTCGAGGTCACTTGGGTGGGCCGGCCTACGGAGGAGTGTGTCACCGCCCCTTAACCACAAACACAACACCGCGGGCGCATCCGGTGGTACCGGATGCGCCCGCGGTGGTCGTTGCGTCGCTGCCTATTCGGGCGGCGGCTGCTTGCGGAAGGTGCGCGTGGCCGAGTCGTCGGGCGGCGGCGTGTCACCGACCTTGGGGATCTGCTCGGTCGGCCGCTCCCACGGGTTGGCGCTCGCGGGTGCTGCACCGGCCGGCGGTGCGTCGCGATTGATCAGCGTGGTGTCGCGCTCGTCGGCGGGCGGTGTCGTCGGCGCCGGGGTGTCATCGACCCGGTTGTCGTCGCGGCGTCCGCGGAAGAGCAGCAGCGCGGCGGCGATCAACAGGATCACCCCGACGATGCCGAGGATGATCGGCACCCAGAAGCCGCCGACCTTCAGCTGGTCGACGTAGCCGCTGGCCTTGCTCGCCTGGTTGGAGACGGTGTCGTCGGTCCACTTGAAGGTGCCCTTCAGGGCGTCCATCCGGAACTCGCGCACCGCTTCCGGGGTGGCGTCGCTCTGGTCGGGCGACTTGAAGTACTGGTGCTGGTCCTCACGACCGTCGACGATGGTCCCGGTCTCCGGCTCGACCCACACGTGGCGGGTCGCGGCGGCGTACCGGTGCATCGTGATCGGGTCGTTCGCCCGCACTCCGCGCCCGGTGATGCCCCACCAGCGGGCAGGCATCGTCAGCATCGTGCCCAGAGCTGCTTCACCCTGCGCGTTGGGGAGGTTGGAGAGATCGGTCTCCGGGACGTCACACACGAAGTGATACGTGTTGATCCCGTCGATGGTCTCCTCGCCCTCGAACTTCGCCGCGCAGTCCTGGCGGGTGTTGAGGTCGTAGTACGGGTAGTCGCGCTGCTGCACGTCGAAACCGAACTTGTACTGGTATCCGGTGCGGTTGTCGATGGCGACCGACACGTCATTGACGTTGCCGCCCTCGGGGACCGCCTCGAGCTGCAGCGAGCTGACCGCCCCGTTGGGTGCCGAGGTCTTGCGGTTCACCGACACGCGGTCGATGGTCGCGGTCAGCAGACCGTCCTCACAGGTGCGGGTCTCGCCCGCAGCCGCGAAGCTGGGTTCGGTCTCGGTTCCCTCGGCGTCGCGCAGGCGGTCGATGCGCACGGTCTGCGCCGACTGCAGGCTCGCCTGGCGGCTGTCCGACGGTTCGATGATGATCGAGCGTCGCTGCTGGGTGAGATGCGCCTCGAGAGTGCGGGCACGATCCTCGGACACCGAGCAGCGGTCGAAGATCACCGCCGGGAAGCGCTCTCCAGTCGAACCGTCCGCCGCCACCGTGGTCGCGTCAGAGGTGATGTCCAGATCGAGCGGAACCACCTTCAACTGCGGCACGAGGTAGAGCGGTATGGCGATGGCCGCCGCGATACACGCAGCGCCGAAGAAGGCCAGCACTGCCGGCACAAAACGTCTCATGTGTGACTCCTGGAATCAGCTAATCGCTCCCACCCTAACTGTCGCGTTTGCCACAGTTGGCCACAGTCGGTCCGACATGCCGGGATTCGCGGCGGGGAGTCAGCCCTGGGCGGCTCGACGATCGCGTTCGGCCTCCTTCAGGATGCCGGCCATGTAGCCGTAGATCTCCTTGTCGGACATGGCCTTCCACCGGGGCGCCAGCAGTTTCGTGTACTTCTCGACGTACAGCAACTGCTTACCCACGAGGACGAGTTCACGCGGGAGCCGTGCGTCGTGGGCCTTGGCGACGGCGGCGAGTTGCCGCCCGAGGTCGGTGTAGGACATCGAACCGAGGTCGGTGGTCGACAGCGGAGTCGTCACCTTCTTGATGTCCTCCGCGCCCTGCGACGTCGAACCCGGCTTGTGGACGGCGCCGAGGAGGAAGATCGCCCGGCCGGCGGACTCGTAGTCCCCGCGGACCACGAGGTCGACGACGAGCTGGCGGAGTATGCGCCGGGTGCGCGGGGTGAATCGCCCGACGATGCCGAAGTCGAGGAGGACCAGCTTGCCCGCGTCGTCGACGAGGACGTTCCCGGCGTGCAGGTCCCCATGGAACAAACCGCCGTGGAATGCCGAGTCCAGCAGGGACAGCAGAAGGTTGCGGCACAGCGCGACTCCGTCGTGGCCTGCGGCGCGTACGGCCGCGACGTCGTCGATGCGGATGGCGTGGATTCGTTCCATGGTCAGCACGCGCTGCGTCGTGAAGTCGTCGTAGACGTGCGGCACGCGGACTCGGTCGCCGTACGGGCCCGGTTGCAGGCAGGCGAACCACTCGCGCATGGTGTCGGCCTCGATGCGGAAGTCCAGTTCGGCGTCGAGGCCGGCCGCGAAGTCCTCGACCACGTGCCGCGCGCTGAGCATGCGCCCGTACTCGGAGATCTCGGCAAGGCCGGCCAGGCGCTCGAGGATCGCGACGTCCGGGGCCAGGCGGTCGGCGATGCCCGGGCGCTGGATCTTGACCACCACCTCCTCGCCGCCGTGCAGGGTCGCGGTGTGCACCTGGGCGATCGACGCCGACGCGATGGGCACCGGATCGAAGGTGGCGAAGACTTCCTCGGGTGCCCGGCCCAGTTCGGCGATGAACTGTGCACGCATGAGTGCGGGGTCGGCGGGTTTCACGCGGTCCAGGAGTGATTCGAACTCGGTGGACATCGACTCGGAGAAGACGCCGGGACTCGAGGCGATGAGCTGGCCGAGCTTCACATAGGTCGGACCCAGGTGTTCGAACGTGGTCCGGATCTCGTGCGCTACGCGGGCGGCGCCGGGTGGGCGACCCCGTAGGGCGTCGCCTGCCGTGTGGAGGACGAAGCGTCCGACGCCCGCAGCCGCGTGAGCGGTGGTCGTCCCGAATCGCGTGAGCTCGGCGATCGGGGACACCGGGTGCAACTGCGTGCGCTGACCGTCGTCGACTGAGCTGTTGATCGTCACCGTCGGTCATTGTAACGATCTTCGGCGGCGAATCCAGTGCCATAGGGCGACGGCGGATCGCCTACGCGGCCCTGCGACGTGCTGTTATGGCGATGCGGCGGGGTCGGCGGGCACACTGGCCACATCGGACACATGCATCGGCCCGCATCTGTTCGTGTCAGTCCGTTGGTCTCGCTCGGGCCTCTTCCGTTCACGGGGTGTGCCCGGTGGGGTTCGTCGCGAGACCCTTCGTGACGGCCCTCCGCAAGCTCCGGGCCTCCTCAGGGAGCGGTGGGGGCCGTCCGCAAGCTCCGGGCCTCCTCAGGGAGCGGTGGGGCCCGGAGTTCGCCAGACCCTGCTTCACCCGACCCCGCATCACACCGAGGAGTTCTGCATGCCCACCACGGTCAACGCCTACATCGCGCCGGCAGCCGATCGCCCGCTCGAACCGACCACCATCGAACGGCGCGATCTCGGTCCGAACGACGTGTCGATCGACATCGCGTTCGCCGGCATCTGTCATTCCGACATCCACACGGCGCGCGACGAGTGGGGCGGGACGAGGTTCCCGGTGGTGCCCGGCCACGAGATCGCCGGGACGGTCGCGGCCGTCGGCGAGGGCGTCACCCGGTACGCCGTCGGTGATCGGGTAGGCGTGGGCTGTTTCGTCGACTCGTGCCGTGAGTGCGAACCGTGCCGGCTCGGCGAGGAGCAGTACTGCGAGCGGGGCAATGTGGGTACCTACAACGCCGTCGGACGCGACGGGTCGCCGACGCACGGCGGTTACAGCACCTCGATCGTCGTCGACGAGAACTACGTCCTGCGGATTCCCGACGGCATCGCACTCGACGAGGCCGCACCGTTGTTGTGTGCCGGCATCACCCTCTACTCGCCGTTGCGGCACTGGGGTGCGGGACCGGGCAAGAAGGTCGCCATCGTCGGACTCGGCGGGCTCGGCCACGTCGGCGTGAAGATCGCGCACGCGCTGGGCGCCGAGGTCACGGTGCTTTCGCAGTCGCTGAAGAAGATGGAGGACGGCCTGCGGCTCGGCGCCGACCACTATCACGCGACCAGCGATCCGCAGACCTTCCGGGAACTGCGCAGCACCTTCGACCTGATCCTGAACACCGTGTCGGCGAATCTTCCGATCGGCAAGTACCTGGGCATGCTCGCCCTCGACGGCACACTCGTGGAACTCGGTCTCCCCGAACACCCGATCGAGGTCCCGGCCGGCGCGCTGATCGGCAAGCGGCGGAGTTTCGCGGGTTCGATGATCGGCGGCATCGCGCAGACCCAGGAGATGCTCGACTTCTGCGCCGAGCACGGCATTGGCGCCGAGATCGAGGTGATCTCCGCCGACCGGATCAACGAGGCCTACGACCGCGTCGTGGCATCGGATGTGCGCTACCGCTTCGTGATCGACACCTCGACGCTGTAGGGGTGTGCCGTCATGTTTGCGGCCTGAATCCGGTGGGCACCCGTCGAGAGAGTCGACGTGCCCCGACGACAGGCAAGGAGGCCGCGCATGATTTCGACCCGATTCCGCGAGCTGGCAACTGCAACCGGTCCGTTCGCCACCATCTACATCGACGACTCCCACAACACCGAGGACGCCGCTCACACTATGGAGCTGCGGTGGCGAGCCCTGCGCGAGGAGCTCGAGTCGGCGGGGGCCGACGCGGCGGTGGCCGAGTCGATCGGCAACGTCCTGCTCGACGGGACGCCGGCCGTCGGGCCCAGTGGCCGTGCGGTGATCGCCGGTCCCGACGGCGTCCTCCTCGACGACCATCTCATCCGGCCACCGGTCACATCCGTGGCACGGTATTCGCCGGTGCCGTACCTGGTTCCGCTGGTCGAACACGGCACGAGTGCCCCGAGACATGTGATCGCCGCGGTCGATCACGCCGGCGCCGACATCGAGCTCTTCGAAGCCGGCGGATCCTCGTTGATGCGCGAAAGCGTTGAGGGAGAAGGCTATCCGATCCACCACGCCGCCGGTGCGGAATCGCCTGGGTACGGGGACCCGCAGCAGCGCAGCGACGAGCAGAACCGCAAGAACATTCGTCAGATCGCCGACCGGCTGACCGCGATCGTCGACTCGGACAACCCCGAGCTCGTGTTCGTGATCGGTGAGCTCTCGTCGATGTCGGATCTGCGTTCAACGGCTCCCGAGCGGCTCGCCGAGCGACTGGTCGACCTCCAACTCGGCGCCCGGGACAGCGGCATCGCCGACGACGACGTCCGCAAGGCGGTGACCACCGAACTCGAACTGCGCCAGAATCGCACGATGGCCGACGCGGCGGAGAGTCTGCAGGCAGGACTCGGGCATCGCCCGGCCCTCGCGGTCGAAGGACTGACGGCCGTGTGCGGGGCGTTGCGTAACGGCGAGGTCGAGACGCTGATCATCGGCGACCTCGGCGATGCGACGGTCTTCGACGGCGGAGACGCCGCGGGGGGCCTCGCCACGATCGCGCCGACGGCGGAGAACCTCTCTGAGCTGGGCCTGGCCCCGGAACGCACGCTGCGTGCCGACGAGGCCCTGCCGGTGGCGGCGGTTCTCACCGGCGCCGATCTGGTCCGGATCGACGAGCGCGTTGCCCCGCGCGACGGGATCGGAGCGGTCCTTCGCTATGCGCCGAGGATGTCCGCCGACGACTGAGACGGGGTGAGTGCTGGTGGCCACACGGGAGGGCGGTCTCCGGCGAGGCCGTGAGCTGTTGCGCGACAACGGTTTGTTCCTCGTGTGTTTCGGTCTGTTTCTCGTGTTCCTGCTCGGCATGATTGTCTCGGGGTGGCACGTCTACAACGCGGAGCAGGCCTCGCACGGCTCGCCACCGATCTCGGTGCTGCGATACCTGACGACGGGCGAGTTCGTCGAAGCGACCTTCGAGAACTGGGAATCGGAATTCCTGCAGATGGGGATGTACGTGGTGCTGACCGCGTTCCTCTATCAGAAGGGTTCGTCGGAATCGAAGCCCGTCGACGGTCCTGCCCCGCAGGACGCGGACCCGCGTGCCGCCGACGACATGCGCGCAGCACCGTGGCCGGTGCGACGCGGCGGGCCGGTGCTGTTCGTTTACCAGAACTCGCTCACCATCGCGTTTTTCGCACTTTTCTTCGCCTCGTTCGCGCTGCACGCCGTGGGCGGTGCGCGCGCCTACAGCGACGAGCAACAACAGCACGGCGAGAGCGCGGTCTCGGTGTGGCAGTACCTGGCCACCTCGCAGTTCTGGTTCGAGTCGATGCAGAACTGGCAGAGCGAGTTCATCGCGGTGGCGGCGATCGTCGTCTTGTCGGTTGTTCTACGTCAACGCGGTTCGGCCGAGTCCAAGCCGGTGGCCGATCCACATCTCGCGACCGGGGCGTGATCGCGTTTACGTCATGCCGTCACCGGGAAACCGGACATGCGACAGAGGCTCCATCGCGAGACACCGACCGAAGGATCGATGAATCTGATGTCTGAGGAATTGCCCATGGAACCAGCCGAAACCGGCACGCCCGAGGCGACGCCGGATGATGCTCGACGCAAGGTCGACGAACTCGAGGAGCGGACCGTCGACGAACCCGACACGGACGAGCAGGTGGATCCCTCCGCCGCCACCGCCCGCGACGACGAGGACAACCCGGACTCTCCTGCGGCGGGGGAGTCCGAGCCGCCGGACTGAGGCCCCGCCTGATCATGACGGCAGAGACGCACATGACCACCGAGAACGACGATCCGCGGCGCGCCGTAGCGCTGCGGATCGTCGCCGAACACGGGCTTCCGGCCGCTCTGATCGAGCGCGGTGAGGACCGCTTCGAGCAGATCGCCGACGAGCTGTCACTGGAGTACCGCGGACACACCGTCACGAGGGATACCACACTGCAGATGACGCCGCGCGGTGATCTGGAGACCGTCTGGGGCACGGATGACTCGGCCGACGAGGTAATCGTGTTCGTCACCGAGATGCCGCGGCTGTACAAGCCGCGGGACGCCGACGGCAACGATCGCAGCCCACGAAACCTTGTGGTGCTGGCCGAACTCGACCGCGAACGCAACGCCGCCGTCGTCTCGCTCCCAGCTCTCGGACCCGCTCCCCGGCGAGCGCTGCGAACCTTGATCTCGACCATCGCCGAGGCGGTGACCGGGGAGGGGTCCATGCGCGAGTTCGAGCGGCAGCGCGGCATCGTCGTCATCGGTGACGGCGACACCGAATACGTATGCGCCGAGGGTTATTCGCGTCGTCTGAAGTTGATGGCCGGAATGGTGCGGGGAAATCGGCCGTGGCGGCTGATCCCGACCCTCACCGGCATGACCGCCGCAGCCGCCGCAGCGGCGTCGTTCGGCATCTTCTTCTCCACGATCTGGTCGATGGCCAATGCGCTGAGTGCGTGGCGTCTCGCCGCCATCACCCTGCTGTCGTTGGTGCTCGCCTCGCTGTGGCTCATCGTCAACAATCGCCTGTGGGAACGGGTGACGGTCACCGCGAAACCGCGTGCGCGCCTCTACAACATGGCGACGGTGTGCACCGTCGTGTTCAGTGCGGTGGTCTTGTACGCCGGGTTGTTCCTGGCGACACTGGCGGCTGCGCTCATCGTCATCGAGAAGAACTTCCTCGCCTCGCAGCTCGGATATCCGGTGGGGCTGCGCAATTACGTGTACCTTGCGTGGCTGGCGACCTCGATGGGGATCTTCGCCGGCGCCCTCGGTTCCAGTGCCGACAGCTACGACGACGTCCTGCGGGCCACCTATGGATACCGAGAGCGGTTGCGCCGCCAGGCCTCTGAGGACGCGGGTCATCTCGCGGACGGTGAGAAAGGCTGAGCCGTACGACATCGGACAACCGGATCAACAGGGAGGCATCGCATCATGGACCAGTCCCGCGCACCGCTCCTGGACGCCCTCGAGGCGTACCACCGCGACGAACGATACGGGTTCACGCCGCCGGGCCACCGCCAGGGCCGCGGGGTGGACGAGCGGACCCGGTCGGCGATCGGTGCGGACGCGTTCGCCTCGGATGTGTTGTCGTCGGGTGGCCTCGACGACCGGCGCATGACGGGCGGCTACCTCTCCGACGCCGAGGATCTGATGGCCGAGGCGGTCGGCGCCGAGATGGCGTTCTTCTCCACCTGCGGCAGTTCGTTGTCGGTGAAGGCGGCGATGATGGCCGTCGCCGGTGGGGAGAACGGCGAACTGCTCATCACCCGGGATGCCCACAAGTCGATCGTCGCGGGACTGATCTTCTCGGGACTGCGGCCGCGCTGGGTCCGTCCGCGCTGGGACGAGACGTTCCACCTGACCCACCCGCCGTCGCCGGAGGAGGTCCGCAAGGCGTGGGAGACCGACCCGCAGGCCTCGGGCTTCCTGCTGGTCAGTCCCACGCCGTACGGCACCTGCGCCGACATCCGGGCCATCGCCGACGTCTGCCACGAGTTCGGCAAGCCGCTGATCGTCGACGAGGCCTGGGGCGCGCATCTGCCGTTTCACGACGAGCTGCCCACCTGGGCAATGGATGCCGGCGCCGATGTCTGCGTGGTCAGCGTCCACAAGATGGGGGCCGGTTTCGAGCAGGGTTCGGTGTTCCACGTACAGGGCGACCTGGTGGATCGTTCGCGCTTGTCGCAGTGCGCCGACCTCCTGATGACCACCAGCCCCAATGTGCTCGTCTACTCGGCACTGGACGGCTGGCGTCGGTACATGGTCGAATCCGGCCGGGAAGTCCTCGGCCGGGCACTCGAACTGGCGCGGTCTGTCCGACGCAGCGTCGACGAGATCCCGGGTCTGAACGTGATGCATGACGAGCTACTCCACGAGGAGGCGAGCCACGACTTGGACGAGATGCAGGTGCTCATCGACGTCGACGAACTCGGCGCCAGTGGCTACCAGTGCGCCGACTGGCTGCGCGAGAACTGTCGCGTCGACGTCGGTTTGAGCGATCACCGTCGCATCCTGGCCACCCTGTCGCACGCCGACGACGAGGACACCGCCGCGCGTCTGCTCGATGCCCTGCGTAAGTTGTCCAGCGCCGCAGGGTCGTTCGAGACGCCGCCGAAGATCGAGCAACCCGACCCGGACGAGCTGCAACTGGAGAGCCGCATGCTGCCCCGGGACGCGTTCTTCGGCGACACTGAGGCCGTGCCCCTCGACGAGGCCCCCGGCCGGATCGCGGCCGAGCAGATCACGCCCTATCCGCCCGGCATCCCCGTCGTGGTACCGGGCGAGGTCCTCAACGGGGCGGTGGTCGAGTACCTGCGCACCGGCAAGAACGCCGGCATGAACCTCCCCGATGCCGCCGACGATGCGCTGGAGACGATCAAGGTCGTCCGGTAGATTCCGGGCGCGCGTCGAGGTCGGCCCAGAAAGCCGCTGTGGGGATAACCCGGAAGATCAGTTCGGCGCCTGCCACGCATGACGGGCGTGGTCTACATCGCCGGTTCTCTCACCGCGCATCGGCGGCCGGCACACCGGTATCCCGTCGGTGCGGGCGCCGTTCGCGGAATCGATGCGACGCAGGCGCCCGGTGCAATCGGCCGGCCTGGCATGAACCGAAAACATGAGGGTCACGCGAAATCACGACACCCGGTGGGCCGCGAAGTGCGATTCTCAGGTACATGACGGACGACGACTGGGTGGTCCCAGAAGACGACTACGAGCCGTTCGATGAGTCGATGGTGATCGAGTTCGAGTACCAGATCTTTGCCACCCGCGATGAGGCCGAACGCTTCGCTGCCGCACTGTACGACGTAGTGGCACCCATCGTTGCGTGTGTCGGTCGCTACCAGCCAGGCCGTATCGGACTGACGTCGGCACGAAACGGGCAGCACGACGAACAACACTCGGCCTCACGCCGACGGCGCAGACCTGGACAGAGTCTGTACGACGTCGAGTTCGCTGTCCGCGGCCGCGGTGACAGCAACTGGCTCAGCCACTCGATCTTTCACGCCGTCCATGCAGCACGCCTCGACTGGGAACAGATGACAGAGGGGGTGCTGCAAGGCGACGACCTCGCGGCAGCGCTACAGAAGTACCCGCAACTCGCACTGTAGAGATGCGGGGCGTTTACGGCGAGAGTGCTTGTCCACGCCACATCGAGATGGTGGCGTTTGCGGTGATGAGAATGTTGCCGCCGGCGTTGAGGATCGTGGTTCGACGGGGATCGGCGCCTTCGGGCAGAGGCTTAGACCAAACAACGGCACCGTCGGTGATGCGTAGTGCGTGGAATCCGGTGTAGTCGCTGAAGACGTAGTGCCGCCCGTCGGTCATTCCGCCGTACACCCAGTAGGCGTCTTTCCATCGTGTTCGCCAGCGCTGCTCGCCCGTCGCGGAATCGAACCCGATGAGATCGCCGGTCTCTTGAGCTGCCACGATCACCGTTCGACCAGCCATGGCTTGAACAGCGCCGCTGTTGTCGCGACGCAGTAGCAGCGGGTCGCGCCACAGCAGGCGCCCGGTTTCGGGGTCGTAGGCGCCGTCGGCCATCAGTACCGGCGGTTGCTCGCTGGTGGCCTCGGCCATCCCGGAATGTGTGTAGGCAGGCACTGCGGCCGTGGAGACCACCGTTCCCTGCTCGTCGAGGATTTGCTGTCGACTGCCGCCGTCGACCATGACCGGGCTGTTGAGGAACAGTCCATCACCTACGACGAGCAGATGAGTCGAGTCGAGACTGAAACCCGCTCGACCGGAATCGAAGTCGTGCACAGAGAAGCGGTACATGGCGGCATCCTCGAGGTTTGTCACAACGACGACTTCTCCCGATGGCAGTACGTCGACGATCCCCGACAGTGGCCCAGCCACCGGCACTGAACGCGTGTACGTTGATCCCGGCGCGGATGGCGGCCCCGCGGACACCACGAGGTGGTGCCGGCCACCCTGGGACTTGATGCCGGTGACGTAGGCGCGGTCGCCCGCCATCACCACATCGACGTTGGCCATCTTGGGGCTGAGCTCCGACAGAAGGCGACCGTCGACAGTATCCACGAACAACACGCGATCGTCGTTCCAACAGGCGATCACGCCGGACTCGACACTGTCGGAACATTGCCGGACGCGGCCGATGGAGCGCTCCCATTGCACCGATCCGTCGACACGATGAAATCCGACGAGCGTCACCGACTCGACTCGCCTGCCTTCATCTACATCGCTGCCGGATGCAAGACGGCCGAGAGCGCCCACAATCACAGTGGGCGCGTCCAGGACCGATACATAGCCGTAGTAGGCATCCAGTGTGTCAGGCAAAGCCAGCAACGCTTCGCCATCGTGGCCCGGCACATGCTCTGCATGAACAGACCACACCAGAGACGGGACACTGCCAAGGTCAGGGGGCGGCCACGAAGCAGGTTCCCGCGCCCGCCAGATGAACAGCGCAGTGGCACCCAACGTCATCACGACCACAAAGGTCACGACCACGACCACAATCCCGCGCAGCCTACTCGTTCCCACTAGCTGACCTTAGACACCCGGACTGACTGACGCGAACGTTCGTTGGGGTGGACTCGTGCTGACGTCCACACGTTACGAGCTCTGACGGCTGTCACGTCCGGTAGGTCGCTCTGCTGATGTGCTACGACTGATCCTGCGGCTTAGTCACAAAAATCCACTATCGACGAAAAGTTTTGCCGTGCAATGAATGTAGTCGCCAATGGCGAAACGCTGCGATTGTCAGCAATACGAGGGGGAGCGTCGTCGATGCCGAAGCTGATCCGTCTCGGTTGCTGGTTTGCGGGCCGAGTGAGAATCTCCGAGGCCGACAGGCTCGACTGCTGCTGACCAGCGACACGAAGGCGGCGACCATAGAAGGCGTGCCGGTCGATCACCGATCATTCGTAGGGCGGAAAGCTGTTCTGCGACAGCAGTCGGGCGAGGTGTGCCGCGTTTCGGGCGGCGGCATGGGTGGCGGAGTCGACGGGGTCGGGAACCGAATCGAGGTCCTTGTAGTCTCGGCCGCCCATGGCCTCGTCGTTCCAGTAGGTGTTGCCCTGTCCGGGGATCGTGAACCCGATGTCGTTGAGCGCACCGAAGACGTCGGCGATGATCTTGTGGGCGCCGTCCTCGTTGCCGACGACACCGCACATCGCCACCTTGCCCAGCATGCCGGGGCGGCCGGCGTCGTCGGTCTCGGAGATCTCGGCATCGAGACGTTCGAGAACACGCTGGGTGACGCTGGACATGTGGCCCAGCCACGTCGGGGTCGCGATCACCAGGATGTCGGCGGCCGCAACCCGTTCGAAGAGCGCGGGCCACTCGTCACCGTCGCCCATGTCTCGTTCGACTCCCGGCCGGATGTCGAAATCCACCGCCCGGACGATGTCCCCGGTCACGCCCTGCTCGGCGAGTGCGTCCAGGATGTGTCGGGCGATGAGCTCACTGCTCGATTCAGCAGGAGAGGGTTTGAGGGTGCAGTTGATGGCGAGTGCTGTGGTCATGCCACAGGGCGTACCCGCACCGACCCGGTTGCAACCCTCTCAGCCCGCGTGGTTCTCGGCGAGCATCGCCAGCCGTTTCAGGCATTCGTTGAGGCGCGGTGACATGACGGTTTCCTGGATGGTCGGCGGAATCCATCTCAGCGGCGGGGTCTCCACGAATTCCTCCATGCCGATGAGGGAACCGTCACCGTCCTTCTCGATCCTCATGCGGATCCGTGCGCGACCGAAAGGCCACCCGGCGGCCGACAATTCGAGAAGCCCGGCCTTCGACTCGACGGATTCCGTCTCGTCGTTGAGCAGGGCCGGCCACACCCCCGCCGAGTGATAGATCTTCGATCCGGGTTGCGGCCACGTGTGGTCGACGTTGCGGATGCGGGAGGCCCCGACGACCCACGAGGCGTACAGCCAGCCGTTGGACAGCACCGACCAGACCTGCGCCGGTGTGGCACTCGTATGACGTTCGACTCGGTTCATGCTCCGCTGCTCCGTTCAGTGGTGGTTGTCGGTCTTGGTCAGTCGTCGGATGATGTTGCGGTCGAATACTCTTCGCGGGAATCCGCGGAACCCGTCCGAGGCGAGGGCGGCGCGCGCGGCATTGTTGCCACAGGCGCCGTGGACCCCGCCACCGGGGTGCGCTCCCGCCCCCGCCAGGTAGAGGCGATCCACCGGCGTCGACGCACCGCCCATGTTCGGCGTCGGGCGGAAGATCAACTGCTGGAACAGTTGTGCCGTACCGCCGTTGACCGTCCCATGGACGAGATTGGCGTCGGCGGCCTGCAGGTCGTGTGGGGTCTGGACGTGCCGTCCCACGATGAGGTCGGAGACACCGGGCGCGTGGGCTTCGAGGACGGCGTCCATCCTGCGGGCCAGCAGCTGGGCCGCCTCGTCGTCGGTCACTCCGCGCGGGAGATGGCTGTAGGACCAGGCGCTTTCGGTGCCCGCGGGGGACCGGCCCGGGTCCGCGGTGGTCATCTGGCCGAAGAGCAGGAACGGATGCTCCGGGACACGGCCGGTTTCGATGTCGGCGGTCCCGTAGGCGATGTTGCGCGCGTCGGCGCCGAGGTGGATGGTGCCGGCTCCGCTGAGATTGCTACTGCGCCAAGGGATCTTCTCACGCAGGGCGTAGTTCACCTTGACCACCGGGGTGTCCCAGGCGAAGGCCCTCAGGTCGTCGAGGACGCGCGCGGGCACGTCGTCGGCCGACAGCAGCTCGGTGTAGAGCGTGGGCGCTGCCACGTCGGCGAGCACGGCGCGCTTCGCCGGCCATCGGCGGCCGGTGCTGTCCACCACCCCGGTGGCCCGCCCGCCCTGGACGTCAATCCGGGTGACGCGGGTGTCGCAGACGACGGTCACCCCGGCGCTCTCGGCGCGGCGTCGAAGGGCCGCGGGCAGTGCGCTCGCCCCGCCCACGGGTACGGGATACCCGGTGTCCTGGCCGAGCATGGTCAGCAGGTACCCCATCAATCCGCTGCCGGGTGCGTGGAGCGGGATGTCGGCGTGCAGGGAGTTGCCGATGATGAGCAGACCGGATTTCTCGCTGTGGAACAGTTCACGCACCATCTGATCGGCCGGCAGGATGAGGAACCGGGCCAGGCGCAGGGCGTCTGCCGTGCCGAGCGAGCGGAGGAGCGACAACAGCGCGCGGACCGGGGGGAACGGACCGAACAGGGTGTCGAGGATCGCGGGCCGGAGTTGCTGCCACTGCTCGACCAGGTCGAGCCAGGCGCGCCGGTCACGCTCGTCGAAGGTGGCCAGGTGCGCGGCGGTGTCGGCGGCATCGGGGAAGACGACCGGCGCGTTGACGTCGTCGGGCCCAGCGGGGTGGCCGAAGGCCAGCGGTGCGCGGCTCCACTCCAGACCGTGATCGGCGAGGTCGAGGTCGGCGAAGACCGGCGACGCCACCGCGAGCGGATAGAAGGCGCTGAACAGGTCGGTGACGTACCCGGGGGTGATCTCGGCGCTCCGGACTGCGCCGCCGACCTCGGGCTGCGCTTCGAGGAGCGTGACATCCCAGCCCGCATCGGCGAGCCGGATCGCGGCGATGAGCCCGTTGTGGCCGGCCCCGACGACCACTGCATCCGACACACTCAACGGTCGACTCCCCTCGTCCGTATCGATCTCACCCGGCCGATGTGCTCCGGGCCGGTACGCCACGCTGTCCGGTGCGCGGGTTACCCGCGGTCCCCGACCGTAAACGCCGACGATGCGCGCGGGAGGTGAACGCGCGGGACGAGGCGCATCCGTGCCCGGCGATTCTGTGCGATGTGTAGCGCCGGGGCAAGCGGGTAGTCCGCACGGGTGACGAACTGGTCTGAAGTCCGGTCGCTGCGCCGGGCGGCCGGTGGTGATCACCGGTGCCGGGGCGGGGATGGGCCGGGCACTCGCGCGGCGATTCGATCGTGCGGGTGTCGAGGTGTTCCTGAGCGATGTCGACCTTCCGGCCGCGCAGGAAACGGTGCGGTTGTGCGACGACGGTGCCCGGGTGCATCTCGACGAGGTCGATGTGTCCGACGCCGATGCGATGACCGCATATGCCGACGCCGTCATCGGTCGGTCCGGCCCGCCGGCCATGGTGTTCAACAATGCCGGGATCACGATGGTGGCGGGCGTTCTCGAGGAGGACGACGATCACGCGCGGCGGATCATGGCCGTGAACCTCGGCGGCGTCGTGAACGGCACCGTGGCCTTCCTCCCGCATCTGCAGGCGGCCGGCGGCGGGTCGATCGTGAACACCTCCAGCGCCTTCGGATTCCTCGGTTGCCCCACGCAGTCCGCGTACTCCGCCTCGAAGTTCGCCGCGCGCGGCTACTCCGAGACCATCCAGCTACAGCTTCGTGCCCAAGGGTCCGACGTCCGGGTGCACAGTGTTCATCCCGGCGTCGTGCACACCGAGATCGCCGCCCGCGCGTTGTACGTGACGCCCGGGGTGCGGGACTTCGTGACGCGGGGGTTCAACCGTCGCCTGCCCGGTACGCGGCCGGATGCCGCGGCAGCGGCGATCCTGCACGGGGTCCTGAGCGGCCGGGACCGCATTCCGGTCGGCCTCGACGCGCGAGCACTCGACGTCGGTGTCCGCGTCCTGGCCGGAGCGGTGCAGCGCCCGATCGCGACGCTGACCGGTCCGGTGTTCCGACGCATGCTGGGCGAGGCCGCGCTTGCCGGTTCGGCGCCGGCCGTCGTCCGGACCTGACAAGGCGAACCGTCGTCGGGCCCGACGACGGTCCGCTGTGTCCCGCTCAGTCGTTGTGCGAGGCCAGGTTCCGGGTGGCCGGACCTTCGAGGACCTCGCCGGTGTGGCTGAATCGCGAACCGTGCAGCGGGCAGTCCCAGGACTGTTCGGCATCGTTCCATCGCAGCACGCCGTAGAGGTGCGTGCACAGCGGCGCGACGGACCGCGTCTGACCCTGCACGGTGCACACGCCCTCGGGCTTCACGCCGGAACGCCCGACGCTGCCATCGCCTTCCTCGGGTGCGCCGTCGGTCGGCTTCAGCAGCGACAGGTAACCGGCGGCCATGTATCCCGCGACCTGCGCGTTGGCCGACACCGCCGAGGCCAGCGAGCCGGGGCGGCTGATCTCGGTCGTGCGCCACGGGCGCAGGGTCGTCGACCACTGTGGTTCGGAACCGAGGATGCGTCCCGTCATCGCGAGCGCCGCGGCGACGCCGTTGGTCAGACCCCACTTCGCGAAGCCGGTCGCCACCTGCACCGAGTCGACGCCCGGCAGAATCGGTCCGACATAAGGCAATTCGTCGATCGTCGTGTAGTCCTGGGCCGACCACCGCGCGACCATCTGTGCCGAGGGGAAGTGCTTCTGGCTCCAGCTGATCAGGTCGAGGACATGCTGTCGCTCGGACTTCGTCCGGCCCACCTCGTGTCCGAAGCCACCGACCATGAGCAGTTCGCGGTCGTAGCCCGGCCGGGAGACCGTCCGCAGAGAGACCGACGGGTTGTCGGAGCCGAGGTACATCTCGCCGGGGATGTCCCCGTCGACGGTGAACGCCGCGGCGTAGGACCGCTGGGGATGGACCCGGGCGAAGTAGCCGCCGCGGTCGAGGAAGGGCTGTCCGGTGGCGATGACCACCGAGTCGGCACGGACGTCACCGGCGTCGGTCGAGAGGACGTTCGGTGAGCCGTGGCGGAGGCCCTGCACACGGACGCCCTCGTAGAAGTGGCCGCCGTGTGCGCGCAGGTCGTCGGTCAGGGCACGGAGCACGACCATCGGGTCGATCTGGGCCTGACCGTCGAGGCGAATGGCAGTGCGGACGTCGAAGGGCAGCTCGGGGCAGTCGACGTGTTCGACGGGCAGGTCATGCGCGCGGCAGGCTTCGAACTCCTTCTCCACCGACTTCGCGCCGGACGCGGTGGCGGCGAAGGTGAGGGCCGCACGTTCGTCGACCTGCAGGCCGCGGTGTTCGAGATAGTGACGCAACCAGGCCTGTCCCTCGCGGTTGGCGTCGACGTAGTCCTGTACGGCCGAGTGGCCGTGGCGGCTCGCGATCGACGACAGTCGAGTGCCCTGGAGCAGCGAGAGCTTGCCGGTGGTGTGGCCGGTCGCCGCGGCGCCCATGTGCCGGGCTTCGAGGACCGCGACCGACTGGCCCGCGCGCGCCAGCAGCAGGCCGGTCGTCAGACCGGTCATGCCACCTCCGACGATGACCTGGTCGAATCTGTCGACGACGTCGATGGGCATCGTCTCCGGGCGGACATCGGGCAGGTACTCGGGGGCTGCCTCACCTGCGGGGTCGAACCAGAGGGTTTTCATGCTGACCGGGTTTGCCCTTGCCGGAGGCGCTCAAACATCGGGGCCGGAGCCGATCAAACATCGGAGCCGGCGGCCCGCCGAGCATTTCGGGTGGCGCACTCGCAGGGTAGGGTTTTCGACTGGGAATCGAAAACACATCCGGGGTGTTGCCCGGAGGGCCGGCGGCACCCTGAGCCGCGGCGAGAGGCGGTTGACATGAGCGGGTTCACTCGCGGACTGACCGGGACCGCGGAGACGGTCCGCGCCGACCTCGTGGTGGTGGGTGCCGGAATCGCCGGACTGACGGCGGCGCTGTGGGCCGCCCACGAGGGGCTCCGGGTCGTCGTGCTCAACAAGGGGCCGGGCTGGGACGTGACGAATGCGGAGCAACCCACGTCCACGTTCTACGCGCAGGGTGGTGTCGCGGTCGTGATGCCCGGCGCGGAGACGGGAAGCTCGGACAACGCCGATTCCGTGGACCGACACCTCGCCGACACGGTCGCCGCCGGTGCCGGTCTCACCGATGCCGCGGCGTCGGGCCTCATCCTCGCCGACGGCTGGGACTCGGTGTCGGCCCTGATCGGCTGGGGTGCCGAATTCGACCGGGACGCCGACGGCCTGCTCCTGCGCACCCGTGAGGGCGGCCACACCCGCCGGCGCATCATCCACGCCGGCGGCGACGCGACCGGGGCCGCGATCCAGCGCGCGTTGCACGAGGCCGTCCGGCAGACCGCCGGCGGAGACGTGCCGCCGATCCGGTTCCTCGACGACACGATCGCCACCGCGATCCACCTCGACGACGGCCGGGCAGTCGGTGTCGCGTGCCTGCGCGACGGCCGTCCCACGTCGGTCCTCGCCCCGACCGTGCTCCTCGCGACCGGCGGGGCGGGGCACCTCTACGCCGCCACCACGAATCCGGCGGGCGCCACCTGCGACGGCATCGCGCTGGCACTGCGCGCCGGGGCGCAGGTGGCCGATCTCGAGTTCATCCAGTTCCACCCGACGATGCTCTACACCGCGGGCGCGCGGGGTCGGCGGACCCTCATCAGCGAGGCGGTGCGCGGCGAGGGCGGACGGCTCATCGACGTCGACGGCCGGTCGGTCACCGCGGGCGTCCACCCGATGGGCGATCTCGCTCCCCGCGACGTGGTGGCCGACGCGGTGCAGACCGCGATCGAGCTCACCGGGCACCCGTGCGTGTATCTCGACATCGCCGACGTCGGCGACTTCGAGACACGCTTCCCGACGGTGACCGCCGGTGTCCGCGCTGCCGGCCTCGACCCCGCGTCCGGACGGATCCCGGTCGTCCCCGGCGCGCACTATCTGTGCGGCGGGGTCGTGACCGACGAGTCGTCCCGCACCGCGGTCGACGGGTTGCTCGCGGCCGGCGAAGTCGCGCGGACCGGGCTGCACGGCGCCAATCGGCTGGCATCGAACAGCCTGCTGGAAGGCCTGGTGATGGGCCGTCGCGCGGCCGCCGTGGCAGTCGCGCGTCGCGAGATCCCGGTCCCCGAACGCGCCGAACTGAAGGCCGAGCAGCCGGTCCCCGTCCTGGACCGCGAACAGCTCCAGAACATGATGACGCGTCATGTCGCGCTACGACGGTCGGCTGCCGGTCTCGCCGAAGTCGCCGCGACGCTCGCCGCCGCGCCGCGTCGGACGGCCGACTCGGTACGCGACATCGAGGACGCGGCACTCACGCTCACCGCGTCCGCGGTCGTCGCCGCCGCTGCCGCGCGTACCGAATCCCGCGGAGCGCATGTCCGCACGGATTACCCGTTGACCGCCGACGTGGCGGAGTCGCGGGTGTTCCGGATCGTCGACGGCGAACTGCGGGAGGCCCGTCCCGTGGGCCTGCCCGGCTGAGCGGACCGGTCAAGTCGACGCCTCCGGGGTGCTGTCGGAGATAGATTGACCCCGATGACCCAGATCTCAGCAGACGGTTCGGGGCCCCAGGGCGGCCCCGATCGCGACGGCCCCGATTCCCGCGCCCCTGTTCCCGGGGGCCCGGAACGAATCACCCTCGAGCTCGGACACATCACCCTGCATGCGCTCGCGTGGGGTCCCGCGGCCGGTCCGGTGGCCGTGTGCCTGCACGGATTTCCCGACTCGGCATGGACGTGGCGGCATCTCGGGCCCGAACTCGCCGGTGCCGGGTACCGCGTGGTCGCCCCGTTCACACGCGGTTACGCACCGTCGGAGATACCGGAGGACAACGACTTTCACGTTGCGGCGCTGGCCTACGATGCGCTGGCGGTTCATCGCGCGGTCGGAGCCGGCGCCGATGCCGTCCTGATCGGGCACGACTGGGGCGCGATGACGGCGAACGCGGTGGCGCACCGCGAAGACAATCCCTACGCGCGGGTGGTCTCGATGTCGGTCCCGCCGGTTCCGGCGGTCCGGCGCTCGATCGGAAGTGGGGTCGACGGCGTCAAGACGCTCGCGCGTCAGGCGGTGATGAGCTGGTACATCGCGTTCAATCAGCTGCCGTGGTTGCCCGAACGGACTCTCGACCGCCTCATCCCGCTCCTATGGCGCCGCTGGCGGCTCGATTCGGTGGCGACCCCTGTCCGGCCCGACCACCGACTGGACGTCGACCACGCGCTCGCGGCGCTGCCCACACGTGCCCATCGGACAGCCGCGCTCGGGTACTACCGCGCACTTCGGCGGCCGCGGACCCATCCTCGGTACGCCGCGTTGCGGAACGACTGGCTGGGCGAATCGCGTTCTCCCACATTGTATTTGCATGGTGCAGACGACGGGTGCATGCAGTCGCGTCTTGCGGACGCGGTCCGCGAGGTGTTGCCGGCGGGCAGTGCGGCCGCGGTCGTCGCCGGGGCGGGCCATTTCCTGCACCTCGACCAGCCGGACGAGGTGAACGCGAGGATCCTCGCGTTCCTCGGTTCGGACGCGCGGGGCCAAGAGGGTGGCACCGGACCGGCCCGCTTCGTACACTGACCCGCGGGATCTTCACCACACCGTGGCCACCGGGGGAGGGCCACCGCAGAAGCGCATGCCGGGGGGCTTGCCACCGGGCGGCAGGAAGCCGACGGGTACGAGAAGACGACCGTGCGCGCCACACGGGTGTGGTCGCGCGAAGATCTCGCGGCGATGCAAGGCATGAAGGGGAGTCCGTATGAACGGCGAAGGCTGTTGGTCGACGGTGGTGTGCCGGCCGACCGAACGCGCGGCGCTGGGGCTGTCGGGTGACTCCGATTGGTTGCTGCAATGCCGTCTGGCGATCGGCCACCGGGGCAATCACGCCACCGACGCGAGCACCCACCCGCGGCACGACCGCCGGCTGTGGCTCGAATGGAACGACTTCGACGACCGCGCGCAGTCGCTCATCGAACGCAATCCGTGCCCGGTCCCGTCCCCAGAGGGCGCCGGATGCGTGTTCTTCGCCGGGCACGGCGGCCCGCACTTCTATGCGCGCAGCAACGGCCACGCACCGTCGGTGATGACCGGCGCGAGCGCTTCCAACCCGCAGACGGTCGCGCCTGATCACGCCGTCGACCCTTTGCGTCAGCCGCCGCAGATGGGTTCGTCACGGATGGGTTCGCACCGCCTGCCCGACTCGCACCCGGCTGCCCTGCCGACGCAACCCCCGGCGGCCGAGCCCGAACCGGGTGAGTACCGCGGCGGACGCCGGTCGACCAATGCCGAGCCGCTGGCCGCCGAGGACTACCACGGCCGACGCCACCGGACCGACGGCTACGACGTCGCCTACTCGCCGGCGCCGGACCCCGGCAGATCGTTCGACGGACAGGCCGGCATCGGCCCGTCCGTCCGTGTCCCCGATTCGGAGACGACGGGCATCGCGCCGCGGAACGTCCCGGCCGTGCCCGTGCCCGACCCCACCGCTCCGGGATTCGACGCGGCGCGTGTTGCCGCCATCGGGGACGCACTCGACGAGGTCGCCGCCGCCCTGGCCAAACTGGCCGCAGCACTCCGCTCGTAGGGGTATCCGAAAAGCCACGAGACCGCTGGTTCTCAGAGAGCAGTAGTTGGGCTGCTCCGAGCACAACGGGTTCGTTCCGCATACGGTAGGGGGGTACCGTTTCGGGTTCGGCGGTGGTATACCTGGTCGGGCATACCCTTGAGGGGTATCCGGACGGGAGAATCATGGACGAGCACCAGCACGGCTACATCGGCCGGAAGGATGACTATCTGCGCCGCCTGAAGCGCATCGAAGGTCAGGCGCGCGGTCTGCAGCGGATGGTGGAGGAAGACACCTACTGCATCGACATCCTGACGCAGGTGTCGGCGATGACCAAGGCGCTGCAAGCGGTCAGCCTCGGGCTCCTCGAAGAGCACATGGCTCACTGCGTCGTGCATGCCGCGCAGGAGAGCGACGAGGCCGGCAAGGCCAAGGTCGACGAGGCCATGGCCGCGATCACCCGCCTGGTCAAGTCCTGACCGTCCTTCCTGATCCATCCCCGTTGACTTCGACGATCCGAGGAGTATCCGCATGAGCACCACCAGCACCTACACCGTCACCGGCATGACCTGCGGCCACTGTGCCGCGTCCGTTCGCGAGGAGATCGAGGCGCTGCCGGGCGTGACCAGTGTCGAGGTCACCGTCGACGACGGCTCGGTGCGGGTCGCGGCCGACCGTGAACTCGGTCGAGACGAGGTCGCGGCCGCCGTCACCGAAGCCGGCTACGCACTGGTTTGACCATGAGATCCGTTGCCACCGGGCCCCTGGCCTACGTCGTCGCGCTGATCGCGGTCTTCGTGATCGCGTTCGGCGTCGGGCGTGCGTGGGGCCCCGACGTGGAGCCGGTGACTCACCACGCACCGTCACACGGCGTCGTCACCGGCGAACCGACATCCGACCCGCATGAAGGTGGTCACCCATGACCGCGAGTACCGGACAACTGGTCGACCTCGACATCACCGGCATGACCTGCGCGTCCTGCGCCAACCGCATCGAGCGCAAGCTCAACAAGATCGACGGTGTGACCGCGTCGGTGAACTACGCGACCGAACGTGCCCACGTCGAGGTACCTGCGGGTCTGGCGCCCGGCGACCTCGTCGAGGTGGTCCGCGCGGCCGGCTACGACGCATCGCCGATCGTGCCCGATTCGTCGGCCTACGCTCCGGAACACCCGGGAGCGGGGTCCGGCGATCCCGAATTGGACGGTCTCCGGCAGCGCCTGATCGTCTCCGCGATCCTCTCGGTGCCGGTGATCGCGCTCGCGATGATCCCGGCGCTCCAGTTCACGTACTGGCAGTGGTTGTCCCTGACGCTCGCCGCGCCGGTCGTCGTGTGGGGGGCCTACCCGTTCCACCGCGCAGCGTGGATCAACCTGCGCCACGGCGCCACGACGATGGACACCCTCGTGTCCGTCGGCACCCTCGCGGCGTTCGGATGGTCGCTGTACGCGCTGTTCCTCGGCACCGCGGGCACGCCCGGGCTCACCCACGGATTCGACCTGCTGCCCCAGCGGACCGACGGATCGTCGCACATCTACCTCGAGGCCGCGGCCGGCGTCACGACCTTCCTACTGGCCGGCCGCTATTTCGAGAAGCGCGCCAAGCGGCGGGCCGGTGACGCACTCGCCGCGCTGATGGACCTCGGGGCCAAGGACGTCGTCGTCCGACGGTCCGACGGTGCCGAGTCCCGAATCCCCATCGCGCAGTTGGCGGTCGGCGACGAGTTCGTGGTCCGGCCCGGTGAGAAGATCGCCACCGACGGAGTCGTCGTCGACGGTGCGTCGGCGGTCGACGCGTCGATGGTGTCCGGCGAATCCGTACCGGTCGAGGTCACCTCCGGCGACTCGGTGGTCGGCGCGACCGTCAACACCAGCGGTCTGCTCGTCGTGCGTGCGACCGCTGTCGGTTCCGACACCGCGCTCGCCCAGATGGCCCGCATGGTGACGGCGGCGCAAGAGGGCAAGGCCGACGTCCAGCGACTGGCCGACCGGATCTCGTCGGTGTTCGTCCCGATCGTGATCGCGATCTCGCTTGCGACCCTGGGCTTCTGGCTCGGCGTGGCGTCCACGACCGACTTCGCCGGTGGCGATGTGACCTTCGCGTTCACCGCCGCCGTCGCGGTCCTCATCATCGCGTGCCCGTGCGCGCTCGGACTCGCCACTCCGACGGCCCTGATGGTCGGTACCGGGCGAGGGGCACAGCTGGGCATCCTGCTGAAGGGCCCGGAGGTGTTGGAATCGACGCGACGCGTCGACACGATCGTGCTGGACAAGACCGGCACCGTGACGACGGGTGAGATGTCGCTGTCCGGGATCACCGTGGCCGACGGCTATGCGCGCGAACAGGTCCTGGGCTGGGCGGCATCGGTGGAGTCGGGATCGGAACACCCGATCGCGGCGGCCATCGTCGACGCGGGACGCGACCACATCGACTCCCGCGTCCGTGATTTCGTGTCCACGCAGGGCGCCGGTGTCGCCGGGATCGTCGGCGACCGGTTCGTGACAGTGGTGTCGCCGAACACGATCGACGCGTCCCTGCCACCGCCGCTCGACGATGCGGTGGTCGTCGCGGAATCCGACGGCGCAACCGCGGTCGTCGTCCTGATCGCCGAGGATTCCTCCGAAGAGCCTGCCCGACAACCTGTTCCCGTCGCGGTTCTCGTGGTGGCGGACCGGGTCAAACCCTCGTCGGCCGCGGCGATCGCCGAGTTCCGGCGACTGGGTCTGATTCCGATGTTGCTCACCGGCGACAATGAGGGCGCCGCCCGGGCCGTGGCCTCGAGTGTCGGAATCGACGACGTCACCGCCGGGGTCAGTCCGAAGCGGAAGCTCGAGGTGATCGCCGAACTGCAGGAGCAGGGCCACGTGGTGGCGATGGTCGGGGACGGGATCAACGACGCCGCGGCGCTTGCGCAGGCGGATCTCGGCCTCGCGATGGGTACCGGCACCGACGTCGCGATGGCCGCCAGCGATCTGACGATCGTGAGCGGTGACCTGCGCGCGGTGGCCGATGCCATTGCTCTGGCGCGTCGAACCCTCGGCACCATCAAGGGAAACCTGTTCTGGGCCTTCGGGTACAACGTCGCGGCCATTCCTCTCGCCGCCGCCGGGATGCTGAATCCCATGATCGCCGGCGCGGCCATGGCGCTCTCGTCGGTGTTCGTCGTCGGCAACAGCCTGCGACTCCGCGGGTTCACGCCGCGGCGCTGATAGGAAACCGCCCTCGCCGGCTACGCCGACGACTCCTCGTCGTCTATGGTTCGCCGGCGGGCGGTTTTCGATCGGGTGCCCGACCGTCAGGCGCTGGTGGCGACCCGTGCGGCCGCGTGCCGCCCGGCGCGCCGGCCGAAGTAGGAGCCCTCGCCCAATTGCGTTCCGCTGCAGTATCCCTTGCAGTCCTGCGCGATGTTGGTGGCACTGGCCCCGGCGGCGTAGAGCCCGCGGATGACGGTGCCCGACTCGTCGAGCACCTCGCCGTCCAACGACGTCGCCATACCGCCCATGGTGAACCCGGCGTACATGGCCTTGCCGAGCGACAGGTCGTATGCCGCCCACGGTCCGGTGTCCTGGGGCTCGAGGAACTCGGGTGCCTTGTGGAAGTCGGGGTCTTCCTTCTTCGCTGCGTTCTCGTTGTAGCGGGCCATGGTCGCCTGCAGCTTGCCCTCGGGGATGCCGAGGTCCCGCTCCATCTCCTCGATGGTCTCCCAGCCGTCGATCAACGGGACCAGGTAGTTCTGCTTCTCGTTCATGTGCGACTCGTTGACGATGAGGTAAGCCACCGAATCAGGTTGCTCGAGAACGAATCCCGATGTCCGCGCATGGTAGGAGTCCTCGGTGACGAACCGCTCGCCGAATTTGTTCACGATGACGCCCATGACCATGCTTGCGGGCGGGTAGATCGGCGCGGTGATGAACGCCTTGTCCATGTATTTCAGTGCGGCGCCGACCGATCGGCCCATGCGCAGGCCGAGGCCGTCGTCGTAGGTGTTGCCGAGCACGAACGGCTTCTCGGCGAGATGCGGGGTGTGTTCGGCGACCATGTCGGGGTTCATCACGAAACCGCCGGCGGCGATGATCACCGAGTCCGCGCGGATGACGCCCTCGGCGTCGGGCGTCTTCCACGTCACGCCGACGACCGCACCCTGCTCGTCGACGACCAACTGGCGGGCGCCGGTCTCATACCGGACCTCGGCACCCAGCTCGTTGAGACGGGTGACGAGCAGATCGATGACCAGCTTCGCGCCCCCGGTCTCCCCGGGTACCGGGACCTTGTGCCCGCGTGGCGCGGGGACGGCCTGGTTCTTGAACGGCCAGACCTTCTCGTTGCCGGTGAACATCAGTCCCTCGGTACCGGGCTGGATCACGGCCTTCTCCGGATAGAAGCTGCGCTCGAAGGTGAAGCCGAGTCCTTCGAGCCAGTTGAAGTGGTCGACGCTGTCGACGCAGTAGGCGTGGATCTTGTCGGCCTCGGGTTCGATCGACACGGCGGTGAGGTACTTCTCCATCTCTTCGACGGAGTCGTCCTGGCCCGTGGCCTGCTGTACTGCGGTCCCGCCGCCGAGGTAGAAGAATCCACCGGAGAGCGAGGTGGTGCCGCCGGGCGCGGCGGCGCGCTCGAGCAACAGCACACGCGCGCCGTTGGCAGCGGCCTCGGCGGCGGCGCATCCGCCGGCGATGCCGAATCCGATCACGACGACGTCGACCTCGTCGGAGAACTCACTCACCGAATCAAGTGCGACGGTCTCGGGGATCTCGGTGCTGGTAGCCATACCGCTCAGATTAGCGGACAAACTAGAACCTGTTCTAGTCTTGATAACGATTCGTCGACGGGGTGCCGTCGGTGGTCACCGCACGGTCTCGGACCATCCGGCGCACGGCATATTCACAGGGTTCTCCGGTACCAAGGGATATGGCCTCGATCACCACGCGTCACGCATCCTCGCCGGCTCCCGCGCTGGCCGGCGTGGTCGCCGTCGGCGCGGCCCTCGCCGCGGGCGAACTGGCCGCCGTCCCGATCTCGCCCGACGCCTCCCCGTACTTCGCAGTCGGCTCGTCGGTCGTCGACCATTCGCCCGAGGCCGTACGCAAGTGGGCCATCGAGACGTTCGGCGTTGCCGACAAGCTCGCCTTGTTCATCGGGATGGGCATCATCATCGCGGTGCTCGCGGCGGCGTGCGGATACCTCGAACGACGACGACCTCCGCTCGGCTCGGTGATCATCGGAGCCTTCGGGTTGGTCGGGATGCTGGCCGCACTCAACCGTCCCGATGCCGGTTGGACGCACGCACTGCCGTCGATCATCGCCGGCGTCGTCGGGATCGTTGTGCTGCGCGTCCTCATCGCGCAGCTACGTCCCAAGGGGGCGGAGTCCCCCGAGGCGGATCCCGACGCCGCGGGCGACGAGCCCACATCGGCTGTGCGGTCGGGTTTCTCGCGCCGCTTCGTGCTCACCGCCGGCGGTATCGCGGCCGCCGCGGTCGTCGTCGGTGTCGTGGCCCGGCGAGTGCTCGCCGACACTGCGGGCGTCGTCGCCGACCGCGCCCGAGTGCTGTTGCCGCGTGCGGCGAGCCAGGCGCCGCCGATCCCGGCCGGTGCGCAGCTCGAGCTCTCGGGTGCAACCCCTTTCATGACCAGCAACGCCGACTTCTACCGCATCGACACCGCGTTGCAGGTTCCGACGCTCACGACCGACGAGTGGCGACTGCGGATTCACGGGGACGTCGACCGCGAGGTGACCCTGTCCTGGGACGACCTGCTCGCCATGCCGATGACCGAGCGGATCGTGACGCTCGCCTGCGTGTCGAACGAGGTCGGTGGCGACCTCGTCGGCAACGCCAAGTGGCTGGGGGTGCCGATGCGCGAGGTCCTCGATCTTGCCGGGGTCAGGCCCGGGTCGGACATGTTGCTGTCCACGAGTGTGGACGGATGGACCTGCGGCACACCGATTTCGGCGGTGACCGATGGGCGCGACGCGCTTCTCGCCGTCGGGATGAACGGCTCGCCGCTTCCCCTCGAGCACGGATACCCGGTCCGGCAGGTGGTGCCGGGGCTGTACGGGTACGTCTCGGCGACCAAATGGGTCATCGACTGGGAGATCACGCGGTTCTCCGAGGCCAAGGCCTACTGGACGACACGCGGGTGGTCGGCGCTCGGCCCGATCAAGATGGCGTCGCGCTTCGACCGTCCGGCCGATGGCACCGAGCATCCGGCCGGGGAGGTCGTCGTGGCCGGCACCGCATGGGCCCAGCACACGGGCGTCGAGCGCGTCGAGGTGCGCGTCGACCAGGGGCCATGGCAACCCGCGGAGCTGACGACGGAGTACAGCATCGACACGTGGCGGCAGTGGCGGTTCGCCTGGCAGGCGACCAAGGGCAACCACACCCTCGAGTGCCGGGCGATCGACAAGCAGGGCAAGCCGCAGATCGAGCGCTATCAGGCACCGGCACCCGACGGCGCGAGCGGACTCGACGACCGCACCTACACCATCGTCTAGGGCGACGCGGAGCCCAAGCCCGGAAAGACTCGGCAGGCCAGCGGGACGACATCTGTACAGACACCTGTCCAGAAATAGCGAAAACCGCAGCGTCAAGGGTTGAGTGAGGTATCTGACTCACCTGAGCTGTCGCTGAGAGCGCATGTTATGTTCATCGCACCTTTATGTGAGCCGGGTGACAGCCATCCTGTCCCATCCGAGCACCTCGTGACCTGCGTCAGGTCGTCCGCTGCGCCCACACATGGCGGAGCTGCACGATCTGGAAGCGGGTCACCTCGTTGACAAGACGCGCCGAGTCCTGGCGCCGAACCGCGGCGCTGCTCGATGGCGCCGGACCAGACAGGTGAGATAGATGACAGTGGGTGTCGTGCGCGAGACGGCCGAGGGAGAGCGCCGGGTGGCGCTGGTCCCGAAGGTCGTCGCCGCGCTGGTGGGCAAGGGTGTGCCCGTCGTGGTGGAGTCGGGGGCCGGTCTCGGCGCCCTGATCCCCGACGAGGCGTACACCGAGGCCGGTGCGACGATCGGCGATCCATATGGGTCCGATGTGGTCCTGAGGGTGTCGCCGCCGTCGGATGCGGAGATCGCGAAGCTGCGGAGCGGGCAGAAGCTGATCGGCTTTCTCGCGCCGCGCAACGCCGACAATCAGATCGCCACGTTGCGGGAAGCAGGCGTGGAGGCGTACGCGGTGGAAGCCATTCCGCGTATCTCGCGCGCCCAGGTGATGGACGCGCTGAGTTCGCAGGCGAATGTCGCAGGTTACAAGTCGGTCGTGGTGGCCGCGGATGTGTCGACGCGGTTCTTCCCGATGCTGACCACGGCGGCCGGCACGGTGAAGCCGGCGACGGTGCTGGTCCTGGGTGTCGGTGTGGCCGGGCTGCAGGCCTTGGCCACGGCCAAGCGTCTGGGTGCGCGGACCACCGGTTACGACGTGCGTCCCGAGGTCGCCGAGCAGGTCCGTTCGGTCGGCGCGCAGTGGCTCGATCTGGGCATCGACGCCGCCGGTGAGGGCGGGTACGCCCGTGAGCTCACCGACGACGAGCGCGCGCAGCAGCAGCAGGCTCTCGAAGACGCGATCAAGGGTTTCGACGTGGTGATCACCACTGCGCTGGTGCCGGGTCGTCCGGCTCCGCGTCTGGTGACCGCGGCCGCGGTCGAGGGTATGAAGCCGGGCAGTGTCGTCGTCGACCTCGCCGGTGAGACCGGCGGTAATTGCGAGCTGACCGAGCCGGGTCAGACCGTCGTGAAACACGACGTCACCATCGCCGCTCCGCTGAACCTGCCGGCCACGATGCCGGAGCACGCCAGCGAGCTGTACTCGAAGAACCTGCTGGCGCTGATCGAGCTGATGCTCGACGACAACGGCTCCATCACACCGGATTTCGACGACGAGGTCGTCGCGGCTGCGTGTGTCACCCGTACCGAGCAGGAGGTGTCTGCCTGATGTATGCCGGTCTTCTCGCGAATCTCGCGATCCTGGTGCTCGCCGGGTTCGTCGGTTTCGCCGTCATCTCCAAGGTCCCCAACACCCTGCACACTCCGTTGATGTCGGGCACCAACGCCATTCACGGCATCGTCGTGCTCGGTGCACTGGTCGTGCTGGGCAAGTTGCCCGCCGACGCCGGGTGGGGTGTGCGCATCATCGCGTTCGTCGCGCTGGTGTTCGGCACGCTCAACGTCATCGGTGGCTTCGCGGTCACCGACCGGATGCTGGGCATGTTCAAGGGTAAGAAAGAGGTGGCCAAGTGAACGGCTCCCCAGAGACTTCTGTGTCACAGCTGGTACTCGCGGCGGGTGCGCATACCCCGAGTGAGGGCGTCGGCTACCTGGTGACCGCGCTCTACATCGTCTCGTTCTCCCTGTTCATCTACGGTCTGATGGGTCTGACCGGACCGAAGACCGCGGTGCGTGGCAACTGGATCGCCGCGGTCGGTATGGGTCTGGCCGTCGCCGCAACGTTGCTTTACGTGTGGAACGAAGGAGCTGTCGGCTCCGACGGGCACTCGACCGAGGGCGTACCGACGATCAACTGGGTGCTCATCGCCGTCGGTCTGATTCTCGGTGTGGCGCTGGGAATTCCGCCCGCACTCAAGACCAAGATGACGGCCATGCCGCAGCTGGTGGCGCTGTTCAACGGCGTCGGCGGCGGCACCGTCGCGCTCATCGCGTGGGCCGAGTTCATCGAGACCTCCGGGTTCTCGTCGTTCCACAACGTCGAACCGGCGTCGCCGCTGGTGATCGGTTCGCTGATCGCCGCAATCATCGGGTCGGTCTCGTTCTGGGGTTCGCTGGTGGCGTTCGCGAAGCTGCAGGAGATCATGCCCAAGGGGCTGGAGAAGACCTTCGTCTCCAACGCGAAGCTGTTCCAGGCCGCCAACATCGTGCTGCTGATCGTGGCGCTGGGGCTGGCGATCTATCTCGGTGTCAACGCCTCCAACGGTGGTGGCGCGAGCGTCTGGTGGATGGTCGGAGTCCTGGTCGCCGCGGGCGTGATGGGTCTGTTCGTGGTGTTCCCCATCGGTGGTGCGGACATGCCGGTCGTCATCTCGCTGCTCAATGCGATGACCGGTCTGTCGGCTGCGGCCGCGGGTATCGCGCTGGACAACACGGCGCTGATCGTGGCCGGGATGATCGTCGGCGCGTCGGGTTCGATCCTGACCAACCTCATGGCCAAGGCGATGAACCGGTCGATCCCCGCGATCGTGTTCGGTTCGTTCGGTGGTGGCGATGCTGCTGCCGCGGGCGGTCCGGGTGCGGCCGGCGGCACCGTCAAGGCGACCTCGGCTGCCGACGCCGCGATCCAGATGGCATATGCCAACCAGGTCATCGTCGTCCCCGGTTACGGTCTGGCCGTGGCGCAGGCCCAGCATGCGGTCAAGGAGATGGCGAAGCTGTTGGAGGCCAAGGGTGTCGAGGTCAAGTACGCGATCCACCCGGTCGCCGGTCGCATGCCCGGGCACATGAACGTGCTGCTGGCCGAGGCCGACGTCGAGTACGACTCGATGAAGGAGATGGACGACATCAACGGCGAGTTCAGCCGGACCGACGTCGCCATCGTCATCGGCGCCAACGACGTCACCAACCCCGCGGCGCGCAATGATCCGAGTAGCCCGATCCACGGCATGCCGATCCTCAACGTCGACGAGGCGCGATCGACCATCGTGCTCAAGCGGTCGATGAGTTCGGGTTACGCCGGTATCGAGAACCCGCTGTTCTTCGCCGACGGCACCAGCATGCTCTTCGGCGACGCCAAGAAGAGCGTCGACAGCGTCATCGAGGAACTCAAGGCGCTCTAGCGTTTTCGTGACCAACCGAGGCCCCGGCAACCGTTCTGGTTGCCGGGGCCTCGGCTGTTTCTCGGCGGGGAAACACCTCGATACGTTGAATCGAGCACCGTCACCTGTCAAGATGGTTATGTGTCGGGTTTTGTGTTCGTCAGCGGGCGGTCGAGCCTCGATTTCGCGGGTACGATGCTGTGGCGTCGAACCATACGTACCGAACTCCTCGGCGACTCCGGTGACCTGTCCCGGTGGTTCTCCGAAGCGGGACTCTTCGACCTGGTGGACGATCCGGACACCGTGGACATCGAGTACGCCCGACGGGTTCGTGAGGCGATCTACGACGTGGTGGTCGGTTGCCTCGGCTCCGGCGACGACACGTCCGTCGGCAGGAGGAACTTCGATCCCGAGTCCGCTGCCGTGCTCAATTCTGCTGCCGCCACGCCTCTGCCCACTGTCACGCTGGACATCGACGGAATGGCGAAAGTGACAGGGACGACTCGTAATGGATTGAGTCTGCTCGCGCGGGACGCCATCGAGTTGCTCGCGTCCGCCGACCTCGCCAAGATGCGCGAGTGCTCGAACCCTGACTGCACCCGGTTGTTCGTGGACGTGTCGCGCGGCGGCTCACGGCGGTGGTGTGGCATGGCTGAATGCGGCAATCGCAAGAAGGCGGCGGATTATCGACGCCGCCACAAGGAACTCTCCACCTGAATCCTCTCCGCGAGGAAGTTCTCCCGTTACTCGGTCGATCATCGCCGGTGCCGGGTCCGCACGATCCTGCGCCCGGACGGTCGTCGGGCGCGGGTGGCCGCGCAGCCGTGTTACGGCGTCATGACGGCTCTGAAACGACGGAAATACCTGGTAGTGCCGCGTATCCGAATTTGAGTAACCCCCTTGACAGGTGACGAATCGAAGGTACACACTCGGTGCAATCCGTAACCGGTTAAGCCGGTGACGGAGTCCCGGGAAGTCATCTACGGTGCGCCGCTGCGCCGTCTCCTTCTGTCGAGAGAGATCGAACTCCATTGACGAAACCACCACTCGCGGCCTCGACGACCGCGCCCACGACCCTCACCCCAGCCGAAGTCGCCGGTCGTCTGGAGCGACTGCCCTGGTCGCCCGTGCAGCGAAACCTGTTCCTGGTCATCGCAACTGCGTGGTTCTTTGATTCCATCGACCTGGGGGCGATGACCTTCTTGCTCTCACCCATCAGCGACCACTTCGATCTCAGCCCGGCGCAGACCGGCGTACTGGGGAGTGCGAGTTTCGCCGGGATGTTCTTCGGTGCCATCGGCGCAGGAGCGCTGGCCGACCGGTTCGGTCGCCTGCGTGTCTTCAAGTGCAGCATCGTGATCTGGGGGCTCGCCAGCGTCGGCCTCTCCTTCGCTTGGTCGTACGAATCGATGCTGGCCTTCCGGTTCGTGTTGGGAATCGGTATGGGTGCTGAATTCCCGGTCGCTGCAGCAATTCTCGCCGAGTTCATGCCGTCGTCGAAACGCGGCCGGTATGCGGCCCTGCTGGAGGGGGCGTGGCCGCTCGGATTCATCTCTGCCGGCGCGCTCTCCTATCTCCTGGTCGCCTCGCAATTCGGTTGGCGGGGCTTCTTTCTCATGCAGGCCGGGCTCGCCGTGATCGCGTTGATCGTCCGCAGGAACTTGCCTGAGTCACCGCGGTGGCAGATCGCCAGGGGTCATGAGGCGGACGCCGAACGAACGCTCAGCGCCTTCGAGCAGCGGGTGCAGAAGGCCACGGCCGAACCACTTCCCGACTACACGCCGATTCCGGACGCCGGACCCGGCACGGCGCGTGGCGGGTTGCGAGCGCTTCTCGACGTCCGCAACCGAGCACGCACCTTGACCGTGTGGGCGGTGTGGTTCTGCCTGATGACCGGTTACTACGGGTTGACCACGTGGATCGGTAAGCTCCTCACCGACAGCGGTCTGGATGTCGCGAAGAGCATCGGATTCGTTCTGGCCATGGCGCTCTGGGGGATTCCCGGGTTCCTGTCCGCCGCCTATCTCATCGAGCGTCTCGGGCGTCGATACTGCCTGGCGGGATACACCGTAGGTTCTGGAATCGCCGCCTTCTTCTACGGCCAGAGCTCGGGCACCGTCGAGCTCATCGTTGCCGGCTCCTTCCTGCAGTTCTTCTTCTTCGGCATGTTCTCCTCCATTTTCGCCTACACGCCGGAGCTGTTCGCCACCAACAGCCGAGGCACCGGCGTCGGATCAGCCACGGCAATGGGTCGCCTCGGCTCCGTGTTCGGTCCGCTCGCCGTCCCGGCACTGCTCGGCTTCGGCGGAACCGGACTCGTATTCACGACCAGTGCGGTGCTTTTCGCCATCGGCGCGGGCGTCGTCCTGACCATGCTGCCCGAGACGAAGAACGCCGTACTCGAGCAGATCGACTGATCCTCACCACACGAACCACAGAAAGTCATCAGATGAACACCGAGGAATACCTGTACTTCGTGCATCGCGCCTTCGCGGGGATGCTCGACGCGCTCGGCGAGATCGGCGACGACCAGGCCAATCAGGCACCGCCCCTCTCCGGGGCGAACCCGCCGTGGGCCATCGCATTCCACTGCACCGAGGTCGCCGAGTACTGGATCGGGCACCTCATCGCCGGCCGACCCAGTGATCGCAACCGAACGGCCGAGTTCACGGCAAGCGGATCGATCGACGACCTCCGACGGCGGATCGCCGCACTGGAGGACCGACTGAACGGTGACCTTGCAGGCTTCGATCCTGATGCGCCGCTGCGGAACACCCCGCCGAGCGACTACGAGGGTCCGGCTCGTCCACTGTCGCCGATCGGTGTGCTGCTGCACGTGCTGGAGGAACTCGCTCAGCATCACGGGCAGATCGAACTGTCTCGCGACGCGCTGACGGCCCCGGCCGCAGGACGGCGGTGATCGGCCATGCCCATGAGCAGCCGGACTCGTTCGGCGCATCCAGGTTTCGATGACCTCGAAGTCACTCGACTCAGCCGGCGGCCGGGCGTCAAATGGTCTCGTGCGCGCGCCGACGGGACTATTCCGGCATGGGTCGCCGACATGGACTTCCCCATCGCACCGCCGATTCGCGACGCGCTCGTCGAGTCGATCGAGAAGGGGGATCTCGGATACCCCGACTGGCTGGGTGGGACACCACTCCGTAAAGCGTTCGCCCGGCGAATGGCCGACCGATACGGATGGGTCGTCGACCCCGCGCGGGTGCGCGAGCAGACCGACCTCATCCAGGCATTGCAGTTGCTCCTCAGGCTGAGTACCGGTCCGGGCGACGCGGTGGCGATCCAGACTCCGAACTATCCTCCCTTCCTCGCGACGCTGGCGAGGATGGGACTGCAGACTGTCGACGTGCCTTTTCGCCGAACGTCGTCGGGATGGTGTCTGGACTTCGACGAGTTCGAGCGGGCGCTCGAGCGTCGACGGCCGAAGGCGCTCGTTCTCGTGAATCCGCACAACCCCACCGGTCGGGTGCACTCCCGGGCGGAACTGACCCGAATCGCGGAGCTGGCGGAGAGGTTCGACCTCCTGGTCATCAGTGACGAGATCCACGCAGACCTCGTGTATCACCCGCACGGCCACATTCCCTTCGGATCGCTCGGCGATGAGGTGGCGGCACGAACGGTGACGATCACCTCGGCGGGCAAGGCATTCAATCTGGCCGGGTTGCGCTGCGCAGTCGTCCACTACGGGTCGTCGGAGCTCTTAGGCCGCCGCGATGCGGAGCCGCCGGATCTCTACGGGACGGTGTCGGTGCCGGGGGTGGTCGGGCATGTCGCGGCGTGGGAGAAGGCATCGGACTGGCACTCCGACCTCATCCGTGTGCTGGATCGTAACCGGAGGCGGGTACACGAATTTCTTGTCGGCGAAGTTCCCGAGGCCGTGCATCACCTTCCCGAAGCCACATACCTGAGCTGGGTGGACGTTTCGGCGTATGGGCTCGACGATCCGGTGGACACGATCCGTCGCCGCGGTCGCGTTCTCGTCGACGGCGGCCGCGGATTCGGTGAATCGAGTGCGGAGTATGTGCGGATCAACTTCGCCACCTCGGAGTCGATTCTCGAACAGATCCTGGAAGGAGTAGCTGCCGGACTCATCCGGTGACTCTCGTCGAGATGAGGACCGGTCAGGAATCGAGAAGCCGCCGGCTGCGCCATCACCGTACTGTCGGTGCATCGCCTGATCTCAACGGAGGAAAGCATGTCTCTGTCACTTCGGTCCCTGTCGCTCTGGTACCAGCGAAGGACCAACGAGCGCACCGTCGCCCGCATCCGCAAGAAGTCCGAATCGATGTGGGGGATGGAGATGCTCATCCTGCGCACGACCGGTCGACGCTCAGGTCTCGCGCGCGAGACACCACTCAGCTGGTTCCCCGACGGCGACGACTGGCTGGTCGTCGCATCGGGCGGCGGCAAGCGGAATCCGGACTGGTTCGCCAACCTGACCGCCCATCCCGATGGCGTGTCGGTCGAGCGACACGGGGAGGCCCCGGTGCCGGTGACGCCGGTCGTCCTCGGCGCGGACGAACGCAGCACGGCGTGGAAGCGGGTTGTCGAGGCGCAACCCCGATACGCCAAGTACCAGAAGAAGTCGTCACGCGAGTATCCGCTCGTGAGGCTCGTCGCGCGTTAGTGATCGGTGGTCCGAAACGGGGGCGGGTAGGTGCTGGGCGCGACGGCAGGCGGCGCGGTCAACGGGCAACTCGAGAGTGTTCCGCGGAACACTCGTGACCTCGGGTTGAGCCCCGAAAGACTGTCGGTGCCGGGCGATACCTTGTTCCTGTACTTCTCGCTCGGTTCAGGGGGTTGCGTTGGGGGTCAGTGCTTTTCGTTCCGGTGGAGATGCGTCGTCGATGTTCGATGATGCGGATCCGGTCTTATTGTCGGATGAGGTGCTCGAGGCGCGGGTGCTGGGTTACGCCGCTCAGATCACGGCGCTGACAGCGAACTTCCTTGACCTGGTGGCGGAACTGGATGAGCGGGAGTCGTGGCGGGGGCCGGGGATTCATTCGCTAGCGCACTGGTTGTCGTGGAAGGCCGGCATTGCACCGCGAACGGCGCATGAGCAGTTGAGGGTCGCCAAGGCGATACGAGAATTGCCGGTGATCCGCACGGCGTTTCGCGAGGGTCGGTTGTCGTATTCGAAGGTCCGCGCGTTGACACGGGTGGCTACACCGGAGCGTGAGGCGGAGTTGGTGAATCTGGCGTTGTCGGCGACGGCGAGTCAGTTGGATCGGGCGGTGCGGGCGATGGGCCAGATCGATCGCGACCGTGGCGTCGAGGAGGAAAGCCGGCCGCCGGTGGAGTCGACCGGTCGGTGGAAGTGGAACGATGACGGGTCGTTGTCGGTGTCGTTGCGGTTGAGTCCGTTGGATGGTGCGCGGTTCCTTGCTGGGTCGGTGCGGGCGGAGTATGAACGCACCCGGACCTGCGATGACCCGGATCTGCCCACTGTGGAGAGTGTTCCGCGGAACACTGAAGCCGGTTCGGCACCTGAGGATTCGGAGGTGGTTCCGTCTCGGCGTCGGGATCTGTGGCGGCAGGTGCCGTCGAATGTGGCGCCGGCGGTGGTGGCGATGGCCGACATGGTGCATGACGGGATCGCGATGCCCGATCTTGCGCCAGGTGCGGAGATCCTGATTCATGCCGGTGAGGGGGTGGAGTCGGCTCATCTCGATGATGGTCCGGCGTTGTCGGAGGCTGAGGTGGCCGAAGCACGGTGTGGTGCGTCGACTCGGGAGGTGGTGAGCCGTAGGGTTCCCGGGCGGCCGGGGAAGTTGGCGTTGTTGGGGGTGGGGCGTCGGAAGCGGGCGCCGAACAAGGCGTTGGTGCGGGCGTTGTTCGTGCGGGATCGGTGTTGTCAGGTGCCGGGGTGTGGGCGGACGCGTCATCTGCATGCCCATCATGTGGTGTTCTGGTCGGCGGGTGGGCGGACGGATCCGGACAATCTGATCTTGTTGTGTGGGTCGTGTCATCGGGCGTTGCATCGGGGCGAGTTTGCGATCATCGCGCATGGGTTGCAGCGGTTCACGTTTCAACGCCCGGACGGCGCCGAGATCGAGGTGGCGCCGCTGACGTCGAAACCGAGTGGGTGGCAACCGAACCCTGCGATAGGTATCGACGCGACGGTCCCGATCGGTGGGGGTCGGATGGACCTCGGTTACACCACCGAGGTGCTCTACGCCGTCTGGGAGTGGAAGGAAAGCAGGTCCTATCGCGCCGACCCAGCCAGGTCGGCGGCGTAGTCGTCGATCGTCGTCGAGATAGACGGCTCCGGGCCGGTTCGGCGATGAGTTCTGGCGAGTACGGGTGTCTATCCCTGCACAACACACTCGCATCACTCGCCAGGAGAACATCATGAGCCGCAACACCGTCACCGCAGGCACCGCCGACCCGGCGGCCACGGCCGCCGCCGATCCGCAACCCGTCCGCAGGAACTGGCGTCGCACAACGGGAATCGTCATCAGTGTGCTGATCGGCGCCTTCTTGGTCTTCGACATCGTGATCAAGCTGACGCGTCCGCAGGAGGTGGTCGATTCCATGGCGAAACTCGGTTTCCCGATCGACCAGGCGCTTGTCATGGGTATCGTCCTGCTGGTCTGTCTCGTCGTGTTCGCAATCCCGCGCACCGCAGTCCTCGGCGCCCTGGGGATCACGGCTTACCTCGGAGGCGCGGTCACCGCCAACATGCGAATCGAGGCACCGCTGTTCGACACGGTCTTGTTCGCGGTCTACACCGGCGTGCTGATGTGGATCGGGCTGGTCCTGCGCCGCCCTGAGTTGCTGAAGGTGGCCGGCCTGAAGCGCTGAGCGTCGCCGCTGCCCGGCCCCGCACCCGTTACTGATCTGGGATCGGACGGGTGCGGGGTCGTTGTGCATCTCTCGTACCGTTACGCGAGTGACTGGTGTGACCAGAGTGAAGCGCAGGAAACTGGCGGCGGCAGCGACGATCGCGGTCGCCGCCCTCGGCGGGGTGGCGGTCGGGACGTTGCCCGGACCGGACGCCTCGGTTGTGACGACGGCCTCCGCGATCGACCCGGCCGGCCTGTACAACAGCGCGCAGTCGAAGTTCGCCGGAGGTGACGTCGCGGGCGGACTCGAACTCCTCCAGCAAGTCCTTGCGGTGGCGCCGGCCGATACCGACGCGCTTGCACTCCAGGCGATCTGGTCGGACCAGGTCGACGACGTCGTCGCAGGACGCTCGGCCCTGAACCGGTTGTCGATGATGAATCCGTCCCTGGCGACAACGGCCCGCAACATCATCTCGGGCGTCGCGACCGCCGCGCAGATCGTCCCCGACACCACTCCCAAGGCGGTGTCGGGACGCCCGGCGATCGTCGTGCTCGGGTACGGCTTGAACGCGAACGGAAAGATGGCGCCGGAGCTCGTCAATCGCGTCTCCGCGGCGAAGGCACAGGCGGAACTGACCACCAACACACCGATCGTCGTCACCGGAGGGGTGCCGAAGAAGGGCATCACCGAAGCAGCCGCGATGCGGACCTGGCTCGTGGACAACGGTGTCAGTGCGGACCGGATCCTCGTCGAGGACAAGTCCGGGTCGACGGTCGCCAATGCACAGAACACCGCCGAGATCCTGCGCGCACAGGGAATCCGGGACATCGTTCTCGTCACGTCGCCCAACCACATCCGGCGCGGGGCGGCAGACTTCGGTGCCATGGGTCTGCGCGTCGTCGGGACACTCACCACCGCGACGGACCTGGAGAAGTACCGGACACCGCTGGCCAAGGCGCAGCAGACCGGCATACGTGTGGAGGCCACCCGGACCGCGCGTATCCCGGCTACCCATGAGCCCGGGCTCCTGCCGCAGAACCTACCCGAGACCGGCCCCGGATTGATCCCGGAAATCGGCGGCCGGATCCTCCAAGAGCTCCTGAAGGCGGGATCGTCGGCCTGACGGGCCGATCTCCTCGCACCGGGCGGCCGAGTCCGGTGAAGTGAATCACAGTGTTGCGCTGCTGCCCTGCGGTTTCACAGCTTCCCGATGGCAGAGTTCATCTGGAGTCAACAAACCGTCGGTAAGTTCGGACATATGCGAACAAAGGGGAGTCGGGGCCCCCGAATTCGCGAGGTGGTGCGGTACGACCTACCGGCATCTCTCGTCGTTTTCCTTGTGGCCCTGCCATTGTCATTGGGCATCGCGATCGCATCGGATGCCCCCGTGCTCGCCGGTCTCATCGCCGCGGTCGTCGGCGGGATCGTCGCCGGTCTGATAGGCGGTAGCGCACTCCAGGTTTCAGGACCGGCCGCGGGCCTGACCGTGGTGGTCGCCGACATGGTCGCCAATTTCGGTTGGCGCGTTACATGTTTCATCACCGTCGGTGCGGGTGCGTTGCAGATCCTGTTCGGCCTGAGCCGGGTCGCAGGTGCCGCGCTGGCCATCGCTCCCGTGGTCGTCCACGCGATGCTCGCCGGGATCGGCATCACGATCGCGTTGCAGCAGATTCACGTGCTCCTCGGCGGCAGCTCGGCCAGCAGTGCATGGGAGAACGTGACGTCGCTGCCGGCCGGGATCGCCGACATCGAGACGTCGGACGCGCTCGTGGGAGGCACCGTGATCGCGCTTCTCCTCATCTGGCCACTGATGCCCTCGGCGGTGCGCAAGGTGCCGGGACCGCTCGTCGGTATCGTCGGGGCGACGGCACTGACCATCGTCTTCGGCCTGGACGTCGAACGGATCAGTATCGACGGCAACTTCTTCGAAGCGATTACGCTTCCGGAACTACCGGACAGCAGTTGGGGCGCAGTGCTTCTCGGAGTGTTGACGGTCGCCCTGATCGCGAGTGTCGAGTCCCTGCTGTCAGCGGTCGCGGTGGACAAGATGCACACCGGCCCACGCAGCGATCTCAACCGGGAGCTGCTCGGTCAGGGCAGTGCGAACATCACCTCCGGGATGCTCGGCGGGTTGCCCGTCACCGGAGTGATCGTGCGCAGCACCACCAACGTCAACTCCGGGGCGCGAACGTCGGCCTCGGCGGTGATGCACGGCGTGTGGGTGCTCGTCTTCGCGGCACTGCTCACTGGTCTCGTCGAGCAGATCCCCATGGCCGCGCTGGCCGGCCTGCTAGTGGTCATCGGTATCCAGCTGGTCAAGCTGGCGCACATGAAGATCGCGCTGCGGACGGGCGACCTGTGGGTGTACGTCATCACGGTGCTCGCGGTCGTCTTCCTCAACCTGCTCGAAGGCGTCGCGATCGGTCTGGCAGTGGCGATCGGACTCGTCGTATGGCGGGTGGTTCGCGCCGAGATCACCTCGCAGGCAGGCAGTACCGACGACAAGCGTCAGTGGACCGTACGTGTTCGCGGCTCACTGAGCTTCCTGTCGCTGCCGAAACTGAACAAGGCGTTGTCGCAGGTGCCGGACGAGGCGCACCTGACACTGGAACTCGACACCGACTTCCTCGATCACGCGGCGATGGAGATGCTCGAGGACTTCCGTTGGGCGCACGAGGCCGGCGGCGGCACGGTCCTCCTGGTGGAGAAGGGTCGCGCTCGGCTCGTCGACGCCCCTCGACGGCCACCGCGGCGCCACACGTCCGGATTCGCCGGTCTGACGCCGTGGCGTAACCGAACCGGGTCGCAGGCGTCCGCGTCCCCGGACCGCCCGGCCGCACTCAGATCGGTTCTCGGCGGCGTCGACGAGTACGAGAACGAGCACGCCGACGCCCTCCGCGCCATGCTCGCCGATGTCACCGAGTCTCAGGATCCCGACTCGTTCTTCGTGACGTGTGCCGATTCGCGATTGATGCCGAACATCATCACGGCGAGCGGCCCGGGGGACCTCTTCACGGTGCGCAACGTGGGCAATCTGATACCGACCGACAGCGACGACGACGTATCCGTGGAGGCCGCACTCGAATTCGCCATCGGCGAGTTGGGTGTGTCGTCGATCGTGGTCTGCGGCCACTCGTCGTGCGGGGCCATGCATGCGCTGCTCGACAGCGAACAGGTCGATGTATCCGACCTCCCGGCCGGATCCGAGAGCACGCCGATCCAGCGATGGCTCAAGCACGCGATCCCCAGCCGGGTGGCCTTTCGGCACGGACACCCCGCCGGGCGCGCCGCGGCCGAGCTGGGACTGGCCGAGGTCGACCAGCTGGCCGTCGTGAACGTGGCCAAGCAGATCGAGACCCTGGCGCGGCACCCGCTCGTCGGGCGCGCCGCAGCAGAAGCGCGGCTACGCATCGTCGGTCTGTACTTCGACATCGCCACCGCGCGGGTCTACGAGGTCACCCAGCAGAGCATCGCACCGGTCGTCGAGGCGGCAGCCGCGCGACCGTGAACGCCGGTCGGAAAGGCGCCGTCCGTGGACGAGTGTGGGCTGAGGCGCCGGTGTCGACGGTCTGTTGCTACGAGCCGACGGCCGCCTGCACGGCCGCCTGCACGCCGTGGCCGGCAACGACGATCGGTTCGATGGAGCGCAGGGTGCGGCACAACACGAACGCACCTTCCAGCGCGGTCAGCGTGATCAACGCCAGCCGACGACGCTCCGGCTCGGTGATCTCGAGTTGTCCGAACCACGTTGCGAGGCCGGTCAACCAGCTCTCGAAAACCTCGGCCGATTCCAGCCTGAGACGCTCGTTGGTACTCGCGACCTCCAGTGCGATGGTCTCGATGGAGCAGGCCTCGCTGTAGTCCTGCGACTCCAACAGTTTTCCGGCGTTCTCGAACAGCGTCGGGATGCCGGTCAGGGGGTCGGTCGTCTCCAGCTGGGCGCCGACGAACGCGCCGTAGCGCAACCCTTCGCGTCGGATGACCTCGACGCTGATCGCTTCCTTGCCGCCGGGGAAGTGATGGTAGATCGAACCGTAGGGCGCTTCAGCCGCCGCCGAGATCTGTTTGATGCCGGTGGCCGGCATGCCCTGCCGCCGGTACAGCTCTGCGGCTGCCTCCAGGATCCGGTCGCGAGTAGCGGAATCTGCCATGACGTCTCCATCCCTTGCGCATCGTGCCGATGCCAGCCTATCTTGCTTCTAAGTAGAACGATCTATCTAGGAGGCGACGTGCCCACAGTCGACGTGCCGGCCGGCTCCATCTCCTACGAAGACACCGGCGGTCCCGGGCCGATCCTGGTACTCGGCCACGGGTTGCTGATGGACGGGCGGCAGTGGCGCAAGGTGATCCCGCTGCTTCCCGAATTTCGTTGCATCACACCGACGCTCCCGATGGGGGCGCACACGGAGCCGATGCACGCCGACGCGGACCTCACTGAGACGGGTGTGGCATCGATCCTTGCCGACTTCCTCGATGCCCTCGACCTCGATGACGTGACGCTCGTCCTGAACGACTGGGGCGGTGGTCAGTTCGTGATCTCCCAAGGCCGGGACAAACGCGTTGGGAGATTGGTGTTGGCATCGTGCACGGCTTTCGACAACTATCCTCCCGAGCCGGCGCGTCCCGCGGCGCTGTTGTGCCGAGTGCCCGGCGGCGGGTGGATTCTCACCCGGATGCTGGGCACTCGATTCTTCCGGCACAGCACGCGGGCGTATGGCGCGCTGACGAAGTCGGGGATCCCGGACTCGCTGTTCGACGAGTGGTTCCGCCCCGCTGTCGAAAACGCATCGATCAGAAGGGATCTGGTCAAATTCGCCACAGGCGCGCCCTCCCGCCGGAGGCTGCTCGAACTGTCGGACATGATGCGGCGGTTCGATCGCCCGGTGCTCGTGGTCTGGGCAATCGAAGACCGGATGATGCCCCTGGAGCATGCGGACCGCCTCGTCGAGCTCTTCCCGGACGCATCCAAGGTCGTCGTCGACGATTCGTGGACTCTCATCCCGGAAGACCAGCCGGAGGCGATGGCCGACCTGCTGCGCGGGTTCGTCAGATGACGCGTCGTCGTCGCCCCGCCGGGGGCGGTACCGAGTGTGCCGTGTCGCCGACGATGTAGCTCGCCTGCCTTTCGATGCCGAGCGCCGAAGCGCAACGGCCGATTGCCGGCACCGTCCTGAATGTCAGAACATCACCGATCGGAAGTGGGTGACGAACCGCTCGTCGTCGTAGAGATGGAACGCGATCCCCGGCGGCTGACCGCGGTTGACGACCTCCCGGCCTTCGAACGGCAGGTTCAGTGTCGACGACACACCCGGTGCGATGCACAGCGGGCGGTCGGCGAACGTGGTCACCGCCGGGGTGTGGGCGTGTCCACACAGGAACGCGACGATGTTCGGGTGCTGATCCACCAGGGCGGCGAGGCGGCCCTCGTCGCGCTGGCGGATCGAGTCCATGAACGGCATCAGCAGGTCGACCGGCGGATGGTGAAAGGCGATGAACACCGGTGTCGCCACGGACGTCGCGGTGAGCCGGTCCGACAGCCAGGAGATGGTCGCGTCGTCGAGACGACCGTCGTTGCGTCCGGGCATCGAGCTGTCGCACATCAGGAAGAGGACGTCGGAGCCGTCGCGCCCGCGCACCGTCCGCGCGTGATTGATCGGACCAGAGGTCTCGGTGCCGATCAGGGCCGCGCTGAACGGTTCCCGGACATCGTGGTTGCCGGCGGTGATGAGCATCGGCAGCGGACTCTCGAGCACCCCGTACGCCTCGCGGTACTCGCTCGCGGCACCTTCATCGGCGATGTCACCGGTGACCAGCAGGACGTCGATCCCGGCGGCGCGGGCGTTGATATAGCTCAACGTCGACTGGATACGGGCCCGATTGAACCGCGTCCCGTTGAAATGCAGGTCGCTGATGTGGGCGACAACGAACACGAAGAGCTCCTGTCACGGTTCCTGGCTCCCACGAGGCTAACCGCAGGCAGGGTCCGACGACGCATCGCCTCAGGGCCGCGAGGCGCAACGCACTCCCATGACGTCGGTGTGGTTCAGCCCGCTCGGGTGCCGGCTCCCCTGTAACGCACAGCGGCCGGCGAGCGACATCGACGATGAGTCGCCGACCTGCCAACCCCCGACCTGGCAGGTCGGCGACCGTCTTTTGTCTCCGTCGATGCAAGACTTCGGCGCTGTTTGCATTCTCCCGAGTTCGCGCGCACACTGGCGAGCGGTGTTAGTTGCGCTCTGCAACTAATTGCAAAGAGCAAGTAAAACTTCTCGGGTAGGCGGTGAGGACAGTGCTCGATCAACACGCGATCGACGACCTCTTCGAGACCCTTCTGCGCTTCGTCCGCATCCGCGAACGGGCGGTCCACACGACGTTCCGTACGCGTGAGGGCGAGTTCGAGGCCGCGGCGTTCAAGGCGCTCTTCCCGCTCGCGCGACGGTCGATGCGATCGCGCGACCTCGCCGAGACGATGAATGCCGACCCGTCGACGGTGAGTCGGCACGTGGCTCAGCTCGTGGAGCACGGCCTGATCCGCCGCGAGGCGGACCCGGACGACGGGCGCGCCACCATGCTCGTCATCACCGCCGCCGGACGGGATCGCGTCGTGGCCATGCGCGAGATGCGTCGCGCCGCCATGGCCGATGTCATGGCCGACTGGACCGACGACGAACTCCACACCCTCGTGACACTTCTCGGGCGGTTCGTCGATGCCGCCGACGCAGCCCTGCACCCGGCGTGCCCGGACCGCAGCCCGGACACAGATGCGAATGACCCGAAAGGACGACAGTGACAGACTCTTCGGCCGCCGACACGGTGAACCACGACGAGGAGGTCGCCGGCGCCGGACTGACCCATCGCCAGATCCTGACCATCCTGGCCGGACTCATGCTGGGCATGTTCCTCGCCGCCCTCGACCAGACCATCGTGTCGACGGCGATCCGGACCATCGCCGACGATCTGCAAGGGTATGACCTGCAGGCCTGGGTGACCACGGCCTACCTCGTCACCGCGACGATCGTGACCCCCTTGTACGGCAAGCTGTCCGATCTCCACGGCCGGAAACCGTTCTTCCTGCTGGCGATCTCGATCTTCATCGTCGGTTCGCTGCTGTGCACGATCGCGTCGTCGATGTATCAACTCGCCGCGTTCCGCGCCTTCCAGGGGCTCGGCGCGGGCGGCTTGATGACGCTCGCACTGACGACCATCGGCGACATCGTCCCGCCGCGGGAACGCGCCAAATACCAGGGCTACTTCCTCGCCGTATTCGGCACCTCCAGCGTCCTCGGACCGGTCCTCGGCGGTCTGTTCGCCGGCCAGGAGACGATCCTCTGGGTGTCCGGTTGGCGTTGGGTGTTCCTGGTCAACGTGCCGATCGGACTCGTCGCGCTGTTCGTGGTCTACAAGGTGCTCAACTACGACCAGCAGAAGGGCGTCGGCGGGCGCACCGACTACTGGGGGGCGACGGCACTCGCCGTCGCCGTGGCTCCGCTGCTCATCGTCGCCGAACAGGGGCGCCAGTGGGGATGGACCTCCGGACTGTCGTTCCTCTGCTACGGGATCGGCGTCGCCGGCATCGCCGCGTTCATCTGGATCGAGCACCGCATGGGCGACGACGCTCTCATCCCGTTGCGCGTGTTCACCAACCGGGTGTTCAGCCAGGGCATCATCATCTCGGTCATCATCGGCGCCGTCATGTTCGGCGGGATCTCGATGCTGCCGCAGTATTTCCAGGTCCTCCGCGGATCGAGCCCCATGATCGCCGGCCTCCAGATGTTGCCGATGGTGCTCGGTCTGATGGCCGGTTCGATCCTGTCGGGCCAGCTGATCTCGCGCACCGGACGCTACAAGATCTTCACGATCATCGGCGCCGTGCTGATCACCGCGGGCACTTTCCTGCTGCACCTGGTGGGCACCGAGACACCGCTCTACCTGGTCATGCTGATGGCCGCGCTCCTCGGCTTCGGGCTCGGCAATCTGATGCAGCCGATCACCCTGGCGATGCAGAACATCCTGCCGCCCAAGGACATGGGACTTTCCACCGGCACCGCCACCTTCTTCCGTCAGATCGGTGGAACGCTCGGTGTCGCGGTCTTCTTCTCGCTGTTGTTCTCCGTCATGGGGCCGAACATCAAGGACGAGATGGTCGCGGCGGCAGCCCAACCCGAATACCGGGCCGCGGTCGTAGAGGCCTCGCAGAGCAGCGACCCGCAGGTCAGCGCATTCGGGCACTCGCTCATCGCGGCCGCTCAGAATCCCGGTGTTGCAACCGGATCGTCGGACAGTGTCATGAGTGACACCTCGGTCATCGAGAGGCTGCCGGCCGAACTGGCCCAACCCATCAAGGAGGGGTTCGCCGACTCGATGGACCGGGTGTTCTTGGCGGTGTCGATCGTCGCGCTGCTCGCGATCATCGGAACGGTCACCTGGAAGGAACTCCCGCTGCGTCAGGGACGGCCGATCGGCGCACCGGAGTCGTCACCCGCGTCGTGAGCGTCAGTCGGAGCGGACCCACCTCACCCCGACAACGTCCGCCGGAAGAGAGCCTTGAGCTCATCGAAGTGATGTTCGCAGGCCTCGTGGTGATACGCTGCCAGATCGGACATCGTATACCCGTGCGGCGCACCGGGATAGACGGTCGCCGAGTGCGCCACGCCCCCACCGGTCAGGGCGTGCTCGAACTGCGCGACCGCCGTCGCGGGCAGTGATGAATCCTTGTCGGCGTGGATGGCGAGGACGAACGCGTCGATGCCGACGAGATGCAGGTGCGGACTGTCGCGGTCGTCGGTCACCAGGCCGCCGGTGTGGAACATGCCGACCGCGGCGACGTCGTCGGGCCGGGCGGCGGCGATGTTCAGCGCGAGCCGGCCGCCCATGCAGTAGCCCGTGACACCGACACGTCCGGGTGTGACGCCCGGGAGCGATTGCAGCGCGTCGAGGTAGGCGACGAGATCGGGACGTACCGCCTCGGGCGTGAGGGTCCGTGCCCGCGGCATCGCGGATCGGAAGAATGCGGTCCGCGCCTCGGGCAGCAGCAGATCCTCGGTGGGCGCCCACTCGGCCGCGGACCCGTACCGGTGGAACAGGTGCGGCACCAGCACGACGTAACCCCAGGACGCAATGCGGTCGGCCATGGCCTCGATGCGAGGTCGTAGGCCGATCACATCGGTGAGGAACAGGACTCCCGGTGACGTCCCGGATGAATCGGGCCGCGCCACATAGGCTTCGGTCTCTCCGTCGGCCGCCGAGATGGTGATCGTCTCACCCGTCATGTCCACGCTCCTCTGCTCGGTTCACGCCCCGGGTCACAGATCACCGGGCAGTTTGTCCCTCCGGATCCCCCGCCAGCTGGGATGCCGCAGATGCCCGGCCGTCGTCCAGTCCATGAACCGGACCTCGCCGACGATCTTCGGCAGGACCCACACCGCGCTGGACTCGACGGGCCGGTCGAGTTTGTCCAGGAAGGGCGACCGCGAGATCTCCAACGGTCCGAGTTCCTCTGCAAGCGAACGCAACTGTGCGTCGGTGAAGCCGGTTCCCACGCGACCGACGTAGCGGAGTCCGGTCTCCTCGGGCAAACCGATGAGCAGGGAACCGATGGTGTGCGCGCGGTTGCCGCGGCCCGGCCGATATCCGCCGACCACGACCTCGATGTCGCTCCAGTTCTTGTGTTTCAGCCAGGTCGTCGACCGGCGTCCCTGCTGATACACCGAGTTGCGGCGCTTGGCGACAACGCCTTCGAGATTGTGTTCACGGCTGTACTCGACGGCGGCCGATCCCGGGCCCGGAAGCAGCGGCGGCACTTCGACGAAGGCGGAGTTGCGGAACGCGGGCGCCAGCTCCTCGAGGAGTTCGCGCCGAACCGACCATGGCTTGCGCAACAACGACGAACCGTTCAGGAACAGGATGTCGAACAGGTGTAGCCGCAACGAATACGGCTCGTCGGTGTGCCGACGTGAGGTCAGCAGCGTGAAATTGGTGCGGCCCGACGAGTCGATCGCGACGACCTCGCCGTCGAGCACCACGTCCATGAGGCCGAGATCGTCTGCGAGGCCGGTGAGTTCGGGGAAGTCGGCGGTCATGTCGATACCCGATCGGGAGGTGAGCCGGAACTCGCCGCCGACCGAACGGATGAGGAGCCGATATCCGTCCCATTTGCCCTCGAACGCCCAGTCTCGACCGTTGAGTCCGTCGATCGACTCGTCGGTCGCGAGCATCGGGCGCGGGTCGGTGAGGCTGTCGGGGACGATCGGACGCGGTTCGTCGCTCATCAGGTGGGCAAGCCAGTTCTTCTCACCGGTCCGGATCAAGGCGTACCGTCCCTGCACGCGCTCGCCGTGGAGGCGGACGATGACCTCCTTGTCCCGCCACTTCTCGAGCTCGAATGTGCCCCTGTCCCAGATGGACACGTGACCGCCGCCGTATTCGCCCGCCGGGATGTCGCCCTCGAAGTCGGCGTAATCCATCGGGTGGTCCTCGGTCTGCACCGCGAGCCGGTTCTGGTCGGGGTCGGTGGGCAGGTTCTTCGGTACGGCCCACGACACCAGGACCCCGTCGTGTTCCAGCCGGAAGTCGTAGTGCAACCGTCGGGCGTGGTGCTCCTGGATCACGAAGATCGGTGCCCTCTCGGTCTGCGTGTCCGAGGAATCAGGTTCTGCAGCAGAGCTCTCGGCTTCGATGCGCTGTCGATGCGCTTCATCGCCGAAGGGTTCGGGTGTCTTCGACTGGTCGCGCTTGCGCCGGTACTCCTTCAGGTTGATGACCTGTCCCGCCGCGGGCTCGACGACGACCTCCGGCTCGTCGTCGTAGGGGTCGTCCAGGCCGTCGAGGAGATCGCCGAACTCCTCGACGCGGTCCAGCACCTCGGTGTAGAGCAGTTGGGAGAGTCCGGGGTCCTCCATCTCCTCCCAGGTGCGCGGCGCGGCCACCCACGGCTGCTCGCGTCCGCGCATCGAGTACGGCGCGAGAGTGGTCTTGGCGGCGGTGTTCTGGCTCCAGTCGATGAAGACCTTGTCGTCGCGCAGCGATTTGGACATCTTGGCGGTGATGAAATCGCTGTGCTGACGGGCGAACTCGTTGGCGACCTCCTGAGCCACCTTGCGCGCCGCATCCGACGTCACGGGCTTCGGGAGCCGCGCGTAGAGGTGGATGCCCTTGCCGCCGCTGGTCACCGGGTACGTCGTCGCCCCGCCGAGCCAGTTGCGGATCTCGCACGCCACCTCCGCGGTCCGGTGCAGCGGCACCCGTGGCCCGGGATCGAGGTCGAAGACGATGCGGTTGGCCATCGGCGCGCCGTCGGGCCCCATGGGAAGCCGCCACTGCGGCGTGTGGATCTCGAGCACGGCCATCTGCGCGAGCCAGACCAGCGTGGCGCGATCGTCGGCCATCGCATAGTTGATGACCCGCTCGCTGTGCTGGATGCCGTGGCGTCGGATCCAGTCAGGTGCGCTCTCGGGAACGTTCTTCTCGAAGAACGGGGTCGACTCGACGCCGTTGGGCCACCGCTTACGGGTGATGAGGCGGTTGCGTACGTGGGGGAGGAGGACATCGGCGATCCGCGAGTAGTAGTCGATGACCTCGAACTTCCGCGTCCCCGTCGCCGGATAGAGCACCTTCGAGAGATTGGTGATCGAGATCCGCCGACCGTCGACCTCCAGTGTCTCGCCGCCTGCCATGCTCCTATTGTCCACAACGCCGGTCAGAACGTCGTGCAGCTTGCCGCCATCCGGCCCGGATCCCTGGCAGAATGGCCCCCATGCGCTCGATCTGGAAGGGCGACCTCAGCTTTGGCCTGGTCAACGTGCCGGTCAAGGTCTATTCCGCGACCGAGAGTCACGACCGGAAGTCGTATCAGGTCGACTCGTCGGACGGAACCCGCATCCGCTATCGCCGCGTGCGCGAGGGCACCGACACCGAAGTCGACTACGGCGACATCGCCAACGCCTACGAATCCGAGTCCGGCGAGACCGTGATCCTCACCAAAGAAGACCTCGCCACGCTGCCGGTGCAGAAGAGTCCCGAGATCTCGATCCTGGAGTTCGTACCCGCCGAGCAGGTCGATCCGATCTACTTCGACAAGCCTTACTACCTCGAACCGTCGTCGAAGTCGCCGAAGGCCTACGTCCTGCTGGCCAAGGCGCTGGAGGAGACGGACCGGCTCGCGATCGCCTCCTTCACTCTGCGCAACCGGACACGCGTGGCCGCGCTGCGCGTCGTCGACGGGGTGATGACGCTGCAGACGCTGCTGTGGCCCGACGAGGTCCGCAAACCCGACTTCGGCTTCCTCGACGACGACACCGAGATCCGCGATCAGGAACTGCAGATGGCGGCCTCGCTGATCGAGTCGATGGCATCGGACTACGACCCCTCCGAGTTCGAGGACACCTATCAGAACGAGCTGACGAAGCTCATCGAGGCGAAGTCCGAGGGTGGCGAGGCGTTCCCCGAATCCGACGACGAAGACAAGGACACCGAGGACTCCGACGTCGCCGATCTCCTCGCCGCGCTGCGCGCGTCGGTGAAGGACCGCGGGGGATCCGATTCGAAGGATTCGGACTCGAAGGACACCGCGGCCAAGAAGGCACCGGCCAAGAAGGCTGCGGCGAAGACGGCCGCGAAGAAGGCGCCGGCCAAGAAGACCGCTTCCAAGTCGACGGCGAAGAAGACCTCCTCGGGGTCCGGCGAGTCCGGGAGCAAGTCCACGGCCAAGAAGGCGCCCGCCAAGAAGTCCTCGCGCAAGGCGAGCTGACCCGCACCGCCGGGCAACGGCGGTCCGAAAAGGGTTGGCACCACGCCCACGGGTTCGGGCAAGCTCGAAGGGTGACTTCCGCCGCCGACTCCCGACTGCCCCGCGCGCTGCTGCCGTTCGCGCGTCGACAGTACCGGCTGCTCGCGTCCGGACTGATCCTCGCCATGTTCGCCGACGGCGTGTGGACGATCGCGGTGATCTGGCAGATCATCGCGCTCGGCGGCGGTCCGGGCCAGGTGTCGCTGGCCACCGGCGTGGCCGCGGTGGGAATGCTGTTCTCCACGTTGGCCGGTGGTGTGCTCGCCGACCGTATTTCGCAGCGCCACATCATGATCGGACTCGAGGTCGCGAAGATGATCGCGTTCGGTGCGATCGGTCTGGCGTCGATCGCGGGCGTACTGCAGCTCTGGCACGTGGTGGTGGCGTCCCTTCTGGGCGGCATCACCACCGGGATGTACTACCCCGCCTACTCGGCGTTGCTGCCCGGTGTCGTCGCGCCGTCGGAGCTGCAGGCGGCCAACGGGATCGAGGGCTTCTTCCGCCCGGTCGTCTTCCAGGCGGTCGGGCCGATGGTCGCCGGCGCGGTCATCGGTGCCTGGGCGCCGGGACCCGCGGTGCTGATGGCGGCGATCGCGGCCATCCTGTCGGGGGTCTGTTATCTCGGGATGGCCCCGGTCACCGCGCGTCGGTTCGGCGAGACGGGCGAGGACGCGCCGGAGGTCGTCGAGGGTGCGGGTGCCCGCCGGATCGTCGGCGACCTGGCCGAGGGGTTCGTCTACATGGCCCGGACCCCGTGGCTGTGGGGGACGCTGCTCTTCGCCTGCGTTTTGGTATTGGCGACGCTCGGCCCCATAGAGGTGCTCGTCCCGTTCGCATTACGTGAGCGCATCGACGGCGACGCGACCCAGCACGCCTGGGTGCTCGCTGGATTCGGACTCGGCGCGGCCGCGGCGTCACTGGTATTCGCCTCGATCCCGATGCCGCGCCGGTACCTCACCGTCATGTTCTCGCTGTGGGCGTTCTCCAGCCTGCCGCTGGTGCTGATGGGTCTCGCCGATTCGACGTGGATGTTCGTCGCCGCCGGTGTGATCATGGGCATCCTCTTCGACGGCCCGATGGTGCTGTGGGGAACGCTCTTACAGCGTCGGGTGCCGCCGGCACTGTTGGGTCGCATCGCCAGTCTCGACTTCTTCGTATCGGTCGCGCTGATGCCGGTGTCGATGGCGATCGCCGCCCCGGTCTCGTCGGCGATCGGCCTGACCGCCACGTTCGTGCTGGCCGGGTTGCTCCCGGTGCCGATCGCGTGGGCGTTCTACTTCGCGGCCGGCATGTGGCGCGACGAGATCGAGAACCCCCTTGTCGACGAGTCGAATCCGAAGTTGGTCGACTCCGCTGCGGTCCGTTGACGTGACCTGGAGCACATACTACGGTGACACATCATTCACAGGGCACGACGTGACGTAGCGGAGTGGGCTCGGCGGCTCGGCGCAGCCATTGCAGGAGGCGAAGACGATGGCGGTCTGCACGCCGGGTGACGTCCCGTCGATCATCACCGGCTACCTGGGGTTCGAGTGCGAGGGCGCGAATCCGATTGTCACGATCCGGAATCCGGCCGACCTCGAGCACTGGACGCAACCGGTCCTCGAGGTCACGATCATCCTCGGTGCCGTCCTCGCGCTGATCCACGCGATCCGCCGACTGCGTCGCGACGGCGACCCCACCAACCTGACGGTGTGGATCGGATCGTTGGTCTACCTGTTCGTGATCGAGCCGCCGCTGTACTTCCCGAACTGGTTCCACGCCGAAGAAGCGATGGGATTCATGTTCTCCCACAACGTGTTCACGGTCATGTTCATGTACGACCGGCTGCCGTTGTACATTGTTGCGTTCTATCCGGCCGTGAGCCAGGTCGCCTACGAGCTCGTGCGGGCGTGGGGCTTCTTCGACGGGTCGAAGCGCTCGGCGCTGCGCGGCTCGCTCGTTCTGGCCCTGGTGTTCCAGACCTTCTACGAGATCTTCGACCAGCTCGGCCCGCAGCTCAAGTGGTGGGCGTGGAACGTCGACGCGCCGTACTATCGCGACACCCTCGCCCAGCTCCGAGCCCAGGGCGTCGCCCCCGACGAGCTCGGCAATCCCGCCGCGGAGCCCACACTGGCCGCGGTGCCGTGGGGGAGCGTCTGGCTTTTCGCGACCGTCTCGTTCGCCGTGCTCGTCTACGTCGCGGTGCGCTTGGTCCAGATCCCCACCTCCCGAGGACGCGCCCCGCGCGGATGGTCGTTGTCATGGCGCGTCGTCGTGTCCGGTGTTGTGGCCGTTGTCAGCATGCCACTCCTGTCCATTCCGACGGCGCTGTTCGGCCGTGACGAGAACGCGAATCACGACGCGCAGACCGTCGTGTACTGGGTGGAGATGGCCCTGGTGTGGGGGATCGGACTGACACTTCTGTACGTGCAATGGCGACGCATGCGCAGCGACCCGACGCTGGGCGTCGACGACGCTCGCAGCGCTCGGCCCTTCCTCGTCGTGTTCCCGGTCCTGTTCCTCGGGGTGCACCTCGTACTGTGGTGCGCCGCGTTGCCCGCCTACCTTGACGCCGAGGACGGAATCACCGCCGACAACACACCGATCGGGAGTCTCCCCTACGTGATCGCCTGCCTCGTGGTCGCTGTGGGCGTGCTGGGCGTCGCTGTCGTTCGGGGCCGGCGCACGGTCGACGACAGCCCGGCGGTCGCGGGAACACCGTCGACCTCAGGCGTGTGACAACGTCCGATTCGTCCATAGCTGGGTCTGCCCGTCGTGGACGGCGACGAGTCGAGCGCGATCAGTGCTGGAGAACCCGCGCGGCGCCGTCGACGACGCTCGTCGTGAGTGTCTGCAGCAGAGGCGAACTCAGCTTCCAGTGCTGCCAGTACAGCGGGACGTCGATGTGGTGGTCGGCGATGAGGCGGACGCGACCGGTGTCGAGGGCGTCCGCGATCTGGACGACCGGGACGGCGCCCCAGCCGATGCCGAGCGCGACGGCGCGGTGGTATTCGGTCGACGCCGGGATGTAGACCGCGGGCGGGTCGACGGGCCGGCCGGCGAGGGCGGCCGAGATGTTCCGCTGGATGTGATCGTTGCGGTCGAACTGCACCATCGGGGCCCGGGCCAGTGCATCGGCATCGGGCCCGTCGGGTAGCCATGTGTCGATGAATTCCGGTGTGGCGACCGGCAGATAGCGCATCGTGCCGAGCGACTGCAGTGCGCACCCGCGGATCGCCAGTGGTTCCGAGGTCACCGCGGCGAGCACGTCGCCGGTGCGGAGCAGGGTGCTGCTGCGGGTTTCGTCGTCTCGGAAGACCTCGACCGCCACTGCGTGCTCCCGGTGGAATCGCGCGAGCACGGGCAGTAACCAGGTCGCGAGCGAGTCGGCATTCGTCGCGACCGGGAGATGGACACGGGGACGTTCGACCAGCGGCAGATCGTCGTCGTCGGGCGCGCCCACGAACTCGGCGCGGGTCTCGGCGAGCAGTAGTTCCCACTGCTTGGCCAACCGCACCAGCACCTCGCCATCGGGTGTGGCCGTCGCCGGCTTGGTCCGCCGGAGGAGTACCCGCCCGGCAGCGGACTCCAGCGCCTTGATCCGCTGGCTCACCGCCGACGGGGTGATGTGCAGGGCGGTGGCCGCGGCGTCGAAGGTGCCCTCGCGCAGGACCGCGGCCAGCGTGCGCAGGCCTTCCTGACTGATGTCCACGAGCCGAGGTTAGTGGTGTGTCCCGCCGGACAGTCGAGACACACCACCGCCGGCCGGATCAGGCGGGGACGGTGTCGCCCGCGGAGTCGGCCCGCCGTCCGCGCACCATGCCGAGTGCGAGGAGCGCGGCGCCGACGGCAATCCACCCGAGGAGAACGGCGACCTGTCCGGTGATGCTCGCCGCCGGGAAATACGCGACCGAACGGAGCAGCGTGCCGCCGGCGCCGGGCGGCAACCACTGGCCGATCGTTCCCCACGGCGCGGGCAACAGGTACGGCGACGATGCCAGCCCCGACAGCGGGTTGGAGATCAGCACCATCACCAGCGCGGACACCCCGACCCCGGCGGGTCCGAGCAGGCTGCCCGCACCAACCGTGAACCAGGTGATCGCTCCGATCATCAGGGCTGCGGCGAGTCCGACGGGGCCGATACCGCCGTCGATGACGCCCAACCATGACCACGTCGCCGCGAAACCGAACCCGGCCACGAGCGGCCCCAGGACCGCCAGTGTCGCCTGCATGGCGACTGGGCCGCGCAGCCCGATCGCGGCGGCTCCGCCGAGTGCCATGCCGGCGATCAGCAACGGCAACAGTCCGGCGGCGAAACCCGTTCCGCGTGTATCAGTCTCGGGAGTGGGGACCACGGATTCGACGGCGACCGGTACACGCTGGGCGGTGGCGATGCCGTTCCCGACCCCGGCGACGACCTGCGCCAGCACCGGCGAACCCGCCTCCGCGGTCAGCACCGTGACCCCGCCGGGCCCGACCGCGATCGCGCCGACCAGGTCGCGCCGTTCGATGGCGGCACGCGCGTCCTCGGTGTCGGCGAATCGTTCGACGGCGAAGGCGTCTTCACCGGCCCGGTCGGCGAGCGCCGTCTCGATCGCCTGTGCCGCGGGCGGCGGTGCGACGAGACCCAGTGGGGCTTGATGCGGCTCGGGATCGACGGCCAGTGACACGAACGTCGCGGCGATCGCGATCACGAACGTCGGGATCAGCAGCGCCATCACCGCCACGAGGCGCCAACTGGGTGCCCGCCCGGTCGGGGGCGCACCGTCGGCCTCCGCGGTCGCAACGGGCGCCCGATCGCGCGAATCTGTCGAGTGCAGTTCAGTGCTCATGACCACTCCTAAAAAGAACGAATCTTCGTTTTTCTGAGTATGCGCGGAGGGCCGCGAGGAATCAAGAACGAATATTCGTTTTAGACTGTCGGCATGCCCAAGATCAGCGACGAACGCAAGCTCGAAAGAAGCCGGCAGATCCTCGCCGCCGCTCGCCGATGCTTCGTCGACAAGGGGTTCCACCGTGCGTCGATGTCTGACGTGATCCGGGAATCCGGGCTCAGTGCGGGTGCCGTCTACTCGTACTACTCGTCGAAAGAAGAACTGATCGCCGCCGTTGCGCGGTCGATCTTCGCCGCCTACGAGTCGGGGATCAGCAGCTTCGACGACCCGGTAGAGCAACCCCCGTCGCCTGAGGCGGTTGTACGCGCGCTGGCCGAACGGGTCCTGCTGGAGATCGCGCCGATGACCGACGGCTTCCGGATGGTCCTGACGGTATGGGGTGAGGCCGCCAACAACCCGGAGCTGCGCGAGACCGTGCGCGACATCATCCGTGGGCTGCGGGGCGTCTTCGAACGCGTGCTGACGGCCTGGCGGGCCGCGGGCCACGAATTGCCCGCGGAGCCTGCGGTGCTCGCGCAGGTGATGGTCTCGGCGATGCAGGGGGTGGTCGTTCAGCAGGGCCTGGTCGGCGACGTGGACGTCACCGACTACATCGAGGCCTTGTGCGCGGTTCTACGCGGCATCGGACTGGGCGACGATGCGTCCACAATCTGAAGTTCAACTGTTTATTCGTGAAAAAGTTTCGCTGTACTGACCGGGGCGTGTCGCCCTAGCGTCGTCCCGGTGACCGCCTACCTCGTACCGACACTTGCCGGGCTTCTCACCGGCGCCGGTCTGATCATCGCCATCGGACCCCAGAACGTTTTCGTGCTGCGTCAGGGCGTCGCCCGCAGGCACACCGGTCAGATCGTGGCGGTCTGCGCCCTCTCCGACGTCGTACTCATCGTGGCAGGGGTGGCCGGCCTCGGCGCGCTCGTCGCCGCGCACCCGGAGGTGGTGACGTTCGCGAAAGCGGCCGGCGGACTGTATGTCGGGGCGTTGGGCGTCATGGCCGCCAGACGCTGTGTGCGCAGTGACGAGGCCATCGCAGCCGCTGACGAGATCGGGGCCGAGTCCACCGGCCGCTGGGTGGCGGTGGGTACGGCCCTGGCTCTGACCTGGCTCAACCCGCACGTCTACCTCGACACGGTCATCACCATGGGTGCCATCGCCAACGGCCACGGAAACGGCAAGTGGGCGTTCGCCTTCGGTGCCTGCATCGCGAGTGTCCTCTGGTTCACCGCGCTCGGCGGCGGAGCTCGGAGACTGTCCGGATTCTTCGCGAGTCCGCGGGCGTGGAAGATGCTCGACGCGGTGGTCGCGGTCATCATGCTGGGGATGGCGATCGCGCTGTTCGCGTCGATCTGACACGCATTCCGAGCATGTGCGGGGCGCTCGTCGGTGACCGGTGTCGTCACCCGGGTTCCCCCGGCAGCCGGACGGGTGCAGGACAGCGGTGGAGGCGACAGTGTGATCACGCTGGAGTCACCGAGGACTCAGATCGGACACTGCTGCGGCGCGAGTGGGGTGTTTCGGGTATCCCGGAGGGGTGACACCGCGCCGATCGGCCCCGACGGTGACTCGCGACACCACGATCCGCGAGCAGACGACGACGTTCGACGTGCGTGCGTTGGTGACCGATGTGCGCCATGTACTGGGCCGCGGCGACCTCGCCGCGGCTGCTGCCACCCTCACCTACTTCGCGGCGATCGCCGTCGTGCCGTGGGCGCTGCTGGGGATCTGGTCGACGACCTGGCTCCGCGGCCCGTCCGCCGAGGAGTCCCTGGCGGAGCTGCGCGTCCTCATCCCACCGGCCATGGGCGGCCGTGGCGTGTTCGACGAGGCCGTCGCGGTCGGTACCGGACTGACGCTGATGGGCGCACTGGTGTTGCTGTTCCCGGCGTCGTTCTACGGCGAGGGTCTTCGCCGCGCGTGTATGACGTTGTATCCGCGCGAGGACCGGTTCACGGGATGGCGGTCTCGGATCTGGGTGCTGGGATTGGTGGTCGTCGTGCCGCCACTGGCGTATGTGGTCGTCGGCGTCGCGGGCACACTCACGACGTTTGCGCCCGAGGGAGGCGGAACGGGTGGTTTCGGCGACCTCGTGGTCCGGATCGTGGTCGAGTTCATCGTCGTGTGGATGCTGGTCACGGTGGCCCTGACCTGGGTGTACTGGAAGGTGACGCCCGGTGAGCCATCACTCGGGGTGGCGGCGGCCAGCGCTCTCGGCACCGCGTCGTTCATCGCCGGATTCACCCAGGGCTTCCTGCTGTTCCTGTCCCTGCCGATCGATGTCGGGATCCCGTACGGGGGTCTCCGGGTGATCGGCGGGGTGGTCGCGGTCGGTTTGTGGCTGTACGTCGCGCACGTCATCGTCATCATCGGATGGGCGTTCGGGCAGGCGATCGAGAAGCAGAGGAGGGGACGTGTCCGCGGAGCCTGAGCGAGCGGGCCGGAGCCTCACGGCGGCGTCGGGTGCGGAGCGGACGACGAGCGCCCGGGACGAGGCACTCGACTCGTGGTCGAAGCTCCACGGAGGGCTCGATCCGCGCGCGAGTTTCTGGGTCCGGAACTGGGTGCTCGTCAGCCACGCCTGCGCGCGACCGTTGGCCCGACTGGGCCTCACGCCGAACACCGTGACAGCTCTCGGAGTCATCGCCACCGCGATCGCGCTGTGCCTGACCATTCTCGGCGACTGGTGGCCGCTGCTCGCCGCACTCGTCATCGTCCTGGCGGCGCTCCTCGACGGGATCGATGGTGCCATCGCGGCCCAGACCGGAACGGCCTCGCGGTGGGGGCGTATCAACGACTCGGTGGCGGACCGGTTCTCGGACGTGATGCTCGTCGGCATCGTGGTGGTCGTGGGTGCACCGCCATGGCTCGGCGCGACGATCGCGGTGCTCACCCTCATCCTCGAGATCACCCGCGCCACGGCCCAGGCGGTGGGCATGAAGGGGCCAGGGACGGTCACCGTGTGGGAGCGGCCGTCGCGGGTGATACTGGCGGTCGTCGCCACTGTGAGTGCGGGTTCGTGGTGGTGCTCGGGACTGAGCTCAGCCGTCGCGTCCGGCCTGGCTCTATTCATCGCGGCAATCGGCGCGGCACTGGCGTTGATCGGGACGGTCCAGTTGGGGATCGCGGTGCGGAGGCAGACCCGACGGCTCGGATGAGTTCTCGTCGCGGGCGGCTCCCATCCGGTTCGCGCTCCGGTGACGAACAATGGTGCGAAGAGCAGCTCGCCCGATCTCGATGCGATGAGGAAATGTCGATGACGAACGACTCGGTGGTTCTCGCCGACGCCGACGGCCGCCCGTGCGGCACCGCCGACCGCGAGGGGGTGCACGGACCGGACACCCCGCTGCACTTCGCCTTTTCGTGCCATCTCGTCGTCGACGGCCGCATCCTCATGACACGCCGGGCGTTGTCCAAGCGCAGCTGGCCCGGGGTGTGGACCAACTCGTTCTGCGGTCATCCGCGCCCCGGCGAGGACGTCGTCGACGCCGTGCACCGGTATGCCCGGCGCGAGCTCGGTATCGAGGTGGCCGATGTCCGCTGCATCCTGCCGGACTTCCGGTACCGGGCGGTCGACGCGAGCGGCATCGTGGAGAACGAGATCTGCCCGGTGTTCGTCGCACGTCCGCTGGGAACACTTCGACCGGATCCCGATGAGGTCGCCGAGCACGCCTGGGCCGACGTCGCCGACGTGTGGTCGCTCGTCGCGAACACCCCGTGGGCGGTCAGTCCGTGGTTCGTCGAGCAGGTGCGGCAGCTGCCGACCGACGACCCCGGTTCGGTCTACGACACCCATCCGGTGATGTCCCGGGCGTCGAATTCATGACGTCAGGCAATTGGCGTTCAGTCACCAGGTCGAGGAGCGGTCGGATGATGCACATTCCCGGTCACACTCAGGTGATCCCACCGCACCGGCGATACGACGAGGTCGCGGAAGCCTGTGCGGCGATGGTGATCAGGTCGTACTCGAGTTCGTTCGGACTCGCTTCGCGTCTGCTCACGCCGCGGATTCGGCGCGACGTCCAGAACATCTACGCGCTCGTGCGGGTGGCCGACGAGATCGTCGACGCCCCGCGCCCGGAGCAGGGGCTCGTTGACCGCAGCAATGAACTCGACCAGCTCGAGGAGCAGACCAGCGTCGCGCTCGTCACCGGGTCGAGCAGCAACCTCATCGTCCACGCCTTCGCGCAGACCGCCCGCCGGGTCGGCATCGATCTTGATCTGGTCGGCCCGTTCTTCGACTCGATGCGCAGCGATCTGACCCAGGTCCAGCACGACTTCGAGTCGCTGGCCACCTACATCTACGGCTCGGCCGAGGTGGTCGGTCTGATGTGCCTGCGGGCGTTCCTCGCCGACGAGCCGAAATCCGCCGCCCAGTACGACCACCTCGCACCCGGCGCCCAACGGCTGGGCGCGGCCTTCCAGAAGATCAACTTCCTCCGCGACTTCGGCGAGGACAGCGACGGGCTGGGGCGGCGCTACCTGGTCGGCCTCGATCCCGACGATCCGGCGGACTCCGCCTGGTCGCTCTGGCTGGACGACATCGACCTCGACCTGACCGCCGCTGCGGCCGCCATCCCGCACCTGCCGGCGAGCAGCCGCGTCGCGGTGTGCACCGCGCACGACCTGTTCGCCGAGCTGACGGCCCGCCTTCGCGAGTCGTCGGCCACCGAGGCCCGCCGTACCCGCGTCCGCGTCCCGAACGCCGGGAAGGCGAAGATCGCGGCGGCCGCCGTCGCCCGCCGCGGTATGCCGCGACCCGCACGTGCCGACGCCGCCGGTCTGAACAGAAGGAAGAGCAACGTATGAGCGAGTCCCGACGCGTCGTCGTCATCGGTGGCGGAGTCGCCGGCCTGGCCACCGCCGCCCTCCTCGCCCACGACGGGCACGACGTCGAACTCGTGGAGAAGAACGACGACCTCGGTGGTCGGGCCGGTACCTGGGATCGCGACGGGTTCCGCTTCGACACCGGTCCGTCGTGGTGGTTGATGCCGGAGGTGTTCGACCATTTCTTCGAGATGCTCGGGACGTCGACCGCCGAGCAGCTCGATCTCGTCCGCCTCGACCCCGGTTACCGAGTGTTCTTCGACGACAACGGGTCCGACGAGAAGCCGATCGACGTGTTCGGTGACCAGGACCGGAACCGTGCGCTCTTCGACGAGATCGAGCCCGGCGCGGGAGCCGCACTCGACGACTATCTGCGCACCGGCAGGCAAGCGTATGACCTTGCCGTGGAACGGTTCCTGTACACCAGCTTCGACTCGCCACGTGCCTTCCTCGGCCTGCCGGTGTTGCGGCACGCGAAAACGCTTGTCACGCTGCTGACGACCTCGCTGCAGTCCTACATCGCGGCCCGCTTCACCGACCGCCGGCTCCGCCAGGTCCTCGGGTATCCGGCGGTGTTCCTCGGTTCCTCGCCCGAGCGCACCCCTGCGATGTATCACCTGATGAGCTGGCTCGACCTCGCCGACGGTGTGCGGTACCCCAACGGCGGCTTCACCACCCTGGTCGACGCGCTGGAGCGGGTTGCGCGGGAACGGGGCGTACGCATCTCCACCGGCACGGCCGCGACCGCCATCCTCACGCGGGAACGCGCTGGGAAGCGGTCCACGCCGTCGCGTCGTCGCGCCGAGGTGGCCGGCGTCCGCGTCGAAGGAGCCGACGGCACACCGCGAGAACTGGTCGCGGACATCGTGATCGGTGCCACCGATCTGCACCATCTCGAGACTCGGTTGCTGCCCCGGGAACTCCAGACCTTCCCCGAACGGTACTGGGACCGCGCCACCTCCGGCCCGGGGGCGGTGCTCGCACTCCTCGGCGTACGCGGTGAGATTCCCGAGTTGGCGCATCACTCCCTGTTCTTCACCGAGGACTGGAAGACCAACTTCGACGCCATCTTCGAGAGTCCCACGCGCGTACCGGACCCGGCGTCGCTCTATGTGTGCAAGCCGTCGGCCACCGACCCGTCGGTCGCGCCGTCGGACTCGGAGAACCTCTTCATCCTGGTGCCCGTCCCGCCCGACCCGGGTCTCGGCCGCGGCGGCGTGGACGGCGGCGGCGACCCCGACATCGAGAAGGTGACCGACCGGGCCATTGCGATGATCGGACAGTGGGCAGGTGTTCCCGACCTCGCCGATCGTGTCGTCGTCCGCCGCACCATCGGCCCCGCGGACTTCGTCGACTCGGTCAACTCGTGGTGCGGCGGAGCCCTCGGCCCGGCGCACACGCTGCGGCAGAGCGCGTTTCTGCGCTCGACGAACCGGTCACGCAAGGTCGACGGCCTCTTCTACGCCGGGTCGAGCACGCGTCCCGGCATCGGCCTGCCGATGTGCCTGATCAGCGCCGAACTCATCCGGAAGAAGCTCCGCGGCGACCGGTCGGTGGGGCCGATGCCGGTCGCGACACGCTGACCTGCGCCGGAAGGTTTGGAACGCAGATCATCCGGGTACGGTCGCGTGACAGGGCTCACAGCGAGCGGCGCGAAAGGTACCGGTGACATGGAGAAGGCACGGACGAATGCGTGGTGGCGCGGCCCGCGATGGACGTGGTCTCGTCAGCACCTGACCCCCGAAGAGCGCCGGAACCTCCAGGCCTCCCGTGTTCCGGTGGCGGTCGTGACGGCGTCGCTGGGTGGACATGCGTACAGCTATCGCGACCGGGTCTGATCTGACGCTTCGAGGTCCCACGACTCGCTGATCGCATCGTGGCGATGGTTGAGGCAGGTGCTCGATCACCGTACGGGCGAGCGCTACCTGCTCGAGGGATTTCCCGGGGCGGACTGGGCACGCAACGTCCGTGCGGCCGAGGGACGTGCCCAGCTGTCGGTGGGAGGGGAGATGAGCGATGTCCGCCTCGTCGAACTCTCGGCCGATCAGGCCGTTCCGGTGCTACGCGCCTGGCCGGAGCTGGCGGGCACCGACGGCCCGAAGATGATGAAGGACGCGGGAGTCGTCGACGACGTGACCCCGGAAGCCTTTGCTGCCGCGGCGGGCCGATGCGCCGTGTTCCGTATCGATCCGCGCTAAAGGCTCCGATGAGCAAGGCCCATCGGTCAGTGACTCACGGCCGGACCGATCAGCTCCGCCACGATCTTCGCCGACATGACCACGAGCGGCAGACCGCCGCCGGGATGCGACGATCCGCCGACGAGGTAGAGGCCCGGCACCGGGGAGGTGTTCGACGGCCGGAGGAACGCCGAGCGGGGTCCATTCGACGACGACCCGTAGATGGAGCCGCCCGGTGTCCTGGTCCGACGTTCGAGGTCGGCGGGCGAGACGATCAGACGGTGGCGCACGTGGCCGGTCACGTCGAGTCCACGATCGGCCATCACCTCGAGAATCTGGTCGGCGTAAGAGTCCGCCAAGCCCTTGGCGTCCCAGTCGACGCCGTGCTCGGGGTCGTGGCGGGGTGCGTTCACCAGCACGAACCACGCGCCGGTTCTCGGGGCGGGCACGATCTCGGGATCGGCGGGAGCCGAGATGTACACGGTCGGTCGAGCGACCGGACGCGGTGAGCCGCGGAATCCGAAGACCGCGTCGAACTCCTCGTCGTAGTCCTCGGCGAACAGCACCTGGTGGTGCGGCGCAGCGGGCGGATGGTCGAGGGCGAGGAGGAGGACGAACCCGGACAGCGACGGCGTCGTCCGTCGCAGCAGCGCCGCGGGCCGACGCGCGGCGCGACGCGGTACGAGACGGTCGTAGACCTGCTGGGCGTCGGCGTTCGCGACGACCAGATCGGCTGGGCGCCGGCTTCCGTCGGACAGCACCACGCCATCGGCCCGACCGGTGTGGTCCACGGAGATCCGGTCGACCTCGACACCGAGCTCGACCCGCCCGCCGAGTTCGATGAGACGGTCGTGCATCGCGGTGGCGATGCGGCCCAATCCGCCTCGTACATACCATGATCCGAATGCCTGCTCGGACCACGGCACGGACGCGAGCGCCGCCGGCGCGCGGCGCGGGTCGGAACCGGTGTAGGTCGCGTAGCGGTCCAGCAGCATCCGCAGGCGCGGGTCGTCGAGGTAATCCTCGCCGAGTCCACGCAGCGTTCTCCATGGCGCGACAGTCCGCACATCCGTCGGCGTGGCGATCCCGCCGATCATCGTGCGGATGCTCATCGGCGATTCCAGGAAGGGTTCGTGCGTGACGTCCCAGACACGTTGTGCGCGTTCCAGAAACGATGACCACTGAGCGCCTCGCCCACGCCCCAGTGCGGCGTCGAGGGCAGCGGGGATGTCGTCGAGCGTTCCGGGCATGTCCAGTTCGGTGCCGTCCGGGAAGCGGTAGCGCGCGGCGACGGGGAGCCGTTCGAGGGTCAGGTGGTCGTGGATCGACGCGCCCGTGGCGTCGAAGAGTTCTTCGAAGACGTGCGGCATCGTGACGAGCGACGGCCCGGTGTCGAAGATGAACCCGTCGTGCTCGATGACCCCGAGTTTGCCGCCGACATCGTCGAATTGCTCGAGAACGGTGACATCGTGACCGGTCGCGGCGAGGCGCATCGCGACGGAGAGTCCGCCGACGCCCGCGCCGATCACCACGACCCGCGTCATCGACGGACCTCGATGGGGCGTCCCTTCCAGTGCAGGTCGCCGCGCTGTCGGGCCAGCGTCGAATCGACTGCGAGACCGGTGAAGACGAGGATGGAGAGCGGATGGGCGAAGGCGTCCGGCCATCCGCGTCCGCCGGTGCAGCGTGCGGACACCACCCGTGAGGCCACCCCGGCCAGGTATCCGACGAGACCCGTCCGGGAGCCGAACAGTGCTGCTGCCGCGGGGAGTACGTACATCAGGCACAGCAGACCGGTGACGCCCAGCGTCCCGCCCGGAGACCCGAAGGCCGACCACAGCGACTTGCGGTAACCCGCGCGGACCTCGTCCCAGCCGCGGTACATACGGCAGGTGGCGACGTCGCTTCCCTCGGCCACGACGCCGCGACCGCCGGCCGCCTTGACGGCGCGCAACAGGGCGATGTCCTCGAGGACCACGTCGTGCACCGCCTCGTGACCGCCGGCACGACGGTACATCGCGGCATCGACGACCAGGAACTGACCGTTTGCGGCGGTGAGAGATTCGCGCGGTGAGCGCTCGGCGAGACCGAGGGGCAGGGTGCTCAGCCAGGACCACTGCAGCAGCGGTTGCACCAGTCGCTCGCCCGCGCCGACCGCGACCTGCCGGGGGTACGGGCTCACCAGATCGAGTCCGGCGTTGCGGAGCAAGGCGAACGATGAGGTGAACGCGTGGGGCTCGACCACGACGTCGGCGTCGAGGAAGACGTGGACCCCGCCGGGGAACGCCTTCTCCGCGAGTTGGGCGCAGGCCCAGGTCTTTCCGAGCCACCCGGGAGGAGGCGCCGAGCCGGGGTGGACACGAACCCGGTCGTCCATCGAGGCCAGGCGGGCGAGCACGGCGTCGGTTCCATCCGCCGAGCCGTCGTCGAGCACGTGGATCCGGGCCGGTCCTGGCCAGCGATCCGCCGCCTCGAGGACGGCCAGTAGGCAGCGTTCGGCGTTGTGCGCCTCGTCGCGCATCGGGATGAGAACCGACAGTGGTTCCGGCGCCGGGATGTCGGCGAGACCGGGCCGACGGACCCGGCGGGCGTTGTCGAGGGTCAGGGCCAGCGACGCCAGCGACATAGCGGTTCCCGTCGCGACCAGCGGCCGCAGCAGGTCAGACACCCGCACGGCGACCCCTGATCTCGACGACGAGCAGCGGGATGGCGATGACACCCATGAGGAGACCCCCTGTGAGGGCGACGGACGGACGGCCGAAGAACACCGCGTGCGCCATCACCGAGGAGAAGTAGGTCCACAGGTACGCGGTGACGGGCACGGCGTCCATCCCGGAAGACCCGGTCGCGTCGGGATCGTCGCGGCGGATGAGGAGGTCGAGCATGCCGACGATGAGAAACGAGACCAGCAGCCAGCCCGCGAAATTCGTCAGCGGGATGTCGGCGACCCCGGGCAGCGACGGCGTCGGGTACCGCCACACCCAGTTGCCCTGGTCGACCATCTGCGGATCGAGGAACACATCCCACGCCGTGAGTGCATAAGCACCCACGACGGCGGTGGCGGGCCCAACCCACCGTCCGGCGATGCCCATCGCACGGACGAGTCGTCGGGTCACGACCAGCGCGGGCCACGACATCATGATCCAGGCCAGCGGGACCAGGACCGGGACGCCGAGGACCTTCAGTCCCAGCCCGTCGGTGTACTCGTATGTGCCGAACGGGAACCCGGTGCTCACACCGACGGATTCGGCGATCAGCCCGCCACCACCGGCCACCACCGCGAGGGCGACCGCGGCGGCGGCGCCGCGGGTTGCGGCAACGTGGACGAGCGAGGCCGACGCCAGGAGCAGCACGCTCGCGACGGTCAGCGGCAGGGTGCCGCCACCGGTCAGCGGAAACGCGATCTGGACGCCGATCGTCGCCGCCAGCAGGATCCACGCCAGGGTGACCAGGCCGCGGTTCCAGGGCGCGGTGCCGTCGGTACGCCGCGATCGCGACGATTGGTCCGATCGGTGCGAAGTGGAGCCGTCCAGGAGACTCACGCCGGTCTCCCCTCATATGTGCCGACGACCTCGGTGACGGCGAAACGGGCGAACAATTCCTCGGCATACCAGCGCGACGGTGCGGTCCGCCGAACCGCCGACAGATGTGCGGGGGAGCGGTAGGCGAAGCCGGTGAGGTCCTGCGCCGAATTCCAGATCGAGAACGTGCCCTGCACCCCGAGCGGGAGTTCGCCGACGCCGAGGGCCAATCGATTGCCCTGTGCCCCGGCGAGTTCGGTCGCCACCGGCGGGACGGCACGCCAGAACGATGCCATCTTCGTGGGCCGGAGGCGTGCCCGGGTCAACGCGGCGACCGGGCCCGCCCAATCCGGTCCGGACGCGTCGTGGTCGGTCGACGATCGCACCGTCTCGAACGGGTCGACGCGCGACCAACGGCCCTTCGACCGGAGTGGTCGCATGGTGATCCGGAGTTCCTCCGTGCTGGACTCTCGCCATCGGCGGAACACGACGGAATCGCTTGCGGCCGAAGCAGCGTCGGCGTCGTGCCATACCGTCAACGCGGCCCAGTGTCTCAGGTCGGCGCTCTCGAGGGTGAACGTGCGTGCGGTGCCGGTGCCCAGCAGTTTGGCGAAACGCAGACCGGGAGTACGGCGCAGCACCCGTCGACCCGACGACATCCGGCCGAGCGCCGGTAGCACGCGGTCGACACCCCAGACGCGGAGTTCGACCGTCGGCCCGGCGGGAGCGGTCATGCGCGCCGCCACACGCAACGTTCGATGAGGGCGGTCAGTGCGTGCCGGCTCGCCGGGTCCATCGGAGCGGCGTCGACGATGCCGAGCGCTTCCGCGTGCAGGTCGGCGATACGCTGTTCCACTCGTTCGACGGCGCCGGTGGAGTACAGGACCTCACGCATCCGCGCGGCACCGTCGGCGTCGAGGTCCGGATTGCCAAGACCGTCGGCGAGCACGCGGCGCTCCATCCGTCCCGCCGATTCCTCGGCCGCCGCGATGAGCATCGTGCGCTTGCCTTCCCGTAGGTCGTCGATGGCGGGTTTGCCGGTGACCTTCTCGTCGCCGAAGACGCCCAGGATGTCGTCGCGGAGCTGGAAGGCCTCGCCGGCGGTGATGCCGATCCGATCGTATGCCTCGAGAAGCGCCGACGGGGCACCCGCGAGCGTGCCGCCCAGACGCAGCGGCTGACCGATCGTGTACCGCGCACTCTTGTAGCGCAGGACCCGTGCCGTGCGATCGGCGTCGGTGGTGTCCTCGGTCTGACTCAGCATGTCCAGGTACTGGCCCGCGTAGGCCTCGTCGCGCATCACCGACCAGGTGTCGCGGACCGCGCGTCGGATGTCCGCGGACACGTCGTCCACCGCGGCAGCGGCGAGGTCGTCGGACCAGGACAGGCACATGTCGCCGACGAGGATCGCGACGGCGGTGCCATGGCGCTCGGCGTCCCCACGGCGTCGGCCGCACAGATGATCGTCGGCGAAGTGCCGATGCACGGTGGGCAGGCCGCGCCGGACGTCGCTGTCGTCCATCACGTCGTCGTGCACGAGGGCGGCGAGATGGAACAGTTCGATGGCGGCCGCCATCTCGACGATGCCCGCGACGCTCCGACCACCGGCGGCGCCTCGGGCGCCCCAGAGGCAGAACGACGCGCGCAGGCGTTTACCTCCGCCGATCCGCGCCGAGAGGACATCGATCGCCGGCGTCAATTCCCCGCCGACCTGCTGCAAGGTGGTGGCGTGGCGACGAAAGTGCGCCGCCAGCACCTCTTCGACGAGTTCGAGATCCGTCGTCGAGGCGGTGATCGGGTGCAGATCGGGAGCCGGGGATGCCGACTGTGCAGGCGGCGCCGACGAGTCGGTCATCTCGGCGGTCGGTGTCATGACGGAGCCCTTCGAAAGTCCGGGGGAGCGGTCGGTTACCCCGTCTTCGGAGCCGCGATTGCGAGCGGATGGGTGACGGCGACATGTGGGCGTCGGCCACGCCGCGGCGTCGCGCCTGGGGTTTGCCGCACAGGAAACGCCGAACCACCGTCGATCGGTTGCCCATGTGTCCTGCCCGCCCCCGAAGGTCGGGAACGGGCAGGACCGTGTCGAGACGTCAGAAGAGCTGGTAGACCGTCGTTCCTCCGATGGTTGTGGCCGTGTAGTTGGCGGCGACCCACTCGGCGATCTCCGAGTTGCCGCCCGGACCGCCGCCGTCGTTGCCGAGGTAATAGGCGATCTTGCCGTCCTTGACGTAGGCGATGAACTGCTCGAGCGTGGGGGCCGGGTCCCCGCTCCATCCACCGATCGCCATGACGGAGGTGCCAGTGGCGATCTCGATCTCGGCGGCGGATTGCGACCCGTTGGTCGCGGCCGCCCACGTTGTCGTGGTTGCCCTCAGCGCGGCAACGAGTTCGGCGTTCGACGCGGTGTCGCCACCCGGGCCGCCCGTCATTCCGCTGCCGCCCTGCATGGCGGAGGGCGGGTTTCCCTGTTGGCCCGGGCGGGCGCCGGCCGGCTGGGCACCGGGCTGTCCGCCGTCCGCCCGACCCCCGGGGCCACTGCCCATGCCACCGCCGGGGCCGCCCATTCCGCCGCCATCGATCGAGGTCGACACCGCGGTCGGGATCGAGCCGTTGTGGGGGGTCGCCGCGGTTGCGATCGAGAACGCTGCCGTCCCGCCGAATCCGGCGAGCGAACCCGCGATGAGTGCCGCGGCAACCGCACGTCGCCACCCGCGTGCAGCACCGATGAGGAGGGCCACCACCGAGATCGAGGCGACCACGCCGATCAGCCAACGACACCAGGTCGGGCCGAAGTCGTTGCGGTTCAACAGGACAATCGACCACGCCGCGGCTGCACCGACCATCGCCGCCAGGGCGATCCTGGCCGCCCAGCGGTTGCGTCGACGCCAAGCGAGCACGCCGCCGAGTCCGATGACTGCGCCGATCGCCGGCGCCAGTGCCACCGTGTAGTACGGGTGGATCGTCCCGCTCATGAAGGAGAAGATCATGCCGGTGACCAGCAGCCAGCCGCCCCACGAGAGCACGGCTGCGGATTCCGTGCGTGCCAGACGGTGTTCGAAGCGGAAGACCGGGAAGCTGCACACCACCAGGTAGCCGGCGAAGAACAGCGCGATGAGTGCGGTCGGAAGCAACCAGGAGATCTCGTTGCCCATCTCGGAACCGAAGAGTCGGTCCAGCCCGGTGGACCCGCCGAAGGACCCGCCGGCCTGACCGCCGCCTCCTCCGCCGCCGCCGGAGGCACCACTGATGCGGCCGACGCCGTTGTAGCCGAGGACGAGGTCCATGAACGTGTTGTCCGTCGAACCACCGATATAAGGACGTGCCGATTCCGGCACGAGCATCGTGACCATCGGGAACCACAACGCGGAGACGAGCAATGCGGCGGTCGCACCGATGAGGTGGGCGATTCGTTTGCGCCACCCGGTCTTCGCGAACAGCAGGTAGGCGAGCCCGAAGAACGGCAGGATCAGCAGGCCCTGCAGCATCTTGGTGAGAAAGGCGAATCCCAGGGCGACGCCGACCAGGGCGAGCCACCGACCCGAGTTGGTGGCGACAGCCCGGGTCAGCGCGTACGCCGCGGCGACCATCAGCAACACCAGCAGTGCGTCCGGGTTGTTGAAACGGAACATCAACGCGGCCGCCGGGGTGAAGGCCAGCACGGCGCCGGCGATCAGGCCGGCCGCGGCACCCAGTTGGGGGTCGCGGATCGTCCGACGCATCGTCGCGTACAGGAGCCCGACCGCGGCCACGCCCATCAGCGCCTGGGGCGCCAGAACGGCCCACGAGTTCATCCCGAAGATGCGGACGCTGAGTCCGCTCACCCACAGTGAGGCCGGCGGCTTGTCGACGGTGATGAAGTTCGATGCGTCGAGTGCACCGAAGAACCAGGCCTTCCAACTCTGTGATCCGGCCTGCGCCGCAGCGGCGTAGAAGGTGTTGGCGTACCCGCTTGCGGACAGGTTCCACAGGTAGAGCACCGCGGTGACGGCCAGGAGTCCGACGAGGCCGAGCCGTCCCCACCATGGCCGGGCGGCGACGCGTCGTCGGTGCGCCGGGGCGGCGGGATCGGACGGCGACGGCGCCGGTGGTTTGTCCAGTACTGCGGTCATGGGTCCTCCTCAGATGATTCCTGTCCAGAGTCGACGCCTCCGCCACCGTCAGCCTGGAGATCGGCTGGCAGGTGGCTGTGAACGGTTTCGGGAACCCAGACGTAGCCTGAGTCGCATGGCTGTGGATGCAACGGTGCCCGTGGTGGCAGTCGGTCTCGTCGGTGGTTTCGCGGTCGCGCGCTACAGCGGGCGACGCGAACTCGGTGGTGTGGTGCTCGGCGCAGCCGGCGCCTGGTGCACTCGCCGGTGGGCGTCGACGAAGGGCCCCGCGGTCGCGGGCGGTCTGCTGGCCGGTTACCTGGCGGCGTTCGGCGGCTCGCACCCGCTGGCGAAGAAGATCGGCGCGTGGCCGTCGGTCGCGGCCGTGACCGTCGCCGCGGCGGGCGCCACTGCCGTCGCCACACGCTGAGCGGCGCGCCCCGGCAATACCGGCCGGACGCCCCGATGGCGGCACTACCATCACCACCCATGACCGCGGGATATGGGCGTGCACGGCAGAACGACATCTACACCGCCGGGGTGCACCGGCGAAAGCCGCGTGTACCAACGGATTTCGCCGAGCTCGAGCGACGTGCGAGACGTGCGATGTCGGCGCGTGCGTGGGCGTACATCGGCGGTGGTGCCGGTGAGGGACGCACCATGGCCGCCAACCGCGCGGCACTCGACCGCTGGGCGATCGTGCCGCGCATCCTGCGGGATGTCTCGCAGCGCAACCTCGAGGTCGAATTGTTCGGTCGCCGCATCACGGCGCCGGTGCTGTTCGCGCCGGTCGGCGCCGGTTCGCTCGCCGCGCCCGACGCCGACGCCCTCATCGGGCGTGCGGCCGCGGAACTCGGTGTCCCCTACATCTTGTCGAATCAGGCGAGCGTCTCGATGGAGGACGTCGCGGCCGCGATGGACGACACGAGCGCCGGGGCGCCGCGCTGGTTCCAGCTGTACTGGTCCACCGACGACGACCTCGTCGACAGCCTCCTGGAGCGCGCGGCGGCCATCCGCGCCGAGGCCGTCGTCGTCACCCTGGACACGACGATGCTCGGGTGGCGGCCGCAGGACCTGAACCTGGGTTCGCTGCCGTTCGCGCAGGGTGAGGGCATCGCCCAGTACACGTCCGACCGCAGGTTCGTCGACATCGTCGCCGAACGGCTACGTGGCGCTGCTGACGAACGTCCGGAGATCTCCCTCGGCGCGATCGCCACCCTCTTCTCCATCACCCGCAACGCCCCGGGCCGGTTCCTGCAGAACCTGCGGTCGCCGCAACCGCGTGCCGCGGTGCAGACCTTCCTCGACATCTACTCGCGACCGTCGCTGAACTGGGACGATCTTGCCGGCCTGCGCGCCCGCACCGCTCTTCCGATCGTGCTGAAGGGCGTGCTGCACCCCGACGATGCGCGTCGTGCCGTGGACGCCGGGGTGGACGGCATCATCGTCTCCAACCACGGCGGTCGGCAGGTCGACGGCGCGATCAGCACGATCGACGCCCTCGACGCCATCGCGCCGGTCGTCGACGGTCGCATCAAGGTCCTCGTCGACTCCGGGATCTACACCGGTTCCGACGTGTTCAAGGCGCTCGCCCTCGGGGCCGACGCCGCCTGCATCGGACGACCGCACATGTACGGCCTGGCGCTCGCGGGAGCCGACGGTGCCCGCGACGCGGTCGCCGACATCATCGCCGAACTCGACCTCACCCTCGGACTGTCCGGGCACACCGACGTCGCCGACCTCGACCGCGAGGCGCTGCGCCGGATGTAGGCCGTCTGGCGTCTGTTCGAGAGAGAGACCCACTGCTCCCTGAGCAGCGCCCGAAGCTTGCGGAGGGTGCGTCGCGAAGGGTCAGACCAGCGGCCGCCCGGTGCGCATGCGCCACCGGACGTCGGCGAGCAGGACGTTGAACGGAAAGCCGCGCACCCACCGCGGGGCCCGCGTGATGATCGCGCGCAGGACCGCGTTGTGCTTGTCGAAGTACAGCTCCTGCCACGGCGAGAGCTGGACGCGCATCTTGCGGCGGAAGTTCTCCGGCAGGAAGCCGATGGCCATGATCTCGAAATGCCAGCCGAAGAGCCGCGAGATCACCGGGCCGAGGAACTCGGCGCGCGCGATCGACATCAGGTACTCGCGGATGGTGTCGTCGATCTCGAGCGTCTCGACCGTGTCGTTCCAGTAGGTCTCGAAGTCCTCGCGGGTGGCGGGCCACATCTCGCGGGGGACCTGCAGCGTCGTGCCCAGAACGGCGCCGGCCTGATAGCGCTCGTCGGTCACCTCGGTGACCCCGCCGAAGATGCGATGGACGTCCTCGGTGCCTCGGTACAGACACGCGGCGACCCACAACTGCAGCTTCGGATCAAAGGCGTTGTACTTCACCGGGCTGTTGGCGGTCGAACGGACCTGCGCATGGGCCTTGCCGATGGCCTTGCGGTAGGCCTTCCGGTCTTTGGCGCTACCGAGTCCGGCGACGGCGAGGTAGCTCAACGTGGTGCGGCCGCGCTTCATCGGATGCTTGAACAGGTTTCCCGAGTCGACGCGGCTCTCGTACACGCCGTAACCGACCGCGGGGAGGCTGAGCTGCATGATCACGTTCGCCGCGCCCGCGATCACACCGATGCCGAGCGGGTCGAGGTCGCTGGTGGGGAGTGCATCGAGCTCTGCGCGGGACATACGGGCGGAGGAGGGGAGGAACTCGGTGTCGGGGCGCTCCGCGGTGAGAAACTCCTGCACTTCGGCGGTCACATCCGTCACCGGTTGTGCTGACAGTGCCGAACTTCCACTGGTGATAGGCTCCGTTGCCATCGAACACCCCTCCTGCTCGAATTCTGGAAACGTCTGTTTCCCGTTTTATGACACACCTAACTTACCGGGGTGTCAAGATAGGAATCATGGGACGAGCACCATCGACCCCGGACAGCCGTTCCGGTGCGGACTCCGACGCGGCCGGCACGCTTCGGGCCTATGGCGGCGAGGGCGGCGACACCCGGGTCGCGCGGCGTCGATCCGCCCTCATCGATGCAGGACTGGATCTGCTCGGCGCCGATGACGTGGGCGCGGTGACCGTGCGCGGCGTGTGCCGGCAGGCCGGACTCACCGCCCGGTACTTCTACGAGAGCTTCGAATCCGTCGATCAGCTGGTCGGCGTCATGTACGACGAGGTCATCGAAGAGATCGCGCAAGCCAGTCTGGCAGCCTTCTCCGAGGGGGCCAGCATGCGTGCGAAGGTCGCCGGTGCGGTGTCGGCGATCGTCGACGTCATCGACGCGGACCGCCGCAAAGGCAGGCTGCTGTTCTCGCAGGCGCTTCTGAGTCCGGTCATCGCGGCCAAGCGCATGGAGTCGACGACGTTGTTCGCCGGCCTCACCCTGCAGAGCACGTCGGCCATTCTCGACGTCCACGTCGGGCCGGCGGCAGCGGTCGGCGTTGCGCACTACCAGGTCGGCGGACTCAGCCGGTTGCTCGCGGCGTGGCTCGAGGGTGAGGTCGAACTCGGCAAGGCCGACGTGGTGGATCTGAGCATCGCGCTGCTCGTCTCACCCGCCGAGATGCTCGAGAAGAGTCTCTCGCGTCGCACCGGCGATGCGGAGTAGGTCCGCATGTCGGGATATGTTTGATGGCATGAGTGGCGGAACCGGCGAAGCAGACATCCGTCCGGCGACGCGGCCACTGGGCGGCTGGCGGGATTACGGCGAGCCCGAACTGCCGGTCCCGTTGGCGGCGGCGCTGGCGGCGTTCGCCGAACAGGGCTACCACGGGACCTCGGTCCGGGAGATCGCCGCGCGGGCCAATTTGTCGGTGCCAGGGCTCTATCACCACTACCCGTCGAAGCAGTCGTTGCTGCAGGGGCTCCTCGAACGCACGATGACCGACCTCCTGGCACGCTCGGAGGCCGCGATCGTCGAGGCAGGTCCCGAGCCGATTCGGCAGTTCGACGCCGTCGTCGAGTCGCTTCTGCGGTTCCACATGTATCGCCGCGAGCAGGCGTTCGTCGGTTCCACCGAGATCCGCAGCCTCGACGACAACTACCGGCCCACCTACATCGGACACCGGGACCGCCAGCAGCGGATGGTCGACGTGATCGTCTTCGCGGGCGTCGAAACGGGTGAGTTCACCACCGAGTACCCGAAAGATGCGGCGCGTGCCGTGGCCACCATGTGCGTCGGGGTGTCCACCTGGTTCAAGCTCGACGGTCTGCTGGGTCCGGACGAACTCATCGCGCGCAATCTCCAGATGGCCCGCGCGCTGGTCGGGTATCGCACACCCTGACGGCCGTCGCGCAGGGCGCCGTCTGCTGGGCCGCTTGACCCGGCGGGTATCGCCTGGCAAGGTATGCAACGCCGAGCGATCGATCGGTCGGTGTTCGGGGATCCCCACCCTGCTCATGCGTTAAGGAGTCACCATGCCCATAGACCTGCGGCACGACGACGACGTGCTCGACGTCGTCGCGAAGACCGAGGCCTTCGTCCGCGATTACGTCCTGCCCATCGAGGACGAGGCGGCCGGTGACATCACGGCGGCCGGTGGTGACGACATCCGTCGCGAGATGAACGCCAAGGCCAAGGAGGCAGGGGTCTTCGGCCCGCATGCCCCGGTCGAGTACGGCGGACTCGGTCTCAACATGTGCGACCGCGCGCCGGTGTTCGAGGCGGCCGGGTATTCCACGTTCGGTCCGATCGCGCTGCACATCGGCGCGCCAGACGAGGGCAATGTGCACATGCTCGCGCACATCGCGAGCGAGGATCAGCGGCAGAAGTACCTCGCCCCGCTGGCCGCCGGAGATGTCCGTTCGGCGTTCGCGATGACCGAACCGGCTCCGGGCGCCGGTTCGGATCCCAACGCGCTGCGCACGGAGGCCGTCCGTGTGGACGGCGGCTGGAAGATCAACGGCGACAAGCACTTCATCACCGGCGCCGACGGTGCGGGCTTCTTCATCATCATGGCGCGGACCTCGGGTGCGCCCGGTGACCGCGGCGGGGCCACCATGTTCCTCGCGCCCGCCGATGCGCCCGGGTTGACTGTCGGGCGCCACATCAACACGATCGACAAGGCGATGATCGGCGGTCACTGCGAGGTGACCTTCACCGACCTCTTCGTTCCCGACGAGGACATCCTCGGCGAGGTGAACGAGGGTTATCGCTACGCCCAGGTCCGGCTCGGGCCGGCTCGGATGACCCACGTGATGCGCTGGCTCGGCTCGGCGAAGCGCTGCCAGGACGTCGCCGTCGACTATGTCTCACGCCGTGAGGGATTCGGTGGCCGCCTCGGAGATCTGGGCATGATCCAACAACTCGTCGCCGACAACGAGATCGACCTCGCCGCGACTCGCGCGTTGCTGCTGAAGGCCTGCCACGAGCTCGATCTGGGCAACCACGCGTCGGACGAGACATCGATCGCGAAGACCTTTGCTGCCGAGGCGTATTCGCGGATCGCCGATCGCAGCATCCAGATGTGTGGCGGGCTCGGTGTGTCCGCCGACCTCCCGCTGGCCCGCCTGTCGCAGGAACTCCGGCCGTTCCGCATCTACGACGGCCCGTCCGAGGTCCACCGGTGGGCGATCGCCCGTCGCGCCGTCGGGCGTGCGAAGAAGGCCCAGCAGGCGCTCGAGGCGAAGGCATCGGCGGGTGCCCGATGACCGCCACGGACGCAGCACTCGACCAGGATCGCCTGCGCCGGTTGCTGATCGACAACGGAGTCGAGCCCGCAGGTGAGCTGACCATCGACCTCATCAGCGGCGGCAAGTCCAATCTCACCTACACGGTCACCGACGGCGTGACCACGTGGGTGGCGCGCCGACCGCCGACCGGCGGACTGACGCCGTCGGCTCACGACATGGGCCGTGAATGGGCGGTCACCAGTGCGCTGCAGTCGACGTCGGTCCCGGTTGCGCGGACCGTCGCTTTCGACGCCGACGGCTCGGTCATTGGTGCGCCGTGCACCGTGGTGGAGTTCGTGGACGGCCGCGTCGTCCGGACCGCGGAAGACCTCGACGCCTACTCAGACGACGAGGTCGCCCGCAATCTCGACGCCTTGGTGCAGACGTTGGCCGACCTGCACGCGGTGGACTATCGCGAGGTCGGGCTTGGCGAGTTCGGTCGGCCCGCGGGTTTCGCCGCCCGCCAGGTGAAACTGTGGGCGCGGCAGTGGGGGCACGTGAAGACGCGTGAACTCCCCGACGTCGAGCGTCTCGTCGACGCGCTCGCCGCGCGAGTTCCGAAGCAGGCGCGAGAGTCGGTGGTGCACGGTGACTTCCGGGTCGACAACACGATCATCGACGCCGACGACCCGGCCCGGATCGCGGCGGTCGTCGACTGGGAGATGTCGACCCTCGGAGATCCGCTCACCGATGTCGCGCTGATGTGCGTCTACCGCACCGGCGCCTTCGACCAGGTTCTCGGCTTCTCCGCGGCCTGGACCAGTGACCGTTATGCGTCGGTCGACGAGATCGCTCAGAAGTATTCGACCGCAACGGGTGTCGACCTGGGTGACTGGGACTTCTACCTGGGGTTGGCGAACCTGAAGCTCGGCGTGATCGCCGAGGGGATCACCTACCGCGCACTCTCGGGGGCGTCGTCGGGCGACGGCGCCGAAAAGGCTGCCGAGGCGACGGCGGCGTTCATCGCCGACGGCCTAGGCCACATCAGCTGATCGAGCAACGGCGTCAACAGAACACAGTCGCGCGGTGCGCGCACCGAAGGGGGTAGGCAATGAGTGAATCGGACAACAATCGTTCTGCGCTGGTGACCGGGGCGTCGAGGGGGATCGGTGCGGCCATCGCCGACCGGTTCGCCGCCGACGGCTGGGACCTGACCATCAGTGCCCGTGGTCGAGAAGCGTTGGAGAAGAAGGCGGCCGAGCTTCTCGAGCGTGGCGCCGGGCGGGTGGAGGTCGTCCCCGCCGACATGACCGACGCCGACGCCATCAGCGCGCTCGGTACGGCTCATGCGGAGGCATTCGGGCGGTTCGACGCGCTGATCGTCAACGCCGGGATGGGCTCGAAGGGGGCGATCGCCGACCTCCCGGTGAAGCGATTCGACCGGCTGTATGAAGTGAATGTCCGCGCTCCCTACATCCTCCTTCAGTCCGCGCTGCCCGCCCTGCGCGCCACCGCAGAGGCCCATGGGGCCGCGAAAGTCATTGCCGTGGCGTCGATCACCGGCGTCTATCCGGAGCCGGAGCTGTCCGCCTACGGTGCCACCAAGGCGGCGCTCATCTCGTTGTGCGAGACGTTCAATCTCGAGGAGTCACGCAGCGGGGTCAGCGCGACGACGATCGCACCGGGCTACGTCAACACCGACATGACCGACTGGCTCAAAGACCGCATTCCTGCCGACGAGATGATCACGGCCGACGACATCGCGGTGATCGCCCACTCGATCACCCAGCTGTCGCGGTACGCGGTGCTTCCGAACGTTGTCATCACCCGACCCGGCGAGAACCTGCACCGGGCGTAGGTTTTGAGCCGCACTGCTCCCTGAGGTGTGAGCGGAGCGAGCCTCGAAGGGTCACCGGAAGGTCGCGATCCCGCCGTCGCGGTCCGACAGGTGACCGTGCTCGTTGAACGACACCACCGAGACGCCGCTGCGTCCGACGATCAGTTTGCTGATCGACGCGTTGACCATCGTGCGGGCCATCGCCGGCCAGGTCTCGTCGGGGATGCCCCACAACTGGGCGATCCACTGGGTGATGGTGCCGGCCGAGGACACCACGAGCACCGTCTGACCCGACCCGGCGAGCTCGGTGGCGCGGGCGGCCGCGTCGGAGACGCGCGCCTTGAACTGGGGGTAGCTCTCGGCGGGGCCGCCGTCGAGGCCAGGAGCTGCGTCGTGCTCGCCGGCCGCTATCCAGGCCGCGAGCCCCTTGTCGAGCTGTTCCTGGTAGCTGCGGCCGTCGCGATACATCTCCGGCGTGGCCTCGCCGACCAGTGCGGGCAGTGAGTACTCGTTCCACCCCGGGTCGACGTGCGGCTGAGGTCGACCGGTGTCGAAAGCCCCCAGCACGCCGCTCAGCGTCTGCTGCTGGCGCGGGAGGTCGCCACTGGCGGCTGCGGTGAAGGTGCCGATCTGCCCGGCGAGGAATCCACCGGACAGCGCGGCCTGTGTGGCCCCGGCCGTGGTGAGACCGCCGGGTCCGTTGCTCAGATCGTCGGTGGCGTCGGCGATGCCATACGCCAATGCGTTCGCCTGACCATGACGAACCAGATAGATCACACCCATTCCTGCACCCTATGTCGGCTTCGATGAGTTCGAGGCGTCGGGCCGGTCAGTATCAGCGACCCCGAGATGTCTGGAGTGCGCCCGTGACGCCGATGCTGTTCGTCAACCTGCCCGTCGTAGACGTCGCGCGGTCTCGTCGGTTCTTCGGATCGCTCGGCTTCCACTTCGACGAGATCTTCTGCGATGCCGGGAGCGCGTGCATGATGATCAACGACTCGGCGATGGTCGTGCTCATGCAGCGACGACGATTCGCCGGCTACGCGGCCACCGCAGTCGCCGACCCACTGCAGGGCCGCGAGTCGTTGCTGGCCATTTCCGCTGACAGCCGCGCACACGCCGACCGGCTCGCCGAAGCGGCACTCGGTTGCGGCGGCCGGGAACTCCGCGCAGCCGAGGACCTGGGCTTCATGTACTGCCGCAGTTTCTGTGACCCGGACGGTCATGCCTGGGAGATCGTGTGGATGGACCCCTCGCAGATCCCGAAGACCGCTGACGACTGATCGGCGCCGCGCGAACCGGACGGTCTCAGTGCCAGGGGCTCGGCGACGTGCGTGCCGGTGCGTCGTACGGGGTCGCCGGCAGACCGAAGCGTGCGAAATCGCTCTCCATGTCGTCGCTGAAGAAGGCGACGACATGGCTGACCTTGGCTGTCTGCGGGTCGATCTCGAGCACCTGGAGCTGGAACGGTCGGTGGACGCCGTCCGGTTCGCGCATGTACAGCCCGTAGGCCGGCTGCCCGTTGGCTGTCGTGGGCAGCATGATCTGATCGCCCGCCTTCTCGGCCGGACAGTTGCAACGGATGAGGGTTCCGATGCTCTCTGCGCCCTGGTACCAGCCGGTGAAGGGCGGCATCTCCCAGATCGCCTTGTCGGTGAAGAGCTCCACCATCGCGTCGACGTCGTAGCGTTCGAAGGCCGACACGTAGCGGGCCAGCAGCTCGCGCTTGGCGGCGTCGTCGAGTGTCGTCGCGGCGTCGACTCCGACCGAATCCTGCTGCGGGTGTGCGGTCTTGACCTGCTCGCGGGCCCGCTGCAGCAAACTGTTCACGGTGGCGGTGGTGACACCGATGGTGTCGGCGACCTCGGCGGCGCGCCACTGCAGCACGTCGCGGAGGACGAGGACTGCGCGCTGCCGTTCGGGTAGATGCTGCAGTGCCGCGATGAACGCCAGCCGTACCGACTCGCGGGCGCCGACCACGTACGCGGGGTCCGCGTCGTCGCCGGGCGCGATCTCGTCGGCCGTGCCGGCATACGGCTCGAGCCAGGGCACCTCGTGGTTCTGCAGCAGGTCGTCGGTCGGGTCGAAGGCGTCGCCACCGAGGCCGGAGGGGAGGGGGCGTCGTTGTGAACTCTGCAGAGCGGTCAGACACGTGTTGGTAGCGATCTTGTGCAACCACGTGCGCACGGACGCCCGATGGTCGAACTTCCCGTAGCCCTTCCATGCGCGGAGGAAGGTCTCCTGGGCTAGATCCTCGGCGTCGTGGTGGGACCCCGTCATCCGGTAGCAGTGCGCGATGATCTCGCGGCGGAACGGCTCGCTGACCTCGAGAAACTCGGTGTCGGTCGCGACGCTGGACTCAGCCGCGGGGCTGGTTGTGGTCATGCTCACAATTTACCGGGGTGCACCGACAGGCTCGACCCGAGTGGCCAAGCCGACCACGGTCCGCTTCTCCATCGGTTCGCAGGTCGAGTGACCGGACGCCGGACGAGTTCGGATCAGGCTGAGTGCAACCCCTGTCCGCGTCGCGCCACGGGCCTATTCTCGCCGGTGGACGCGTGTGCGACCGGTCGTCGGTGCCCGTGACCAGGGGTGGGACGGGCTTGCCGGTACGGGGCCGCGTTGCTAGCTTGATCCGCATGACAAGTGCCGACCACAGGCTCACGGAGGTCACCTACGTGACCACCGCGCTGGGCTGTCGTCTGCCGCTTGCACGCGTTCTCTGTTGTAGTCGTCGAATGCGCTGACCGACCCCCGCCGAGTCAATCTCCTCCCCGGGGCGTCGCTTCTCGAGTCTCTTCTCAGAGCACCAGCTTCCGGCTTCCGCCCCGCGATGCGCGGGGTCTTTCGACGAGGACGATCATGACCGCCACACTGCCCGAACTCTCCACCCGTACTTTGCGCAACGCCCCCGCCTCTCCTGTCCGGCGTCAGCCGGTCACCCGCGCGGTGCGTCGTGCTCCTCAGGGCACGCGCCAGCCCGTACCGTTGACTTCCGTACCGCCGACTCGGACCCCGGGTCCGGTCGCCGACCGACGCGGACCAGTGAAGGGGGACCAGCGGGTGCACGTCGCAACGCCGCGCCTGGAGTTGTCGACCAAACCCGCGGCGCTCGTCCTCCGGGCCGCCCGGTTGTCCGGCCCGCTGTTCCGCGACGATGCGGCCGAGCGCACCGGGCTCAGCATCTCCACGGTCAATCGCCAGGTCAGTGCGCTGTTGAAGGCGGGATTGATCCGCGAACGGGCCGACCTTGCGCCCTCGGGCGCCATCGGGCGGCCGCGGTTGCCCTTCGAGGTCAACATCTCCGAGTTCCTCACCCTCGGTATCCACATCGGATACAAGGTCACCGCGATCACCACCCATGACCTGCTGCATCGCGTCGTCGGGGCCATCCAGATCCCTACCCCGCATGCCGATTCACCGGAAGAAGCACTCACCGCCATCGGTGTCAGCGCACGGCGTTTCGCCGAGCGCTGGACGGGCCGGCGGGTGCTGTGGGTCGGTGTCGCGCTCGGTGGGCGCGTGGCCGACGGCGGGATCGTCGACCATCCCCGGCTCGGCTGGGAGGGCGCACAGGTCGGCCGGACGATCGCCGAGGCCGTCGGACTGCCGGTGTCGGTTGCGTCCCACGTCGAGGCCATGGCAGCCGCCGAACTCGTGCTCAACCCCGACGACCAGCAGTCGAGCTTCCTGTACTTCTACGCGCGCGAGATGCTCGGCATCGCGTTCAGCGTCGGCGGGACCGTGCACACGCCGACCGCGGGACCGCCGGTGATCGGTCACTTCCCGACCGGATCGACCACGTTGCTCGACCCGAACCGGACGGGGCGCCTGGAGCCCGCGGTGAGCGACACCGGTGTCGTGGAAGCTGCACGCGCACTCGGCCTCTCGGTAGCCGATGTGGAAGATGTCCACGCCCTGGCCCGCAGCGGTGACCTCACGGCACGTCGTCTGCTCGAAGAGCGGGCGGAGGTGCTCGGACGTACGGTCGGGCTGATCGCCGACATCTTCAATCCCGATCACATCATCCTCGGCGGACAGGCGTTCACCGATTACGCGGCCGGCCTGCCGACGGTCGCGAAGGCCGTGCGCAAGACCTCGATCGTGAGCAAACGGGATGTGCGCGTGTCACATTCGGGAGCGACCGTGCAGCAGCAGGCCGCCGGCGCGGTGTCTCTCGACGCGATATACAGCGACCCGCTGCAAGCAATCACGTTGACTGCCTGAGCGGGTCGCGTCGACGAACCTCGGTCGGGTGGTGGTCTAATCCGAGGTTCGCTTGTTGTAGGCGCGCAGCGCGAACGGCGCGAAGATGAGCGTCAGCGCGACCGTCCAGATCAGGGTGGCGAGGACCGGATATTGCAGCGGGAGAGCCGCATCCGGACCGAATGCCGGGCCGTTACCCCACAGCACACGCAATGCCTGGACCAGTGACGACATCGGGTTCCATTCGGCGATCGTCCGGAGCCAGGTGGGCATCGGCTCGGTCGGGACGAACGCGTTCGACAGGAACGTGATCGGGAACAGGACCGAGAACATGAAGCCGTTGACGGCCTCGACCGTCCGCAGCCACGAACCGATGAGGATGCCGAACCAGATCATCGCGAAGCCGAAGAGCAGGAGCAGCGCGAATGCGAGGACCGCCTCACCGAACGAGCCCCGGATCCGCCAGCCGATGGCCAGGCCGGTCACGGCCATGACGACGATGCCGATCGAACTGTGGAGCAGGCTGGCGATACTGCGTCCGATCAACACCGACGACCGTTGGATGGGCAGTGACCGGAACCGGTCGATGATGCCCTTCTCAAGGTCGGCGGTGATGCCCGTGGACACGATGAACGCGGTGAACACGATCGTCTGACCCATGATGCCCGGGAGCAGGAACTCCTTGTACGACGCCGAGTCGGTCTGGATCGACGCGCCGAACACGTACGCGAACAGCAGCACGAACATGATCGGCTGAATGGTCACGTCGGAGAGCATCTCCGGCATCCGTTTGGTGTGGATCATGTTGCGCTTCACCATGATCCACGCCTGTTGCCAGATCGTGGTGGGGTGGATCCGCGGCTTGTCCGCGACCACAGCGTGGGTCTGTGCCGTGGTGGTCATCAGGAACGCTCCTCGTCGGTGGTGTTGTCGGTGTCGTCGGTGTTGCTCGACTCCTCGGCGCGGTGGCCGGTGAGGGAGAGGAAGACGTCGTCGAGGCTCGGCCGGGAGAGTCCGAAGTCGTCGACGGAGATGCCACTCTCGTCGAACCAGGCGGCGACGCGGGGCAGGTCGCCCAGGCCGGCTGCGGCTGTCGTGAGCCGGCGGGCCGCCACGTCGACGAACACCTCCGCCCCGTTCTTGCGCAACAGCGACTCGGCGGTCGTCAGGTCGTCGGCGTGCGAGACGGTCAGCACCAGGCTGGCCGAACCGGCCTGCTCCTTGAGCTGCAGTGACGTGCCGTGCGCGATGATGGTGCCCTTGTCGATGACGACGATGTCGTCGGCGAGTTGGTCGGCCTCCTCCAGATACTGCGTGGTGAGCAGCAACGTGGTTCCGTCGGCGACCAGATCGCGCAGGACGTCCCAGAGTTCGGAACGGCTGCGCGGGTCGAGGCCGGTGGTCGGCTCGTCGAGGAAGAGCACCGGTGGCGTGGCCAGCAGGCTGACCGCGAGGTCGAGTCGGCGGCGCATTCCGCCGGAATAGGACTTGACCTGTTTGTCACCGGCCTCTGAGAGGGAGAACTGCTCGAGGAGTTCCTCCGATCGACGCGCGAGGGTCTTGCGTCCGATGCCGTACAGACCGCCGATCATGCGGAGGTTCTCGCGGCCGGTCAGGATCTCGTCGACCGTGGCCGCCTGGCCGGTGAGGCCCATGTTCTGGCGGACCATCCCGGGCTGTTCCCGGACGTCGTAGCCGGCGATGCGGGCTGTCCCGCTCGTGGGCGGCGACAGGGTGGTCATCATTCGGACAGTGGTGGTCTTGCCGGCGCCGTTGGGGCCCAGCAGGCCGAGCACGGAACCCCGCGGCACGGTGAAACTGACGCCGTCGACCGCCGTGAAATCGCCGAAGCGTTTTACGAGGTCGATGGCCTCGATGGCGACATCGGCCGTCGCGACTTCTCCCGGCGCGGTGGTGGGAACTGTGACTGAGCTCATGTTTCTCCACGGTATAGAGGGGGTGTGACAGCCGCGACCGAATTACGTGGCGCGCGGGTGACGTCAGGGAACAATTCAGGGCATGTTCGGGGTGTGGCGATCTCGTACTCGAAGTCAGACCGTCTGCCCGCACCGAATTCATCGGTTGCGGGGCTGCGAATCCGACGGTCGGACCGAAACCGAGCGTAAGACTTCAAGTTGAGTTGAAGTCAACCTTTTTGAGATCCGTGCCTGCGGATGCCGGAGACCGATATCTCCGCATATGCGGATAAGATGTCGTCGTGACCGCTATTCGGATCAAAGACGCAGCCACTCTGCTCGGCGTCAGTGACGACACGGTTCGACGGTGGGTGGCCACCGGCGTCTTGGAACAGTCCGATGGCGGACCGGTCGCCACCGTTGATGGCGCACGGCTCGCCGCGCTGGCCCGCGAGCGCGCGGTGGCACCGGACGACTGGGCATCGGTCGGACGCTCGGCGCGTAATCGGTTCACCGGTCTCGTCACCGATGTCCGCACGGACGCGGTGATGGCTCAGGTGACCCTGCAATGCGGTCCGTTCGAGGTGACGTCGTTGATGAGTGCGGACGCAGTTCACGAACTCGATCTACGGCCCGGCGTCGTGGCCACGGCCGTCGTCAAGGCGACGACGGTGATCGTCGAGACCAACAGGGAGGCCAGATGAGGAGGTCCATCGTCGCGGTCGCCGCGGCCGGACTGCTGATCGTGGCAGGGTCCTCGTCCGGTGGCTCAGATGCCGGCGGGTCTGCGGCCTCGACCCTCGACATCTCGGCGGCGGCGTCGCTGAAGACGACGTTCACGGCGATCGCCGATGAGTTCGAGGCACAGCACGACGGCGTCACGGTACGACTCTCGTTCGACGGATCGTCGACGCTGGCCAACCAGATCCAGCAGGGGGCGCCGGCCGATGTGTTCGCGAGCGCCGACGAGAAGAACATGCGCAAGCTGGGTGATCTCGCCGTCGACCCGGCGGTCTTCGCCACCAACACACTCGTGATCGTCACGGCGCCGGGCAATCCCCGCGGGATCCGGTCATTCTCCGATCTGAACAAGCCTGACGTCACGACGGTCATCTGCCAGTCGGCTCAACCGTGCGGCGCCGCGACCGAGACCGTCGAGCGCAACACCGGTGTCACCATCGACGCCGCCTCGGAGGAACAGTCGGTGAGCGCGGTGCTGACCAAGGTGACGACCGGCCAAGCGGATGCGGGCGTGGTGTATGTGACCGACGCGCGCGGAGCCGGCGACAGGGTGGCCACCGTGACCGATCCGGCATTCGCCGCCGTGGTCAACTCCTATCCGATCGCGGCGCTCGCCGGCGCCGGGGATGGCGAACTCGCCACGCAGTTCGTCGACCTCGTCCTGGGCGCGGACGGTCAGCGCTTCCTGCGCGACGCCGGGTTCGGGGCGCCTTGAGCACGGTCCTTCGTTCCCGACGGGACCCGGCGGGGTTGCCCGGTTGGACGTACGGCTTGGCACTGATCGGCGTCGTGTTGATCGTGCTACCTCCGCTGGCGCTGCTCTTCCGTTCGCCGTGGGGCACCTTCGTCGACCAGATCTCGTCGCCCTCGTCGCTCGACGCGCTGCGGTTGTCACTGATCACCGCCGCGTGCAGCACCGCCATCTGCCTGATGGTCGGGGTGCCGATGGCACTGGTGTTCGCGCGATACGACGGTCCGGTGATCCGGGTGCTCCGCGCACTCGTGTTGTTGCCCTTGGTCTTACCGCCCGTGGTCGGTGGTCTTGCCCTGCTGTACACCTTCGGCCGGCTCGGGGTCGTCGGTGAACATCTGCATGCGGCCGGCATCGACATCGCTTTCACGACAACGGCGGTGGTACTGGCGCAGAGTTTCGTCGCACTGCCCTTCCTCGTGATCAGCGTCGAGGGCGCGGTGCGCGTCGTCGGGACGCGATACGAGGAGGTCGCCGCGACCCTGGGTGCGGGGCCGACTCGGACGCTCTGGCGGGTCACGCTCCCGTTGGTCCTGCCGTCTCTGTTCGCGGGTCTCGTGCTCGCGTTCGCGCGGGCGCTGGGCGAGTTCGGTGCGACGATCACGTTCGCCGGCAACGCGCCCGGGGTGACCCAGACCGCGCCACTTGCGATCTATGTGTCGGCCATCGACGACCCACAGGCCGCGATCCCGTTGTCGCTCATCCTGGTTGTCGTATCCCTGATCGTGGTCGTCGGAGTGCACAGCCGCCGTTCGCGCGTCGGGGGTGGTTTGTGACCGGCGCGGATCTGGAGGTGATCATCGACCTCGAGGTGCCCGCGTTGCGGGTCGAGCACCGGTTCGCCGCGGGCGCGACCACCGCGGTCGTCGGGCCCAACGGCGCCGGCAAGTCGACGATGCTGCGCGCGATCGCCGGACTGGTGCGCGGCGACGATCGGTCCCGGATAGTGCTCGGCGACAGGGTGTTCTGTGACGCGACGACCTTCGTGCCGCCCAGCCGGCGCGGAATCGCATTACTGTCACAGGACGCGCGGCTGTTCCCACATCTGACGGTCGCCGACAACGTGGCGTTCGCGCCCTCGGCGCAGCGTCTCTCGAGGTCGGAGATCAGGGCACGAGTGGAACGCTGGCTGACGGCAACGGAGGTCACCGACCTCGCCGACCGTAAACCGCACCAGCTCTCCGGCGGCCAGTCGCAGCGGGTTGCTATCGCCCGAGCGCTGGCGGCGCAGCCCCGAATCCTGCTGCTGGATGAACCGTTTCGGGCCCTGGACGTCGACGTCGCGAGCCGATTGCGGGCGCTGTTGCGCACACTTCTCGCCGATCGGGACCGCACGACGATCATGGTCACCCACGACTCGGTGGACGCTCTCGGGTTGGCCGACGACATCCTGGTCCTCGAGGACGGTCGCGTCGTCGAATCCGGTCCGACGCGTGCGGTTCTGGCACGACCCACCAGTCGTTTCGCGGCGTCGCTGTCCGGGCTCAACCTGTTCGTGGGACGCATGGACGCGGGCGACGCCGTCGTCGACGCCTCCGGCAATCGGGTCGTCGGCGGTGTCGAGGTCGATGGACCCTCACCGGGGGCCGGGGCAGCGGCCACGTTCTCGCCGCGCGCCGTCGCCGTCTATCTCGAAGCGCCGCATGGCAGTCCGCGTACGACGCTGGCCGCGACCGTCCGTGACGTCGCGCCCCGGGGTGACCACGCCGTGGTGACGGCGGAGGTGGGCGCGCAGATCGTCGCAGCGGAGGTCACCTGGCCGGCGGTCGCCGACCTGGGACTCGTCGCGGGCCTCGCCGTCTACCTGGTGGTCAAGGCGAGTGAGGTGCGGATCAGCGCCGTGGGCCCGGGTTCGCTGTGACCGCCAGACCTCAATTCGACCGGCAGACTTCGATCGAGGTCTGTCGGTCGAGTTGAGGTCTGGCGGGTTGGGGCTCGGCCCCTCAACCGGCTATCGCGTGGCCACAGAACATACGGGCAAAGATTACGATCCCCGACGGAAGGCAGATCGCAGCGTTGATGAGGTAGCTGGTCGCGTCCGACGCGGACTGTGAAAGGCGTGCTGAGAACGCCTCTGCCGGCTCTCGACCTTCTGCGTGCCTATGCCGTCGCTCGTAGCGACGACTCATCGGGCGGATGGTCCTTTCATCAGTTAGCTTTCGCTTGATCCGAGGCCGCTACCGATCGTCATGCCGCGCGGACGGTTCCGCCGCGGTTGACGACCGCCTATTCGGCCGCCTGTCACGTGAATATGCTGATGCCAGCGAACAGTCCGACACCGAACATCGAAGCAGATGGCAGGACCGCCAAGAAGTGGCGGGTGTAGGTCCTGACGCCGCCGAACCAGTAGTCGAGCCCACGCGGAAGCGACTTTGCGAGGTGACGGGGCCGTGGTCTTCCCTGCATGTGCGGGTGCCGATCTGTCGACTTGTTCGAGGGACCTCGGCTTCTGACGTCGTGATTCGATTACATACTGCTCCCTGCGACTTGACGATGCGCGCCGCGTCATCGTCGCGCCGAACACGAACTCCGACACAGGGCTCGACCGCTGGACTGCGATCGAAGTCGAAGAGTCGGCGTGAGGTTCACCGGTAGCTCTCGGCGCCGTGGTCAGGACGTGCTGGTGAAGTAGGCCAGGACCAATCCAAGTATGAAACAGAGGATCGGGTAGGTGACGAACATCGAGAACCTCCCACTGAAGTAGGTCCTCAGTTCCCGCCACTTGTTGTTGTCGTCGTCCGCAGCCAACGGTCCTCCATCTCGGTGATCTCGCTGATTACCCGGTCCCAATCGGCGATCGGGACGGTACCGGTGAACAGGGACAGCATCGAGTGCCCATCCGATCCGCGGTAGGCCAACTGCGATCGGCGAAGGCGCAACTCGCGACCCTTGGCTGTGTAGTTTCCGTCGTCCACACAGAGATAGCCGTCTCGGTGCGCACTGTGGTTCAGCACTGTAGCGTTCTCCAGTGCTGCGATGTCCAGCGTGGTATCGAGTGTGTCCAACCGAAGGACGTCAATGGGGCCCAGGTCGAAGTATTGGACCACCACGTTCGAGACGAACTCTGGAACCGGACTCTCCGAACGTAGGAGGACTCGACTTGCGCTAGCTTCGTGAGCGGTCTCGGTGTCCATGTCATACCAGGCCGGTGCCGGCGAGAAATCCAGCGCCGGCGTCGAAGCGCGAAGCGTCGCCGTGCTGCCGAGATTCACGATCGCGTACTCGATTGCAGCGATCACGTGCTTGCTCTTGTCACGACAGAGCTCCTCCGGTGAGCAGACCGAGAACAAATGCGAGGGATGCCGGCAGGCATACCAGCACGTTCTGGAGGCGGGAAGTGACATACGCGGTGTAGTAGTTGGTTGGAAGCCGCCTGGATCGATGACGAGGTCGCCCGACCCTGACCGCCTTTCTGCTGGCCATCATCAGTCGAAAATCCCTTTCACCCACTTGCCGGTTTTGGAACCGAGATTACTGCCGATCGCAGCGCCGATCCCTGCTCCAACTGCTGTGCCAATCGGACCAGCGAACGATCCTATAGCTGCCCCCGCGGCCATGCCGCCGAGCACGCCGCCGCCCACCGCACCAACGCCCGAGGCGACCGCGTCTCCGCCATCCTGTTCACCGCGTTCGTACTTGCTCCATTCGTCGAACGCCGTGACCACCACGCCTCCGACCAAGGAACCGCGATAGAGATTGGTGCCGATCTTGTTGAGACGAGAGAGGTCATCCGGGGTCAATCCCGCGCGTCCCGCTGAATGGCGTCCGCCGGGGCGATCGGTGTCGTAGGCGTAGCGGATATCCTGGCCGCGTTGTTCGAGGGCGCCAAGTGCGGTGGTGACCGCGGGCCCCGCAAGCGAGCTTCCTGCAGGGAGCCCCAACGCGTTCTTGAGGTACTCCAGTCTTGAAGGATCGACGTCTGTGGGCTGCCCGGTTTTCAACTTTTCCAATTGCTCCGGGGTCAGGTTCATTGCGCGAAGGAAGCGCCCCCGCTGCTCCAGAGTTGCCGTGCCATTGCGCACCGCGGCGGCGTCACTGGCCGCGAGACTCGCATCGACGATCCCGCGGTTGACCGCGTTCGCAGCGGGTGTCATGCCGCCGAGTTCACCGAGTGCGGAATTGATCGCGTCTCGGGTCGCGGTGACCGCGTTATCGGCCGCGGTGCCGAGACCGATCAGCGCGGCGTGGTGTTCGTAGGCTCGTCCCGCGTCGTACTCGGCACCCTCGGGTGCGCGACCGGCGTCGAAGTTGACTGTGTACTCGCGGCTTCCGCGGTCGAGGACGTAGCCGTCGGAGTCGGCAAGGCTGGTTCGGGTCTCGAGAGCCTTCATCGCGTCGCGGATGTTGCTCTGTCCGTTCGTGAGTACGGAAGCCAGATCACCGAACTCGTCGGCAACACCGCGAATCCATCGTGTGATCCCCTCCGCGCGATCGTCGGCGGGCCCACGCGCGACCCCCGTCCACTGTGCGCGGGTCAGGTTGATGACGGGATCTCCGGCCTTTGGTGCCTCGACCTCCAGATGTGCCTGCAGTCGAGTGATCCCATTCGCGATCGACGTCATGACCTCGGGGTTCCAGGACATGACGTCGTCATAGCTGGGCGGCACGACCTATTGGACCGACAGCAGAACGCTGAGCGGGACCACGTGGTCGGTCTGCTGTCCTTGCCGTGCGGGATACGCCGTGGCGTCCTTGATCGTGCTCGCACTCGCCTGATCGGTCTCGACGGTGGTGTCTTTGGCACCGAGCACCAGTTCGGAGAACGAGGAAACCGTGCCGGACACATTGGCCAGCGCGGATGCGATCCGTTCGTCCGCACCCGCCGCCACCGCGGACATATCGCTCGAAGCCCCGCGGAACTGTCCGGCCAACTGGCTGAAGGTAGCCGTCGTACCGTCCAGTCCGGCATGCGAGGTGAGTTCCAACGCCATCAGACGAGACGCGCATCTCGAGATCTCCGTCGCTGACGCCCCGACAGCCGCTGGATCGACGATCAAGTCAGACAAAATTCCCCCTTTGACTTCGCGAACCACCATAAATGTTCGACGGAGACGATAGTCGGGCAGGGCGCACACAGCTCGCCACCATCCACAGCCATGAGTCGCTCTGACCGGCGAACCTCAACTCGACCGATGGACTTCGATCGAAGTCCATCGGTCGAAATGAGGTTCGCCAGTGGGTCAGTCGCTCAGCGGACCGTTGTGGTGTGCTTCGAGGACACGGGCCTTGAGGTGTTTGTACCCCCGAACGCGCAGTGTCGGTATCGATTTGAGGTAGAAGCGGTCATCACCGCCGAGCTGATCGGCGATCGCGTCGTCGATGAGTGTGGTTCCGGGACGGGCGGATCCGGCGAGGCGTGAGGCGATGTTCACCGGCTCGCCGAAGACGTCTCCGAGCCGGGCGAGGACGGAGCCGCGCGCCATGCCGACACGCAACGGCGGAAGACTGTCGTCCGTGGAGAGCTGATGGATCTCGAGCGCGGCACTCGCGGCGGCGGGTGCGTCGTCGAAGGTGAACATCACCGCGTCGCCGAGCGTCTTGATGACGCGACCACCATGATCCACGACCACGTCGAAGGTGTCGTCCTCGAACGAACCGAGCAGGGACTCCAGGTCATTCAGATCGATACGCCGGGAAAGGCTTGTGTAACCAACGATGTCGGCGAATCCGACGATCAGGTCGATCTCCTCGTCGTCGGAGTGATCGGTGTGACGCTCGATCGCCTGCGCCATGTGCCGACGCCAGATGAGTTGCTGGATCTGGCCGAGCGCGAGGCTCATCTGGTCGAAGTCCCACGGCACCGCGGGGTCGTCGACGATGTCACGCAGCAGGTCGGCCTCCCACTCCGCGAGTCGGGACATCGTCTGTCCGATTGCCCGGGCCATCGCGATCTGGCTGGTCTCCGGCATCGCCGCCGAAGAGGATGCGAACATCCGGAGCGCGGCGAGGTCGCGATCGGAGAAAACCTTGTCCGAGGACGGTTGACGCACGAAACCGAATGCATTCCAAGCTTTCTCGGCGAAATCAGCGGACAGTCCGAGTTCGGCGACCAGTTCGTCGCGAGTGTAGCGGGGGCGGTCCCGCGCTTCCGAGGCGTCGTTCATCCGATCCGAGTCCCATCTCCGGCGTCGGCTCAGCATAGCGGGCAGACCGGTCCGGCAGGGTCGGTCTAACGCGCGGAGAGCATCCGCATCGTCGCGTCCGATACCGTGCGGATCACGTCGTTGAGAGACAACGGGCCACCCGGGCGGTACCAGCGCCACACACTCCCCAGGACGCCCAGTACGAGACGCGCCTGGAGCATGGCGTCCCCGTCGACGAAATCGCCGGCGTCCATTCCACGCTTGATCAGGTGTGCCCAGTTGCTCTCGATCTCGGCGACCAGTTCGCGCGACCGGACGCGTTCGGCCTCTTCTCCGTCCGACCGGCGAGGAGTACCCAGGATGACAATCTGGTTCTGGACTATTCGTCGCTGCAGCACGTCGACGGTTTCCCCGCGCAGCGATGACGCAACTGCTGAGCCGAAGGCTTCAACCGGGTCAGGAATACCGGCGGTCCCTGCTCGGAATCGCTCGATCGAATCGGCGAGCTGGATGCGCATGATGGTCAGAAGACAGTGTGCCTTCGACTCGAAATAGTGGTAGAGCGCGGTCTGTCCGATGCCGACCTCGTCGGCGATCGATGCCCACTTCGTGTGTTCGTAACCGACTGTGCCGAAGTGTTCTGTCGCCACGGTCAAAATCTGCGCGCGCTTGGATCCGGAACCGTCATCCACAGCTACCGACATCGTGCCCCCTCTCTCGTGCCGGACGTAACAACGTGGACAGCGTCGGTTCATCTGAGCCGCGGCACGAATCAGCGCACTCCGCGTCGGCGCGGATCAGAGCGCGAGCACGCCCTTCATGAGGTACGCCATCCGCGCGGCGAACTGCGGACTCTTCGAGCCGCGTCGCATGCGCACGGCGTCGTTGACGATCGAGAGCGCCGCGTGCACGGCGACCGCGCCTTGATCGCGCTTGATCTCCGGATCGACTTGCATGAGCAGATCCACCCAGCGCGCCACATAACGTCGCTGCACGTCGACGAGATCGGTGGCGCTCGCTTGTCCGGCGAGCGCGGGGGAGTTGTTGAAGCTCACCGACAGATCCGGGGTGCTGGTGATCACGTCGACATACGAATCGACGAGCGAGGCAAGCAATTTCGCGGGGTCCGAGGTGGCGCCGTAGGCCGCCATCACCCCCGCCTCCAGGCGCGCGCCGCTACGCTGTCCGATGGCGACGAGGATGGCCAGCTTCGACGGGAAATGTTTGTAGACACTGGGACCCGCGATGCCGACGGCGCCGCCGATCTCGTCGACGCCGACATCGGTGTAGCCGCGGTCGGCGAACAACTCGGCTGCGGCGTCGAGGATCTCGTCACGCCGCGAACCGGGCACGGAGGTGACCGTCGGCGACGTCGCGAACGGCGGTGCCGCAGCGGGGCTCAGGGCGAGAATTCGGCGGATGAGCTTCTCGATCTCGTCACGTGCACGCGCCCCGGACATGCGGGTGTGGTGCACGGTGAGGCTGCCGCTGACGCTCAATACCGCCCACGCCAACTGCACGGCCTCACGGTCGGTCAGATCCGTGCGCCGGGCGGCGAGCGCCGACGCCCAGTGGCCGATCACCTCGCGGGTGCGGACTGCCACCAGTTTGTTCTGTTCGGTGGTGAGGTAGTTGCTGGTCCATCGCCACAGCGATGCCGCTTGGGGACGCTGGACGGCCAGGTCGCAGACCGTCGAGATCAGCGAGTTCGCGTCGACGCCGTCGGCGAGCGCCCGGTCGGTGCAGGACTCGAGATCGTCGACGCCGGCCAGGACCGCCGCGGCCAGCAGCGACTGCTTGTCGTCGAAATGCCGGTACACCGACGGCGCGGTGACCCCCGCCGAGCGCGCGATGTCGGCCAGCGAGACCTGCGCATACCCACGCTGGAGGAAGAGCGCGGCCGCGGAGTCGACGAGCTGTCGTTTGCGGTCGGCGCCCCTGGTGCGGGTGGCGGGTTTGCGGTCAGGCATGGTGAACAGACCATAGCGCACATTCGACAGAACGCCAGACCTCTTGACCACCGGGTATAGCCAAACTAGTTATTCCGCGTTAGCCTCGGTGGGTAACCAACCAGTGGTTCGTGTGAAAGGAACACTTTCGTGCCTGATCAAGCATTCATCTACGAGGCGATCCGTACGCCTCGTGGCAAGCAGCGCGGCGGTTCGCTGCACAGCGTGAAGCCGGTCGACCTGGTCTCCGGTCTCATCAACGAGGTCCTGTCGCGTCACGGCGGCCTCGATCCGGCCGACGTCAACGACGTCATCCTCGGTGTCGTCTCCCCGGTCGGCGAGCAGGGCGCGGTCATCTCGCGCACCGCCGCCCTCAACAGCGGTCTCCCCGAGACCGTCCCGGGAACCCAGATCAACCGCTTCTGCGCCTCGGGTCTGGAGGCCGTCAACCTGGCCTCGGCCAAGGTCGCCTCCGGCTTCGACGACCTGGTTCTGGCCGGTGGCGTCGAGTCGATGTCGCGCGTCCCGATGGGTAGCGACGGCGGTGCGCTGTTCACCGACCCGGCCACTGCATACGACCACTACATCGTCCCGCAGGGCATCGGTGCCGACCTGATCGCCACCATCGAGGGCTTCTCGCGCGAGGATGTCGACGCCTACGCGGCCGAGTCGCAGGCTCGTGCCGAAAAGGCATGGAACAGCGGCTACTTCACCAAGTCCGTGGTTCCGGTCAAGGACATCAACGGCGTCACCGTCCTCGATCACGACGAGCACCGTCGTCCCGGCAGCACCGTCGAGAGCCTCGGCAAGCTGAAGGCCGCCTTCGCCGCCCTGGCCGACATGGCCGGCTTCGACGACGTGGCACTGCAGAAGTACCCGAGCGTCGAGAAGATCAACCACGTCCACACTGGCGGCAACAGCTCCGGCATCGTCGACGGTTCGGGCCTCGTGCTCGTCGGCAGCGAGGAGGCGGGCAAGCGCAACGGTCTGACCCCGCGCGCCCGCGTAGTGTCCTTCGCCGAGATCGGCAGCGAGCCCACCATCATGCTCACCGGCCCGACTCCGGCCACCGAGCTGGCTCTGAAGAAGGCCGGCCTGACGGTCGACGACATCGACGTGTTCGAGCTGAACGAAGCCTTCGCCTCGGTCGTCATGAAGTGGATGAAGGATCTGAAGATCCCGCACGAGAAGGTCAACGTGAACGGTGGCGCGATCGCCATGGGTCACCCGCTCGGTGCAACCGGCGCGATGATCTACGGCACCTGCCTCGACGAGCTCGAGCGCACCGGCGGCCGCTACGGCCTGATCACCCTCTGCATCGGTGGCGGCATGGGCGTCGCGACCGTCATCGAGCGTCTCTGACCCTTCGAGGCTCGCTTCGCTCGCTCCTCAGGGGGCGGCGGGGCGCGTCGCTTCGCTCGCTCCTCAGGGGGCAGCGATGACCACTTCACGAGAAAGAACTCTGCGAATCACCATGAGTGACAACATGATCAACTGGGAGAAGGACGCCGATGGCGTCGTCATCCTGACCATGGACGACCCCAACCAGGGCGCCAACACGATGAACGCGCTGTACCAGGAGTCGATGGCCGCGACCGTCGATCGCCTGGAGGCCGAGAAGGACGACATCACCGGTGTCGTCCTCACCTCCGCGAAGAAGACCTTCTTCGCCGGCGGCGACCTCAAGGACATGACGAGCGATCGCAGCGGTGTCTCCAAGGAGGAGATCGCCACGCAGATCACCGAGACCACCAACGCCATGAAGAAGGTGCTGCGTCGTCTCGAGACCCTGGGCAAGCCGGTCGTCGCGGCCATCAACGGTGCCGCACTCGGCGGCGGCCTGGAGATCGCGCTGCACACCCACTACCGCATCGCCGCGGACGTCAAGGGTGTTCAGATCGGCCTGCCCGAGGCGACCCTCGGCCTGCTGCCCGGCGGCGGTGGCGTCGTGCGTACCGTCCGTCTGCTCGGTATCCAGAACGCCCTCATGGGTGTTCTGCTCCAGGGCCAGCGCTTCAACCCGACCAAGGCCAAGGAGACCGGCCTGGTCAACGAGGTCGTCGGCTCCATCGAGGAACTGATCCCCGCCGCGAAGGCATGGATCAAGGAGAACCCCGAGGCTCAGCAGCCGTTCGACGTCAAGGGTTACAAGATCCCGGGCGGTGCCCCCACCAACCCGGCGTTCGCCGCGAACCTCCCGGCTCTGCCGGCATTGCTGCGCAAGCAGATCAAGGGCGCCAACATGCCGGCTCCGCGCGCCATCCTGGCCGCCGCGGTCGAGGGCGCCTACGTCGACGTCGACACCGCCGACATCATCGAGACCCGCTACTTCGTCTCGCTGGTCACCGGCCAGGTCGCGCAGAACATGATCAAGGCGTTCTTCTTCGACCTGCAGCACATCAACGGCGGCGGCTCGCGCCCCGAGGGTTACGACAAGTTCACCGCCAAGAAGGTCGGCGTCATCGGCGCCGGAATGATGGGCGCGGCAATCGCTTACGTGTCGGCGAAGGCCGGCATCGAGGTCGTCCTCAAGGACATCGACCTCGACGCCGCCAAGCGTGGCAAGGGCTACTCGGAGAAGCTCGAGGAGAAGGCTCTCGCCAAGGGCAAGACCACCCAGGAGAAGAGCGACGCGCTGCTCGCCCGTATCCACCCGACCGTCGATGCCGCCGACTTCAAGGGCGTCGACCTCGTTATCGAGGCCGCCTTCGAGTCGGTCGAGGTCAAGCACAAGGTGTTCCAGGAGATCGAGGACATCGTCGAGCCCGACGCCGTCCTGGGTTCCAACACCTCGACGCTGCCGATCACCATCCTCGCCGAGGGTGTGAAGCGTTCCGAGGACTTCATCGGAATCCACTTCTTCTCGCCGGTCGACAAGATGCCGCTGGTCGAGATCATCAAGGGTGAGAAGACCTCGGATGCCGTGCTGGCCAAGGTCATCGACTACACGCTGGCGATCCGCAAGACCCCGATCGTCGTCAACGACAGCCGTGGCTTCTTCACCAGCCGCGTCATCGGCACCTTCGTCAACGAGGCCATCGCGGCCGTCGGCGAGGGCGTCGAGCCGGCGTTCATCGAGCATGCGGGCACCCAGGCCGGCTACCCGGCCGCGCCGCTGCAGCTCATGGACGAGCTGACCCTGACCCTGCCGCAGAAGATCCGCAAGGAGACCGAGGCAGCGGCCAAGGCCGAGGGCAAGGAATTTCCGCAGCACGGCTCGAACGCGGTCGTCGACTGGATGGTCGAGAACGGCCGCACCGCCAAGAAGGACGGCAAGGGCTTCTACGACTACGACGAGAACGGCAAGCGCACCCAGCTCTGGCCGGGTCTGCGTGAGCACTTCAAGTCGGGCACCACGGAGATCCCGCTCGAGGACATGAAGGAGCGCATGCTCTTCGCCGAGTCCCTCGAGACCGTCAAGTGTTTCGACGAAGGTGTGCTCACCTCGGTCGAGGACGCCAACATCGGTTCTATCTTCGGCATCGGCTTCCCCGCCTGGACCGGTGGTGTCATCCAGTACATCAACGGTTACGAGGGTGGCGTGCCCGGCTTCGTCGCGCGTGCCAAGGAACTCGCGGGCAAGTACGGCAAGCACTTCGAGCCGCCGGCCTCGCTGGTCGAGAAGGCCGAGCAGGGTGTCACCAAGCTGACCAACGAAAACCTCGCTGCGAAGTAGGGATTTCGCTGGGTGACCAGCAGACAACAAGGGCCCCGGCCGGATTCGTTCCGGCCGGGGCTTTGTTGTGCCAAAACCGTTCCCGCGTGGCCATTTCCATCCCGCTGATCTGATCCGATCAGCGGGACGGAGACGGGACCGCGGGAAGGCTCAGTCCTCGGTCGCCACCTCGGCACCGCCGACGCTGAGGACGACGCGGGCGCCATACGGCACCGACTCGACGAGGCGCAGCTGGGCCAGTGCCGGGTGGGCATCGAGCAACCGGCCCGCGTTGGCCAGCGCGCGCAGCGCGGCGGTCTCCGCGCGTGCCGCCTCGAGCTTGGCCTGACCGCGGGTCTTCGCCGTGATCACCTCGAGGGCCGCGGTGCGGACCTCGGCCGGGACGATGACGTCGCGACAGACGACCTCGAGAACCTCCAGACCGACGGTGCCGGCTACCTCGGCAGCCGCGGCGCGGATCGGCGTGACGTCGACGGTGTCGCCGCGACGGATGAGGTCGTCCGAACCCACGCCGGCGCAGACCTCGCGCAGCGCGACCTGCGCGGCCAGGTAGACCGCGCCGATCGGGTCGGCAGACCGCTCGACGAAGGCCGCCGCGTCGATCACGCAGGCACGCAACGTCATCGAGACACGAACCGACATGGAGTCGGCGGTCAGTATCTCCTGCGGCGCGACGGGGATCAGTCGCTCGCGCAGGTCGACGTCGAACGTGGCGTCAGGCTTGCGCACACGGTGGCGGCCGGCGGGCAGCGCCTGGACGGCGGTACCCCGGTAGGCCAGCACGGTGTGGCCCGGCGGGACGGTGATTCGGTTGTGGAACAGCATGGCGATCCTCCTTCCGTTGCGTCGCAATGCTTGTCGGGTCGGGTGTGGGTTCGGATGGCGACACCGCTCGCGGGTGGACCAGCCGGTGGGGTTCGCCGCGGAGTCGCGGACGACTCGGACGACGACCACAAGACCGGCCCGGCCCGTGCTCCCGGGAGCGGTGCCGTGTCAGGACTCGAACCTGCTCGGGATGTATCCCTTGCCATCTGAAGGCGGACGAGGATTCCGACGCGCAGAAACACTTTGCGGTACCCCGCTCCGGTCTGCTGGTCCTCGTGCCGAACGGGAACTATGCCAGCGTCGTGCGCTGGGGCGCAACGGAATTAACGAGCGTTGATCCCTGGTCTGATGTGCGAGCGCAACCCCTGCTCCCTGAGGTGCGAGCGAAGCGAGCCACGAAGGGTCGTCGCAGTTCGTCTCACCGAGCCCTTCGTGGCTCGTCGCTTTCGCTCCTCGCACCTCAGGGAACAGGAGTTAGGTCGTTCTTTCGGATTAGTAGGGAGCGGGGGATGGAACCGTTCGGGCGCCGGACGCGTCCAAGTGTTTGTGATCCCGATACCCACCGATCGTTCCGGCCTCATCCTGCGCGAGCACGCCGTGCGTGCCGGATTCTCCGAAGCCGACCTCGACGAGGCGGTGACCCGCGATCACCTGGTGTGTCTGGGTCCTGGCGTGTTCGCCATTGCGGTCGGGTACCTGTTGTGGTCGCGGGGGTGACGACGCCCGGCGGCGCGACTCGACCACAAGCGGTCATCGGGCGAGGAAGGCTCCCACCGTCGCCTCGAACGCAGCCTTGGCCTCGATCATCACCCAGTGCCCGCACCTCGGGAAGATGTGCAGCTCGGCGTCGGGGATCAGGCGCATCGGGACCATCGCCATGTCGGGTGGGCTGACGCGGTCGTCGCGGCCCCAGGTCAGCAGCGTCGGGCAGGCGACCTTGTGCATCGACGCCCAGTACGGCGGGTTGTCGGACGCGGCCATGAACTGCTGCTGCATCTCGAATGCGGCCGAGCCGTACATCATCTGCGCCGTCTTCTGCGCGTCGGGATTGATGGCGGCCTCCCAGCGCTCGGCGATCAGTTCCTCGGTGACCAGGGCGCGGTCGAAGACCATCGAGGTGAGCCAGCGGACGAGTTTGTCCTTGTCCGGGGCGTCGGTGAACTCCTGCAGGAGTCGGAGGCCCTCACTGGGGCTGGGGCTGAACACATTCGGGCCGACGCCGCCGATGGTCACGAGCTTCTCGACGCGCTCGGGCTTCTTGATCGCCAGGTTGGCGCCGACGACGCCGCCCATCGAGTTGCCGATCATCGCGGCCTTGTCGATGCCGAGCGCGTCCATGAACCGGATGACCGAACCGCCGGCGGTCAGCACCGGGTGGCCTTCGACGGCGTCGCTGACGCCGAAGCCGGGGAACTCGAGAACGAAACAATGGTGCGTCTGTGCGAAGTGTCCGAGGTTCCCGCGGTAGTTGCGCCAGCCGGTCACGCCGGGGCCGGACCCGTGCAACAGGATCAACGGCGGCGCGTCGGCGTCACCGGCCTCGTGATAGCGCAGCGTGCCCTGGTCGGTCGTCAGTTCCCGTTTGGTCGCATCGAAGGTGACATCCACGTCGACCAGACTAGAACGTGTTCTAATCCGTTGTCACCGGGTGGGCGTGATCCGGCCGATCCGCTGAGGTCAGATGCCCGACCCCGATGATGTCGTGCAGGATGCGGTGCACGATCGCGTCGCCGACGACCTCGTAGTGGACCGCCCGTCCGGATTTCTCCGAGCGGACCCACCCCTGGTCGCGCAGCTTGCGGATCGACTGCGACGCGGCGTTCTCGGTGACGCCGATGCGGGAGGCCAGTTCGGCGACCGTAGAACCCGGGCGCGCGTGCATCTCGGCGACGAGACGGAGCCGGTTCGGGTCGCTGAGCAGCATGAACCGCGCGGCCCAGGAATTTGCGTCGAAATCGGTCATCGGGCCTCCTGATGGTTCCGGCGACATAGCAATAGTTGTACGCCGATCGTTCACCGCCCTGTCGGGTGGCGGCAAACGTGTGTCTGGGAGAACATATGTCTGTGCACACAGGTGTTGGGAGAACGACGTCCACGATCCGCGGGATCGCCATCGCAGGCGCGGCCGCGCTGATCGCGACCGCCGCGCTCGCCGGCTGTTCCTCGTCGGATGGGACAACGGCGACAGATCAGATCGTCCTCGGCGAAGGTCAGGACCTCGGCGACTTCAACCCCATGCTCGGGTATGGACAACTCGGCGTCTCGCCGATCTACGACGGTTTGCTGAGCCCGGCGGCCGACGGTGACGACCGGGTGCCCGATCTCGTGGCATCGCTCGCCGAGTCGGAGCCCGAACGAGTCGGGCCGCGCACCTGGCGGGTACCGCTGCGATCGGGTGTGACGTTCTCCGATGGCACCGCGTTCGACTCCGCCGACGTCGTGGCGACGTACGGCGCGGTCGTCGATCCGCAGGTCGCGTCCGACATCTCGACCGATTTCGCCCCGATCGTCGCGATCGAAGCAGATGGGCCGCAGGCCGTCACGGTGCGGATGAACACCGAGGCCGACCCGTCGCCGTATCTGCTCCTCGGGATCGTGCCCTCGGAGAAGGTGGAAGCGAAGCCTGCCGCCGAGTGGGCGCTGAACACGGCACCGGTCGGTACGGGCGCCTACGTACTGGACTCGCTCGAACCCGATCAGGCCGTCCTTGTGGCGCGTGAGGGCTACTGGGGTGAGCAGCCGTCGGTGACACGCCTGGTGTATTCCCATGTGCCCGATGACAACACACGGGCACAGCGCATCACCACCGGCGAGATCGACGGCGCCAATCTGCCACCCCGAGCGGCCGAGAGCCTGGCCGGCCGCGACGGTATCGACGTCGTCGCGGTGAAATCCGCTGACTGGCGCGGTGTCTCGTTGCCCAGCGCCAACGCGTTCACCGCCGACCCCGCCGCACGACGGGCGATGAACCTGGGTGTGGACCGGCGCGCCGTCGTCGACGACGTCCTGATCGGCAAAGGAGAAGCGGCCAGCACGCCGATCGCGTCGGTCTACGGTGAGGAGGTCTACGACCAGGGCGCGCAGTTCCCGTTCGACACCGACGCGGCTGCGGCGGCCCTCGATGCCGCGGGATGGCGCATCGGCGACGACGGCGTCCGCGCCCGAGGCGCCGATCGTGCGTCGTTCCCGCTGCTCTACAACGCCGAGGACACGCTGCGGCGCGACCTCGCGGTGGCGTTCGCGGCGCAGATGAAGGCCATCGGGGTCGAAGTCCTGACCCGGGGAACGTCGTGGGACGAGATCGAGACGAAGATGACCTCCGCCGGTGTGTTGCTCGGTGGCGGGGCGACGCCGTACAGCATCGACTCCCAGGTGTACGACACCCTGCACACCCGCGTGCCCGATTCCTCGCCGTACTCCAACCCGGGCAACTTCACCGCGCCTGGACTCGACGCGCTGCTCGACGAGGCACGCGAGAGTGCGCCCGGCCCCGAGAACGATGCCCGGTACAAGCGGATCCAGCAGATCTACGAGCAGCAGCCGTCGTATGTCTTCCTGGCCTTCCTGCACCACACGTACGCATCGCGAAGCGCGGGCTGGCAGCATGACGCCCCGATTCTCGAACCGCACTCGCACGGCGTCTCGTGGGGGCCGTGGTGGAACATGCCGTCGTGGCGTCAGCAGGGGTGACCCCGTCGGGTGGGCCCCGCCCGAGCGGAACCTCATGACACGGTCAGGCACACGGGATGCGGCGCTGCTGGGGACGGGTGTAACCGCAGCGGCCGGAGCCCGACGCCCGGATGTGGCGAAGACACCCGGGAAACCGCTGGGCGAGAGGCCATCGCGTCGCCGCTCGCGGGTGCGGGCTGTCGGCCGGCTGCTGGCGCGTCGTGTCGCGCTGATGGTTCCCACGGCAATCCTGGTGTCGCTGGGCATCTTCGCCATCGCCGCGGCGTCGCCCTTCGACCCCCTGACCGCCCATCTCGGTGACAACTACCAGTCCGCTACCCAGTCTCAGCGCGACGCGGTCACGGCCGCCTACGACCTCGACCAGCACTGGCTGCAGGCGTGGTGGAACTGGTGGGGCGCACTGCTGCACGGCGATCTGGGCTGGTCGTCGACACGAGGTCAACCTGTCGCCGACGTCATCGCCGAGCGCTGGCCGTTCACGCTCGGGATGTCACTCGCGGCGCTCGTGTCGGCGGCGGTGATCGCTGTCCTGGGCGGGGCTGTCATCGGGATGCGCCGGGGCGGAATCCTCGATCGCGCGTGCACGGCAACGGCCGCACTCCTCGCCGCGACCCCGCCCTTCGTGGTGTCGCTCGTCCTGGTCAGCGTGTTCGCGGTAGGTCTGGGGTGGTTGCCCACCTCGGGCGCCCGTCGTCCCGGCGACGACTATTCGCTCGACGGTCTGCTGACCCACGCGGTCCTGCCGTACGTCGCGCTGACGTTGTCGATGATCCCGTGGTTGCTGCTCACCATGAGATCCGCGGTCGTCGACGCCGCGGCATCCGACGCCGTGAACGGCGCTCGCGCGCGCGGTGTCAGTGGCTGGGCACTGCTGCGAGGCCACGTTGTTCCGGTGTCGGTGCTGCCGACGCTGGCACTCCTCGGCACTCGCCTGCCGGAATTGATCGCCGGGGCGGCCATCGTCGAAACGGTGTTCGGCTGGCCGGGTCTGGCGCAGTCACTCGTGGATTCCGCTGTCGCGCTCGATTTCTCGTTACTTGCCGCGTTGGCGGTGGGATCAGCTCTGCTCGTACTGCTCGGCTCCGCGCTCTCCGATGCGGCCGCGGTGTGGGTGGACCCACGGATCGGCATGGTCGCATGACGGCATTGGCGGCGCATCAGCATTCCGCATCGGGCCGCCGCGCCGAGTTCGCGTTCCGACTACGGTTCCTCGCCCCCTGGATCGTGATCGCGGTGATGGTCCTCGTCGCAGTCGGCTGGCCGCTGATCGCCGGTGAACAGACCGCCGATTTCGCGAGGTCCCTCCAGGCTCCCGGTGGCGAGTCGCTGCTCGGCACCGACCACTCGGGGTACGACCTCGGGGTCAGAACAGCGGAGGGGCTGCGCATCTCGTTGCTGATCGCAGCTGCCTGCGCGGTTCTCGCGACTGCGCTCGGACTGATGATCGGCATCGGTTCGGTCACCGCGGGCGGTTGGGTCGACGCGATCGTGATGCGGGTCGTCGACGGCGTCAACGCACTTCCGCACCTCGTGGTGGGCGTGGTCATCGCGGCGATGTGGCGGGGTGAGCCGGTCGCGATCATCGCCTCCATCGCGTTGACGCATTGGCCTGCGGTGGCTCGCGTCGTGCGGGCCGAACTGCTCGAGGTCACCTCTGCCGGATGGGTGGAGGCGTCGCGGCTTGCCGGGGCGTCGCGGACATTCGTGGCCACCCGGCACCTCCTCCCGGCCGTCAGCGGTCAGGTGCTGGTGGCGATGACCGTGCTGCTGCCGCACGCGGTGTGGCATGAGACGACCCTGTCGTTCCTGGGCGTCGGCCTCTCACCCGATGCCGCGAGTCTGGGCACCCTTCTCGGACAGGCACGCGGCGACGTCCTGACCGGTGCGTGGTGGACGCTGGTGGTGCCAGGAGTCGCACTGATGGTCACCGCGCTGGCGTGCGCGGCCGCGGCGTCGACTCTGCGCAGGGCCACCCTGCCGCCGGCCGGCGGGGTGTGGCGATGAGTATCGCGGTCGAGAACATCACCGTCGACATCGCCATCCGTGACCGCTGGCGCCGGTCGTTGGTGCGGGTCCTCGACGCGGTGACCCTCGAGGTACCCGCCGGATCGATGACCGCGCTCGTGGGCGAGTCCGGTTGCGGAAAATCGATGATCGCCTCCGTGCTGACCGGACTCCTGCCTCCCGGGTCGACCGCGAGCGGAAGTCTGCGGATCGACGACGAGCAGTTCCGCGACGACGCGCTGGTCGACGACCCGCGCTGGCGCAGGTTGCGTGGGCACCGCATCGGGTTCGTCCCGCAGTCCGCCGCGACATCCTTCACTCCGGTGCGCACGATCGGCGCCCAGCTCGACGAGGTCATCGGCGTCCTGGGCGGCACGTCCGATGCCGTCGAGTTGTGCCGGCGCGTACACCTCGACCCCGATGCACTCCGGTCGTATCCCCACGAACTGTCCGGCGGTATGGCACAGCGCGCCGCAATCGCGGTGGCGCTGGCCGGAAACCCGGACATGATCGTCGCCGACGAGCCGACCTCGGCGCTCGACTCGGAGCTCGCCGCCTCCGTCTGGGAACTCCTCGCCTCCGCCGCTCGGGAAGGCGCTGCGGTCCTGGTCATCACACACGACGTCGAGACGATGCGGCTCGGGTGCGATTCGGTGGCCGTCATGCGTGCGGGGCGGATTGTCGAGCAGCGCCGGCTCGATCAGATCGCGGACTCCGACGACGCCTATGTCGCCGGATTCTTCGAGGCTGCGTCGTGAACACCGGCGAGCTCCTCGTCGGTACGGGGTTGAGCGCTCACTTCGATGACACGGTCGTGTTCGACGGCCTCGACGTCGCCGTCGGACCCGGGGCGGTGACCGGGGTCGTCGGACGATCGGGGAGCGGCAAGACGACGCTGCTGCGCATCCTCGCGGGTCTCACCGCCCCCGCGGGCGGGACGGTCGAGTGGCGCGGGGACCGCCGGCGGCCCGGGGATGTCGGTCTGCTGGCCCAGCATCCGCGCCTGGTCACCAATCCGCGCTGGACACTGCGCCGGATCGTCGCCGAACCCGCGACAATTGCCGGACGTACCTGCGACATCGAGTCGGTGGCAACCCGGGTCGGTCTCGACAGTTCGCTGCTCGACCGTTACCCCGCGCAGGTGAGCGACGGCCAGTTGCAGCGGGCATGCATCGGGCGGCTCGTGGTGCAGGGGCCGCGGATCGTGCTGTGCGACGAACCGACCGCGATGCTGGACCCCATGGCGACGCGCTCGGTGACGGCGCTGCTCGACGACCTCGTCGCCGACGGGGCAGGGCTGCTGCTGGTGAGCCACGACCGACGGCTCGTGGAATCCCGCAGCCGGGACGTCATCGACCTTGATCTGCGCTGACGGTCCGGCCGGCGTGCGGGTCGCCTTGTGGCTTCGACTCGGCGCCTCGACCTCGACGCGCTCCTTCGTCGCTTGCTCGGCCCGGCGGCTGCGCTCGGTGCCGGCTCAACCAGCGGTGGGGGGCTCGACCAGCGGTGGGCGGAGGGACTGTCACATCTGCAGGCGGATGGCGTCGTCCTCGCCGAACTGGTCTTCGAGGACCTCGGGGGAGTAGTCGAGGTCGATCTCGGTGACCGGGCGGCCCCGGGCGGACTCGATGGCCGACAGCCGGCGCTGGGCGCGGTCGGCGGCATAGGCCAGGAACTCGTCGTTGTCGAGGCCGAAGGGTTGGACCTCGAACTGCTGGTTGACCCACTCGATCATGCCCAGGGCGAGCGGCAGCAGCTCGTTCATGCGTTCGCCGACGGCGTCCCAGAGCGAGTCATCGGCGGCCACGTGCCGGCGGCACGTGAAGGTTCCCCACGCCATGTGCCGGCGCTCGTCGTCGCCGATGAACCGGATCAGCTTCTGCATCCCGGGGAAGATCCCGTGCTGGGTGCAGACCTTCTGCCACGCGTGGTAACCGGTGAGTGCCAGGCTGCCCTCGATCACGTGGTTGTAGGTGACGCTGGCGCGGATCTGGTTCCGTGGCGACGGGTCGTGGTCGAGGATGTGCAGGGACGCCGGCAGCTCCTCGTAGAACAGCTGGTGGTAGTACGGATTCGCGCTGACGAAGTTCTGGAGGTCGCCGGTGAGGCCGACGGCGTCCATCCATCGCCGGAACACCTGGGTGTGCTTGGCCTCCTCGAAGCAGAACTGGGACAGGTACATCTCGTCACCGAAGCGTCCCTCGGTCGCCATCGCCTTCATGAACGGCTGGATGTCCTGGGTGACCGCCTCCTCGCCGGCGATGAACTGACTCACCAGATAGGTGGCACTCCGCCGCTGCTCGTCGGTGAGCTCGGCCCAGTCCTGAGCGTCCTGCGCGAAGTCGATGGCGACCGGGTCCCAGAACCGGGCATTGCCTTTCACGAAGAGCCGCAACGGAAACGAGTCCCAGTTGAGACCGCCTTGTCGCAATGACGAGAAGTCCTGCCGGCCCTCCGCTTTGTGTTCGATGAGAGTCATGAGATCACCAGCCAGACACTTCGGAAGTGGAATACCCCGACGCTAACCCGTTCCTCGATCCGCAGACATGAGATCGGCCAACTCTGTTGTCGCCGAGGTACTTTGCGGTGTGATGCCGACCGTCCGGCGCCGTCGTCGCTTCGGACCCGTCGTCGACGGTGCGCCTCGTTCGTCGACTGTGCGTCTTTCGCCGTCGACTGTGCAGCGGTTCCCGGCCGCCGGGACAGCGGTCGCGCCCGCCACGAAATCCTCGGCTGGAACGTCACCCCCAATCCTGTGCCATGGATTGCGTGAAACGCCTGCGAAGGTGTCATCGGTGGACCACCATGTGATCTACGTCGCATAAGCAGACGGCGATATCTGACGCCCCGATTCGGGGTAGCACGAGCGAGGAGCACGAATGAAGACCAAAGGTGCAGTTCTGCGCAATCCGGGCGAAGAGTGGAAGATCGAGGAGTTCGAGCTCGGTGATCCGGTCGCGGGCGAAGTCCAGGTCAAACTCGTCAGCTCGGGTCTGTGTCACTCGGATCACCACCTGCGGACCGGCGACAGCCCGGCACCCATGCCGGTGCTCGGCGGACACGAGGGCGCCGGCATCGTCACCAAGGTGGGCCCGGGTGTCACCCGCCTCAAGGAGGGTGACCACGTCGTCACCGCCTTCATCCCCGCGTGCGGCACGTGCGAGCCGTGCTCACGCGGTCAGCAGAACATCTGCGACGAGGGCGCGCGGCTCCTGACCGGCCTGTCCATCGCAGACGACACGAACCGCGCGTACACCCACGACGGGGTGCCACTGGTGCAGATGTGCATGCTCGGCACCTTCGCCCCGTACATCACGGTCAATCAGGCGTCGCTGGTCAAGATCGAGGACGACATCCCCCTCCAGACGGCTGCGCTGCTCGGTTGCGGTGTGGCGACCGGCTGGGGTTCGGCCGTCGAGATCGGCGGCACGCATGCCGGTGACACCGTGGTGGTCGTGGGCATCGGTGGTGTCGGTATCAACTCGGTGCAGGGTGCCGCGGCGGCCGGTGCGCGCAACGTCATCGCCGTCGATCCGGTGCCGTTCAAGTTGCAGATGGCCGAAAAGCTGGGTGCGACACACACGTTCCCGTCGATGGAGGCGGCGCTCGAGGCGATCGGTGACATCACCTGGGGCAAGATGGCCAACACGACCATCCTCACGGTGGGTGAGATCGACGGGTCGATGATCGCCCCGGCTCTGGCTCTCACCGGCAAGGCGGGACAGGTCGTCGTCGTGGGCATGGGCAACTTCGCGTCCATGGACGCCCAGATGAACCTCTTCGATCTCACCCTCATGCAGAAGCGCGTGCAGGGCGCCATCTTCGGCGGTGCGAGCCCCCGCACCCAGGTTCCGGCGCTCCTGAACGAGTATCGGGCCGGCAAGCTCAACCTCGACGGCCTGGTGACCAACACCTACCGACTCGACCAGATCAACGAGGCCTACGACGACATGCTGGCGGGCAACAACATCCGCGGCATGATCGTCTACGGGGACGACGACTACTGAGACTGAGCCAGTAGCGACGCCAGGTCACCGTCCGGTGGCCTGGCGTCGCTGGTTCACCAGCAGGTTGAGGAAGCGCACGCCCAGACCGAGGAGCAGCAGGGTGCTCGCCATCTGGATCGACACCGCGACGCGCGCACCCTGCGAATCCGGCGCGATGTCGCCGAAACCCGTCGTGGTGAACACGGTGAGGCAGAAGTACAGCGCGTCGACCCGGGTGAGCGACTCGTTGAAACTGCCGGGATCGTATTCGGAGAACAGGAAATACGTCGTCGCGAATGCGACGATGTAGAACCCGGCCAGCGCCACCAGCATCTCCATCGCGGTCGCGACGGGCCGGTCGGAACCGGCGAACTTGCGGACCTCCCAGACACAGAACGCGATCAGCAACGCGGCCCCGACGACGAGCCCGAGATAGTTCAGATCGCTCTCTTTGTCGATGGGCAGCAGGAAGTATCCGGCGAGCAGGACGACGGCGGCTCCGATCGGTCGCAGCAGAGCGACCGTGAGTTCGCGTCCCCGCACCAGACCCAGTGATGCGGCCGTACCCGGCGGACCCTCGTCGCGCGGATCGGGTCCGCCGGGCACGTCGTTCACCAGATCCGCACGCGTTCGGCGGGGTCCAGGTACAGCGAGTCCCCGGGCTTGACGTCGAAGGCCTCGTAGAACGCGTCCATGTTGCGGACGACGCCGTTGCACCGGAACTCCGGCGGCGAATGCGGGTCGATCGAGAGGCGTCGGATGGCTTCGGCATCTCGGGTCTTGGTCCGCCAGATCTGCGCCCAGCTGTAGAACACGCGCTGTGTTCCGGTCAGGCCGTCGATGATCGGCGGTTGGGCCCCGCTCGCCTCGTTCGCGATCTGGTACGCGACGAGTCCGATCGACAACCCGCCGAGGTCACCGATGTTCTCACCGATGGTGAAGTCGCCGTTGACCTTGTGCTCGGGATCGAGTCCGGTCGGGGTGAACTCACCGTACTGGTCGATGAGTTTGCGTGTCCGCGAGGAGAACTCGGTCCGGTCGGTGTCGGTCCACCAGTCGACGAGGTTGCCGTCGCCGTCGTACTTCGCGCCCTGATCGTCGAATCCGTGCCCGATCTCGTGACCGATGACCGCGCCGATGCCGCCGTAGTTGACCGCGTCGTCGGCGTCGGGGTCGAAGAACGGTGGCTGCAGGATCGCGGCGGGGAACACGATCTCGTTCATGCCGGGGTTGTAGTAGGCGTTGACCGTCTGCGGCGTCATGAACCATTCGTCGTGGTCGACCGGTGAGCCGATCTTGGCGAACTCGCGGTCCTGCTCGAACGACGCGGACCGGGCGACGTTCCCGATGAGGTCGCCGCGATCGACGCTCAACGAACTGTAGTCGCGCCACTTGGCCGGATAGCCGATCTTGGGGGTGAACTTGCCGAGCTTGACCAGCGCCTTCTCCCGGGTCTCCGGGGTCATCCACGGCAGGTCGGAGATGTTGCGGCGGTAGGCCTCGACCAGGTTGGCGATCAGCTCGTCCATCCGTGCCTTGGCCTCGGGCGGGAAGTGCTTGGCCACATAGAGTTTGCCGACCGCGAATCCCATCGCGGCCTCGACGAACCCGACGCCCCGCTTCCACCGGTCGCGGTTGGCCTCCGCGCCGGTCAGGATGCGGCCGTAGAAGTCGAAGTTCTCGTCGACGAACGGTGCGGACAGGTACGACGCGGCCGAATGCACGAGCCGCCAGGTCAGCCAGGTCTTCCACTCGTCCAGGGGGCGATCCGTGAGGAGGCCGGCGACGCCCGACAGGAACGACGGCTGCGCGACGACGACCTCGGCGAAGGTCGCGTCACCGCTCGTGCCCAGGCCGCCGAACCACTCCGAAAACGGGAAACCGTCTGCGGTGGTGCTCAACTCGTCGAGGGACATGAGGTTGTAGGTGAGCTCGGCATCGCGGCGTCGGACCACATCCCAGTGCTGAGCGGCGATAGCCGTCTCGAGGTCGAGGACCGTCGCGGCCCGGGCGGCGGCGTCGTCGAAGCCGGCGAGCGCGAACATGCGCTCGACGTGCGCGACATACGCCGTCCTGGTCTCGGCGTGCTTGTCCTCCCGGTAGTAGGACTCGTCGGGAAGTCCGAGACCGGACTGCGTCAGGTGCACGAGGTATCGGTCGGACTGCTTCGCATCCGTGTCGACGTAGTAACCGAACAGGCCACCGGTGCCGTGGCGCTGCAACCGTCCGATCCGCCGGGCGAGCGCCTCGAGCGAGTCGATGGCCGCGATCTTCTCCAGTTCGCCGGTGATCGGGCCGATCCCGAGGGCCTCGATGTGGTCGGTGTCCATGAACGACGCGTACAGGTCGCCGATCTTCTGCTCGTCGGAACCGCTTTCCGGGTTCGACGAAGCGCAGTCGGTGATGATGTCGCGCACGTTCTCCTCGGAGTTGTCGCGCAGCACGTGGAAGGCGCCGTCGACGGAACGGTCGTCGGGGATGACGTGCGACTCGAGCCACTTGCCGTTGACGTGAGCGAACAGGTCGTCCTGAACGCGGACGGAATCGTCGACCCACTCGAGGTCGAGTCCGGAGCTGAGGTCGGTATTCGATGCAGTCACGCGCTCCATCCTGTCACCGGATCGTCCATTCGTCAGCCGCCTCCGCCGTGGGCGAAATCGGAGAACCGCTGGTCGATGCTGCTGGAGACCCTTCGTGACGGCCCTCCGCAAGCTCCGGGCCTCCTCAGGGAGCGGGAGGTGCTGTCCTCCGCAAGCTCCGGGCCTCCTCAGGGAGCGGGAGGTGCTGTCCTCCGCAAGCTTCGGGTGTCCTAGGGGAGCGGGGGGTACGACGAGTCCGGGGGCATTGTAAGCCGCTGAGCGGATCAGACTGCCCCGGACTCGATGCGGCGCCCGCTGCAATCTGAAATACGCTGCGAGAGAGTGGATCATGTCCCTCGAGCCGGTTGGAGCCTCGAGGCAATCTGTGCACTCACCTACCCGGTTTCGAATCCGACCTACGCTGAACCCATGGATGCAACCTTCGACGTCGTCGTGATCGGTGGCGGTCCGGTGGGCGAGAATGTCGCCGACTATGCGATACGGGGCAGCGATCGAACTGCTGTCGTCATCGAGCACGAGCTCATGGGGGGTGAGTGCTCGTACTGGGCATGCATGCCGAGCAAGGCGTTGTTGGGTCCGGGGTCCGCGCTCGAGGAAGCCCGTGCCCTGGCGGGTGCGCGTGAACGGGTGAGCGGCGATCGTCCGGACGCCGACGCCCTCCTGGCGTGGCGCGACACAGTGAACGACCGACGGGACGGGCCCGGGGCGACCCACGACGACTCCGGGCAGGTGAAATGGGCCGAAGGTGCCGGGATGACGGTGATCCGCGGGCATGGGCGGTTGTCGGGTGAGCGGCAGGTGACTGTCGGCGACACGGTGGTGACGGCGCGTGAGGCGGTCGTGGTGGCGACGGGGAGCACGGCGTCGATCCCGCCGACACCGGGTCTGGCCGAGGCGCACCCGTGGACCTCCCGCGACGCGACGAATCTCGTCGAGGTGCCGGATCGGATTCTCGTCGTCGGCGGTGGCGTCGTGGCGTGCGAAGCGGTGACCTGGTTGCTCGACCTCGGTGCGGAGGTCGTCATGGCCATCCGCGGTGACCGGTTGCTGCCCAAGATGGAGTCGTTCGTCTCAGAGCGGATCGCTGACTCGCTGACTGCCCGCGGCGTCGACATCCGGTTCGGGACGACGATCGAGTCGGTCGACCGGCCCGGCGCCGCCGACACCGGCTACGGACGCATCCACGGCGGCCCCGCCACCGTCCGGCTCGACGGTGACGGCGCAGGTGAGCTCGTCGTCGACGAGATCCTGGTGGCGGCGGGACGCTCGCCCGCGACGCGGGATCTCGGTCTGGAGTCGGTGGGACTCGAGGCGGGCGGCCCGCTGCGCGCCGATGACCATCTGACGGTGGCCGACCACCCGTGGCTGTACGCGGTGGGAGATGTCAACGGTCGTAATGCGTTGACACACATGGGTAAGTATCAGGCGCGGGTGGCGGGGGACGTGATCGCCGCACGTGCCGAGAACCGGGACCTCGACGGTCCGCGGTACGTCGCGAGCTCCGACCACGGTGCCGTACCGCAGGTGGTGTTCACCCGGCCGGAGATCGCATCTGTCGGGCTGACCGCGAAGCAGGCGAAGGACGCCGGCATCGATGTACGGATCGCCGACGGGGACATCTCCGTGGCGGGGTCCTACCTGACCGATCCCGAGTACTCGGGTCACGCCTGTCTCGTCGTCGATGCGAGCCGCGACATCCTCGTCGGGGCGACCTTCGTGGGGCCGCAGACCGCGGAACTCGTCCATTCGGCGACGGTCGCCATCGTCGGCGAGGTCCCGCTCTCGCGGCTATGGCATGCGGTTCCGTCGTACCCGACCATCAGCGAGGTCTGGTTGCGGTTGCTCGATCAGCTGCGATGAGCCGCGGCCCGGCGGTCGCCGAGTCGAAGGCCCCGCTCAGAAGCTCAGTCGCCGGATCTTGTCCGGCCGGATGACGATCCGCACCCAGTCGTCGGCGAGGATCTCCGCGAGATCCTTTGCGCGGGTGGGATCGTCGAGGTCCCAGTAGCGGTCGGCCAGTCGTGCTGCGAGTTCGCGCGCGGCCGCACCGTCGGTCTCGATGCGCGTGGCGCCGGAAACGGAGATCCAGCGCTCGCGTTCCTCGACCGGGGTCGCGACCACGATCGAGGCGCGTGGATCTGCCTTGAGGCGACGCACCTTCAGCGAATCGGGACCGGTGAAGAGCTGGATCTCGCCGTCCGCGGTCGCCTCGAACCACACCGGCCGAGGCTGCGGCGGCGTCGGGCCGGTCGCCGTCGAGAAGAAGCCGAGGAGTGGGCGGCTGAGAAAGTCCAGATCGTCGGCGGTCAAGGTGTTGGACGAAGGCGCGGCGATGTCACTCATGGTGGGTACAACCCGAGCGCCCACCGAACATTCCTCGGTGGACGATTGGTCTTACCACTTGACCACCAGTCCTCCTGGTTCTACGGTCGGTGCATGCCGTTCGAGCCCGTGTCCCAGCAGAGCGCCCCCGAGATCGTGTTCGACCAGATCGTCGAGGGCGTGCTGTCGGGTGACCTACCGGCCGGCGAGACCCTTCCGAGCGAACGGGAACTGGCCCGCATCCTCGGCGTCTCGCGGCCCACCGTGCGGGAAGCGTTGAAGCGGGTGGCGGCGGCCGGTCTGGTCTCCATTCGGCAGGGCGACGGCGCACGGGTCCAGGACATCGCGCGGACGGGTGGCCTCGATCTGTTGCCGCGACTCCTGATCCGGGGCGGCGCGCTCGTGCCGAGTGTCGCTCGCTCGATCGTCGAGGCGCGCGCCGCGGTCGGCCCGGATGTCGCCGGACTGGCGGCGAGGCGGGTGACCGACGACCAGATCGCCAGGCTGACAGCGCTGCTCGCCGATCTCGCCGCCGAACCGGACCCGGTCGGACAGCAGGTCGCGGCACTCGAGTTCTGGAGCGCGATCGTCGACGCGGCCGACTCGATCGCATTCCGTCTCATGTACAACTCGCTCCGCGCCGCGTACGAACCGGCGCTTCCCGCGCTCGCGTCGATGCTGGAGCCGGAGGTCGGCAACATCGACGGCTATCGCGCGCTCGTCGACGCGATCACGTCTCGCGAACCCGGCCGCGCCGAGGCCGCTGCCCGTGAACTGCTCGCGCCCGCGACTGCGGCATTGCTCGAACTCTGTCAGGCACTCGAGGGTGCGGAGTCTGACATCGGAGAGGGGAACTGAATGTCTGCCGAGAGCATCGACGCCGACCACATCGACCACAGAGCGCGCCGGCAGGTGGCGGCGGAGGAACGGCGAATGCGATCACGGCGGTCGACGACCCTGCGTGCCGCATTCGCCGAGTTCCTCCGGCACCCGTCGCCCTGGATGATCGCCGCGTTCCTGGTGACCTCGTCGGCGGCGCGAATTTGGCTGGGCGGGTGGGGAATCGCCGATCTGGTCGTCCCGGTCGTGATGATCGCGAGCTTCCCGCTGGCCGAATGGCTGATCCACGTCGTCGTGTTGCACTGGCGGCCGAAGCGCCTGGGACCGGTCACCATCGATCCGCTGGTGGCGCGTAAGCACCGCGAGCACCACTCGGACCCGCGGAACATCCCCCTGGTGTTCATCCCGTGGCAGGTGCTGGTCACGGTCGTCCTCGCGGCCGTCGCGGTGGGGCTCCTCGTCTTCGCCAGTGCCGAGCGCGGTCTCACGTTCATGGCGACGCTCGCGGCGATCGGACTGGTCTATGAATGGACGCACTATCTGATCCACTCCGATTACCGGCCGCGCCACGCCTACTATCGCCGGTTGTGGCGCAACCATCGATTCCACCACTACCGCAACGAGCACTATTGGTTCGCGGTCACCACCGCGGGCACCGCGGATCGGTTGCTGCACACCTATCCAGATCCCGACACGGTCGAGAAGTCGCCCACCGCAAAGGATCTGCACGCTCTATCGCAGACGGGGGACTGACCGGCGAACCACATGTCGGTGCGGTTTGTCCCGGTAACCGGGACAAACCGCAACGCGATCCGGGATACTCGCCCGCATGCGGGTATTCGTCACCGGCGGTACGGGGGCCATCGGGGGATACGCGGTGCCCGCATTGGTCGCCGCGGGACACGACGTGCGTGCGCTGGCGCGCTCGGATGCCGCCGCTTCCGCGCTGCGTGCCCACGGCGCCGCCCCGATTCGGGTGTCGCTGTTCGATCGACACGGACTCGCCCAGTACTTCGACGGCTGCGGCGCGGTCGTCAATCTCGCGTCCTCCCTTCCGGGGACCGCCTCGTTCGTCCGGAAGTCGGCCTGGGCGGACTGTCATCGCATCCGGCGGGAGGGCTCGGCCGCGGTGGTCGACGCCGCACTTGCCGCCGGCGTGCCGCGGGTGGTGCAGGAATCGGTCGCCATGGTGTACACCGACGCCGGTGACCGGTGGATCGACGAGGAGTCGCCGGTCGACCACTATCCGATCGCGGTGGGCAACCACGCCGCCGAGGCCTCGGCCCGCCGGTTCACCGATTCGGGTGGGGTCGGCGTGGTGCTCCGGTTCGGGTTGTTCTACGGCGTCGGCGCCGCCCACAGCGAGCAGCTCATGGCGCTCGCCCGACGACGGATCGGTTTCCGGGCCGGCCGACCTGGTGCCTACGTCTCCTCGATCCACCTCGCCGATGCCGCCGACGCCGTGGTGTCCGCACTCGAAATCGGTTCCGGCACCTACAACATCGTCGACGACCTACCGGTCACCAAGAAGCACCACACGGCTGCCCTGGCGGGTGCGGTCGGCAAACATCCGTACGTGACCGGTCCCGGCCGGGCCGCCCTCCTACTCGGCGAACGCACCACGTCGCTGACACGTTCGCTTCGGGTGTCCAACAGACGGTTTCGGTCGGCGGCCGGTTGGCGACCGCGGTACGCCTCGGTGTGGGAGGGGTACGCGCAGATGGCGCGGGACCTCGTCGCGGCCTGAGTTCGTGACGTTCCGCCCTCACTGCCAGACCTCAAACTCGACCGCCAGACTTCGGTCGAAGTCTGGCGGTCGAGTTGAAATCCATACGTCGCCGGCCGGACCACGGGAGGGGCTGGTGTCCGGTTCACGCACCACCCAGCCCGGCGGCCATCGACCACACCAGCACCTCGGCGTCGGAGTCGTCGCCGGCGCGGATCGGGAACGACGCGGAGTCGACGCCTCGGAGGGCGTCACCCGGGCCCAGAACGCCGATCTCCCGGACGCCGACCCCGTCGACCTCGATCTGTCCGTGCACGACGAACAGGTGGGTGAACCGGGAAGCGGGTACCTCGACGGTCTCGCCGGGGCGGAGTCGCGCCGCGAACAGGGTGGCGCCCGAGTTGGCGACGGAGACCGCGGCGTCGACATCGGCGACGCCCGACGCGATCGGTACGAGTCCGCCCGCGGCGAGTCGGTCGCGGACATCGGCCTGCGCGTACGACGGCGCGAGGCCGTGGCGGTCGGGCATCAGCCACATCTGGACGTAGCGGACGGGCTCGGTGCCGGCGTCGGGCAGGTCGGGCCATGAGTCGTTGCGCTCGGAGTGTTCGACGCCGGTGCCCGCGCTCATCCGCTGTACCAGGCCGGGGTACAGGACACCGGAGTGCCCGGCCGAGTCGCGGTGGACCAGCGTCCCCGCGACCACCCACGTCACGATCTCGCTCTCCTGATGGGTGTGGAGATCGAAGCCCGCGCCGGGTGCGACGACCTCGTCGTTGACGGCGAGCAGCGCGCCGAAGTGCGTGTTCGACGGGTCGTAGTGGTCGCCGAAGGAGAAGCAGTGCCGTGAGGTCAGCCAGTCGGTGGCGGTGACCGGACGATCGTCGCCACGGAAGACGGTGAAAACCATGCGCCCATTGTCGCAGTGCGGCAAGGTGAGGGCGGTCGGGGACGGCCGGGTCCGGGATCTGTCGACGTCGGTCCTCGGACGGCGATCGCGCACGCCGCGGAGTGTCAAAAGTCCCGTGGGCGAGATGAGTTCGTGACCGGCTTGATCCCCGAATGGAAGCTGGCGGCGTCGATTTCGAGTGTTACACGAGTGAAAATTGTCGTCATGAAGATCTGGGTCAAGCGCGCGACGACAGCCGCTTGTGCCGCGGTCACGTGCGCGGTCATGGTGAGTTCCTGTGGGTTCGCCGGTTCGACCGACACGGGCGCCGCTGCCGCCATCGACGCATTCGCCGACGCCCTCAGCCGCCAGGACGCCGGCGGGGCCGCCACGTTCACCACCGCACCGGGACAAGCCGGTGACAGTCTCACCACCACTCTGAGACAGATGGATGCCCAACGCGTCGACGTCGACGTCGAGAATCCGGTCGAATACAGCGACGGGACCGCGACCTTTTCCGTCACGACCACGTGGAACTGGGACAAGGGCCGCGTGTTCGAATCGACCAGCGGTGGTACCGCGCGGAAGCTGTCGTCGGGGTGGAAGGTCACCTGGGACCCCGCGATCCTGCACGCCGGCCTCGCCGCCGGTGGCACGCTGCGCGAGATCCGCACCGACGCGAAGCCGGCGCCGACCGTGCGCAGCCGGACCGGCCGGATCTTCATGTATGCCCAGCCGGTCAACGAGATCGTGCTCGACCCAGCCCGCACCTCCGACCTGAACGCCTCGGTCCGGGCCCTCGCCAGGGTGATCGCGCCCATCGCGCCGCTGATCACCGGACAGGTCATCCGCGAGAAGCTCGAGGCCACGCCGGGCCGGGCCATCACCGCGGTCGGTCTGCGGGACTCCGACATGGAGGTGCTGGCCGGCGACCCGCGTCGGGTCCCCGGTGTCGTGGTCAACCGGTCCGACCAGCTGGTGATGGCGGACCGGCGCCTGTCCTCCCCCCTCGAGGACGGGCTGACCAACTACTGGCAGGCCATCCGCGACGCCACCGCCGGGTGGCAGGTCGAGATGCTCGGTCCGGGTGCCGCGCCCCGCAAGCTGGCCGGTGAGCAGGGTCCTCCCGGACCCGACGTTCCGACCACGATGGACCAGGGCGTCCAGCTGTCCCTGGGCGACGCGGCCGTCGAGGTCGGTCAACCCGCGACGATCATGACCCTCGACGCGCAGACCGGTGCGATCACCGGGATGGCGCAGAACTCGTACGCGATCGACAGCGGCGTCGACCTCGACCAGCCCTATCCGGTCGGCACCACCCTCAATCCCGTCTTCGGTGCGATCGGGCGAGCCGTCGGGTCGGACCAGCAGCGTGGCGACGAACTGCTCGACCGGCTCGGGCTCGGCGTCCAGTTCACGGTGCCCGGTGCGAGCGTTCCGACCGCTGACCGTCCCGGGATCGCGACCATCGACTACCGTCCCGGCTCGGGCATGATGTCGATGACCAACATGGCCGCCTTCGGTGTCGCCATGGCGCGTAGCGCCTCCGGGCAGTCCTCGTCGGTGCCGCCGTTCGTGCTGAAAAACGTGCCGACGAAGATCGCGGGCGGCGAGCTCGGCGGGCTCGATCCGGCCGTCGTCCGGCCCGTGCTGCAGGCGATGACCACCACAGCCGCCACCGGCGACGCCAGTGACCTCACCCGCGCGCCGGGACTGCGTGCCCTCGTCGGCACCAACGGCCCCGAGGGGCCCGGCTGGTTCGTGGGGCTCCAGGGCGGTCAGGTCGTCGTCATCTACACCGAGGGACCCAAGTCGGGGACCGCTGCACTCCAGGTCGCGCAGAAGTACTTCACGATCAAGTAGGTCTGCGAACGCTCGCGACTCTCGTCGTCAGGCGGCGGCGCGACGACCGAGGTAGGCGAAGACGGCTCGCCAGCCGAGCAGGAAGAGCGCGAGCACCACGGCCGCGACGATGACGAAGCTGACCGCCACGCCCTGGCTGAGGATGAAGCGCAGGATCATCGCGACGGTCACCGTGCAGAACCAGATGACGAGACCGACCGGGACGACCCGGTCCGGCCGGAAGTCGTGACCGAAGAAGTCGCTCGACCGCACATGCGCGTAGACGTAGGTGATCGACCAGCCGGCCGCACAGCCGGCGAGGAACGGCCACAGCGTGTGCAGCACCGAGGTCAGCGCATAGCCTTCTTCGTGACTGGCCCGGCCGATGAGGACGAAGACCGTGATCGCCACGGCGTCGAACAGGGCGGCGACGGGACCCGTCGCCGTTCCGCGCGCCGGCGAGGACCCCGTCTCCGCCGTCGCGTCGGAGCCCCGGTCCGTCTTCGAGCTCAGCATGGTGGATTACCGTACCGGGTCCGACGGCGGATCGGTGTCGGACGTTCGTGCGGAGTCCCCTCGTTGCGGGTTGTCGGGTCCGTCCGTGGGCGGTGCCCCCGGGCGCGGCGGTTCGACACCATCCGGCGGCGGGATGGGAAGCGCCGTACCGTCGGGCGTCGTGGGCGACGGGTCGTCGGCCGAGCGTTCGAGGGCGTCGGCGTCCCGCTCGACCTCGTCGATGAACGTGTCGTCGCGCTTGATGCGGTTACGGAACATGAGACCGATGACCACCCAGCCGATGCCCGACACGATCACATAGCTGATCAGCCGGTAGATGAGGACCGCCGTGATGGCGTCGGCGGCGGGCATCCCGGCGCTGGTCAGCGCGGGGACGAGCACCGCGTCGACGACGCCGATGCCGCCCGGCAGCAGGGGGATCGCCGAGCCGACCGCCTTGCCCGCCGCGTAGGCGACCATCAGTCCGGAGATGCTCGGGTGGGCGTCGACCGCCCAGCAGGCGAACATCAGACACCCGACGTCGGCGACCCAGTTGAACAGGCTCCAGCCGAATGCGACCGAGGTGTCGCGCTTGGTGAGTTGCACCGCCCGGAGCTGTTCGAGGGTCTCGAACAACTTCTCGGTGCCGTGGTCCTCCGGCTTGTTCCGGAGTTGATTCACCCAACCCAGGACTCGAATCCCGGTGCTCTTCAACGATTCCGGATGACTGGCCAGGTACTGCAGGACCACCGCGACCGCGAGGAACCCGGCGACGGAGAAGACGACCGAGAACGGGCTGGTCTTCGCTCCGGCCAGGAGGGCGCCGCCGAACCCGAGCACCGCGAGACCGATGCCGGCGAGCAGGCCCGACATGACGACCTGCCACGACGCGATGACCGGTGTCGCACCCCACTTGCGGGTTTCCCGATAGGTGAACGCGGGGGCGAGGACCTGGCCGCCCGGCATCGTCTGGCTCAGCGAGTTGGCCGCGAGGATGACCGACAGGGACTTCCACTGCGTGACCCGCAGGCCCGCCGAGCGCAACAGTGCGCGCTGGACCTGGGCGAAACTGTCCATCGACAGCATCGCGGCGACGAGACACGCCGCGACCCAGTGCCACTCGATCTCACCGATACGCAGCCAGGCGCCCCGCAGTTCGGGCCAGATGAGAACGACTTCGACGGCGAGGATGACCAGGACGACGGTGAGCAGGACCCATCGGACCCACCAGAACCGAGGACGGGTCACCGGGGCTGCCGCGCCCCCCGGCGAGCCAACATCCTCCGACGACATACGTGCCACCCTAGGGTAGGGGGGCCGATGTCGGTGACGACCCCCGTCGGCGACCTGCGCAATCGGGGGTGTGTACGGCGTCCTGTCCCCGCGGTGCAGCACTAGTGTGACTCTCGTGACCGAAGCCGAACGAGCCGACCGGCCGCGCGACGCCCGGGACCTCGCGTCCATCGACCGGGCGAAGGTTCATCCGCAGGTACGCGCGGCGGCGGAGTGGGCGTGGCGGCTACTGCTCCTGGTCGCGGCCGCTTACGTCGCGACCAGGCTGTTCCGGGAGTTCGAGGAAGTCCTCGTGCCGGTCGCCCTCGCCATCCTGATCTCGGCGATGCTGGTTCCCGGGGTCGACGCACTCGACCGGCGCGGTCTGCCGCGTTCGCTGGCGGTGATCGTCAACCTCGTCGTCGCGATCGGGTTGCTCGCCGCCGTCATGACCTTCGTGGTCCGCGAGTTCATCGACGGTGTTCCCGAACTCGCCGAGCAGGTCACCGTGACCGTCGAGAAGACCAGGGAATGGCTCATCAACGGGCCTCTCGGGCTCGATCGGGACCAGGTGCGCAACTTCGGCACCGACACGCTCGACTTCATCCAGCACAACCAGGACCGTGTCACCAGTGGTGCGCTGGCCACCGCCACCACGGCCAGCGAGATCATCACCGGCGCCCTGCTGACGTTGTTCCTGTTGATCTTCTTCCTCTACGGCGGTGGTCAGATCTGGCAGTTCTCGGTCAAGCTCATCCCAGAAACCAATCGGAATCGGGTGTGGGAGGCGGGTATCGCCGGTTTCGGCACACTCGTCGGGTACGTCCGGGCGACCGTCGCGGTGGCCTTCGTCGACGCCTGCGGCATCGGGATCGGACTCGCCATCCTGCAAGTGCCCCTGGCGCTTCCGCTGGCCTCGCTGGTCTTCCTGGGCGCCTTCATCCCGATCGTCGGTGCCCTGGTCACCGGCACGCTGGCGGTGCTCGTCGCCCTGGTGACCCAGGGCTGGATCGCCGCGGTCGTCGCCCTCGCCATCGTCGTCGGTGTCATGCAGCTCGAAAGCCATGTGCTGCAACCGTTCCTGCTTGGGCGGTCGGTGCGCCTGCATCCGGTTGCGGTGGTGCTCGGGATCGCGGCCGGCCTGGTGTCGGCCGGCATCATCGGTGGTCTGCTCGCGGTGCCCCTGATCGCGTTCTTCAACACCGCGATCCGACGCCTGAAGGGGGACTCGACCGAGCCCGTGGACGGGCGCCCGGGGGTCGTCGCCGAGCCGGATTCACCGGCGTGGGACACCGACGACCCCGACGCCGCGGCCGAGACGCTCGCACACGAGGCCCCCGGCACCCCCTCGAAGGCCGGGAACCCAGGATCCGAACGCCCGGCGGATGGTCGCCGGGACGAGGTCGAGACCGACCGCGAGGGCAGTGACCGGGGCGGGGACGGTCGGGGCGCGGGAACGTGACGCGCCGGTGGCCGGGGCTCGAGGTCGGCCCGCCGGACCGGGACACCGATCCGGATCGTCTGGCACGTGTCATCGACGACGACCCGGTCGGTCCGCTGTGGCGGGGCGCCCAGATCTTCCGGCTGCTGTCCTATCTGTACGCACTCGGCTTCCACATCGCCGTCAATCCCGACCTCGACCGCGGCGGCGTCGCCTGGGTGCTCTTCGGCCTGCTCTCCGCGTGGACGCTGGTCAGCGGGATCGGCTACTTCGTCGGGTTCGCGCGCAACCGGGTGTGGGTCGGTGCCGAGGTGCTCGTCGTCTGCGCGCTGATGTTGTCGACGTCGTATGTCGCCGGCGCGGAGTGGGCGTGGAACAACCAGACCTGGCCGACGACGCTGTGGGCCACCAACGCGGTCATCTCGGTCGCGATCCTCACCGGCCCGGTCGGGGGGATCGTGTCGGGGCTGATCATCGGCGGCACCAGCACCTTCGTGAAGGGCGAACTGAACCTCGACTTCGGTCGGAATGCGACCATCATCGTCATCGTGGCGACCGGCATGGCGGTCGGGCTCGCGGCTGCGAACGCGCGTCGGGTCCAGGACCAGCTGTCCCGGGCGGCGCGGATCGCCGCGGCTGCCGAGGAACGCGAACGGCTCTCCCGTGAGGTGCACGACGGGGTACTCCAGGTGCTCGCGCTGATCGCGCGTCGCGGACGCGAGATCGGCGGTCCGACAGGTGAACTCGCCACCCTCGCGGCGGAGCAGGAGCGTACGCTGCGTCGGCTGATCTCCGACACGGACGAACCCGTCGCCGCCGATACCGATGCGCAATGCAGCGTTGATCTCGCCGCCGCCCTGCGCGTCTTCGCCGACGCGCGGGTGTCGGTGAGTGCTCCCGCGGACCCGGTCATGGTGTCAGCGCAGAGGGGCGCGGAGATCCGCGCGGCGGTGGTCAACGCGCTCGACAACGTCGTGAACCACGCCGGTCCCGGTGCGCGTGCGTACATCCTGGTGGAGGATCTGGGGCGGGACATCGTGGTGAGTGTGCGGGACGACGGGATCGGCATCCCGGACGGCCGGCTCGCCGAGGCGGTTGCGCAGGGACGCGTCGGGGTGTCGAAGTCGATCGTCGGACGGATCGAATCCCTCGGCGGCGCCGCGCGCCTCGACACCGAACCGGGTGCGGGTACGGAATGGGAGTTCACCGTCCCGCGGTACGAGAGCTGAAAGGCGAAGGGGAGCATCGAGTATGAGTGCAGGCCGGAGTGACGAGGGGCGGGCGCCGCTGCGGATCATGGTCGTCGACGACCACCCGATCTGGCGAGAGGCGGTGGCCCGCGATCTCGCCGACGAGGGATTCGACGTCGTCGCCACCGCGGACGGCGTGGGCAGTGCCGGTCGACGTGCGGCCGCCGTCACCCCCGATGTGGTCCTGATGGACATGCAGCTGACCGACGGGACCGGTACGGAGGCGACGACGGCGGTCCTGGAGGTCTCGCCGAAGACCCGCATCCTCGTGCTGTCCGCATCGGGTGAGCGCGACGACGTTCTCGAGGCCGTGAAGGCCGGGGCCAGCGGCTATCTGGTGAAGTCGTCGTCACGCGAAGAACTGGTGGACGCGGTCCGGGCGACGGCCGACGGCCAGGCGGTCTTCACCCCGGGTCTCGCGGGGCTGGTGCTGGGCGAGTACCGGCGCATGTCCCAGCAGCCCGACGCCGCACCCGCCGCGCCCGCGCTCACCGAGCGTGAGACCGAGGTGCTGCGTTTGGTCGCAAAAGGACTGAGCGCCAAGCAGATCGCGCGGCGCCTCGACCTGAGTCACCGGACCGTCGAGAACCACGTCCAGGCGACGCTGCGCAAACTCCAGCTCGGCAACCGCGTGGAACTGACCCGCTACGTGATCGAACACGGCCTGGACGAGGACTGAGTCCTCGGCCAGGCCGTGTTCGACGGTGGCGGGTGCCGCCGGGTCACTCGCTGACGGCGAGCCCCGAGGTCGTCAGCGAACCGCTCGCGGGCGCGTCTGCCGGCTTGGGTGACTTGACCAGCATGACTCGCGATCAATCCGCTTACGAGACCCGTGGCCGCGAACGGGGGTCCGAGCGGTCACTTCTGTGAGCGACTCCGCTTCAGCAGTTCCTGGACGCTGATCTGGCCGTCGTCACCGGTCTCGTCGGACCGGGCGTGCCGGTCGGTACGCGGGCGACGGCGGCGGTTCGACTCGTCGGCCGGGCGATCCTGCTCACCCGAGGCGGGACCGGCGTCGGACCGCGCGGCGGCCGGGGTCGCATCGGCGCTGAGTCCGCGCTCCATCGGCGACGGACCGTTGCTGCGACGACTCCGAGACGACGGGGTCGAGGTCTCGGGGCTGACCGAGGCGGCCAGGGGGCGACGACCGGTCTCGTCGAGGGTGGGCCGGCGTCCGAGCGGTGAGCGCTGGCCGGTCGGCTCCGGCGTCGGCCGGGCGGTTCCGGGATTCGGCCGCCCGGTCTCCGGCACCCGTGGCGGGGCGGACGGGGGAGTGACCGCCGGACGGTCCCCGTTCTCCGAGCGAGGTGCGGGGTCACCGAGTCGGATGCCACCCTCGCCGAGGCTCCAGCCGCCGGTGTCGGGACGATCACCCTTCGACACGGTGGAGCGGCGGTAGGGCGTCGCGGGACGGCGTCCGGCCGGTTCGGGGGCCCGGGCACCGGGCACGGGCGTCGGTCCGACGCGCGCCGGCGGAGTGCGCGGCGGGGTCGGCGCAGTACCCGGGCGGCCGGTGGTGGTCGGCGGCGGACCCGAGGGGGACGGCGGAGTCGGGGTGGGACCGGGACCTGTGCGCTGGTCGGGGGCCTGACCCGTCGGGCGACCGTTGGTGAGCGGTCGGTCCGGGGCGGGCCGTGCCGGTGCGGCGGGGCGACCGACGGCGCCCGGGACACGACCTCGGGCGGGGACCGCGCCGGCGGCGACCGGTTGCCTGCGTGCCGCGGCCATCACCGAGGTCGGCGCCTCGGCCACCACGGTGCCCGCACTCATCGGGCGGGCGCCGGCACCGGCGTCGCGCTGTTCGTCGGGTTCGTCGTCGAGGACGGTCTCGCCGAGGCCGATCTTGCGCTGGACCACGCGCATCCACCGCGGTGCCCACCAGCAGTCGTCCCCGAGCAGCTTCATCACCGACGGGACGAGCAACATGCGGATCACCGTGGCGTCCAGGATCAGCGCGGCGATCATGCCGAACGCGATGTACTTCATCATCACGATCTCGGACAGGCTGAACGCGCCGGTGACCACGACCAGGATCGCGGCGGCCGCGGTGATGATGCCGCCGGTGTGCGCGGTGCCGCTGCGGATCGCCTCGGTGGTGCTCGCGCCCTTCTGTCTGGCCTCGACCATGCGGGAGAGCAGGAACACCTCGTAGTCGGTCGAGAGGCCGAACACGATGGCGATGATCAGCACGAGCACCGCTGCGAACAGCGGGCCGGGGGTGAAGTTGGCCAGCTCGGCGCCGTGACCGTCGACGAAGATCCACGTCAGGATGCCGAGCGTGGCACCGAGACCCAGGGCCGTCATGAGCGCGGCCTTGATCGGCAGGACGATCGAACCGAACTGCAGGAACATCAGCAGGCCGGTGATGAGGACGAGCATGACCGCCATCAGCGGGAGCCGTTGCATCAGCGCGTCGATCGAGTCCTGGGTGAGGGCCGGGGTACCCGAGACGTACATCGTGAGGCCCTCGGTGTCGATCGCGCGTAATTGCTCGATCGCCTGGGCGGCGGTGTTCCGGTCCACCAGACCAGCCGACACCTGGTAGACGCCCACGTTCGGGTACCGCTCGGCGTCGAACGACCCGAAGTCGGACTTGTCGGCGTCGCTGAACTTGTTGGTGAAGCCGGGCACCGCGTCGGCGCGTTGCGCGATCGCATCGAGCTTGTTCTGGTCGGCCTGGCTCGACTCGTCGTAGATGATGACGAGCTTGATGGCCTCGGTTCGCTCGCTCGGGAAGTATTCGTCGAACTTCTCCTGCGCGACCCGGTTGGGGTTGTCCGGCGGCAGGAACTTCTCGCTGATCCCGCCGAACTGGATGCTGCCGAACGGGATGATCAGCGCGAGCAACAGGAGCACGGTGGGAACCGCGGTCTTGACCGGGTGCTTCATCACCCACGTCGCGAGTCGGCCCCAGAAGCCGTTCTCGACTTCCTGGCTGGTCTTCATGCGACCGCTGAAGCGGTTCTGGATGGCCGCTGCGCGTTCCTCGCCGGAGAAGCGCCGGGCCAGCGGAACGGCGGTGTACTTCATGACCGTGCTGATCGACAGCATGTTCACGCGGGGTCCGAGGATGCCCAGGATCGCCGGGAGGACGGTGATCGACAGGATCGCGGCCAGCGAGACCGACGCGATCGCGCCGTAGGCGACGGATTTGAGGAACCCCTGCGGCATGATCAGCAGACACGCCAGGGCGGCGACGATGATCGTCGCGGAGAAGACCACCGTCTGACCGGCGGTCATCACGGTTCTTCGGACCGCGGCCTTGGTCGAATAGCCTTCACCGAGTTCTTCGCGGAAACGCGACACGATGAACAGGCCGTAGTCGATCGCGATGCCGAGACCGATCAGCGTGACCACCGACTGCGCGAAGATGTTGAGCTCGGTGGTGAGCGCGAGGATCTTCATGATGCCCAGCGAACCGGCGATGGTCAGACCACCGATGAGGACGGGCAGGCAGGCGGCAACGACGCCGCCGAACACGAAGAACAACATGATCGCCACCAGCGGCAGCGCGAGGACCTCGGCGCGGTGGATGTCCTTGTCCATGCCCTCGGCCATCGATCCGGCGACCGGTTGCAGGCCGGCGAGTTCGAAGGTCGTACCGGGTAGATCGAAGCGTTCGGGGATGTCCTCGAAGAACGGTTCGATGGTCTTGTAGTTGTTGAGGACCGTCGTGTCGTCGTTGCCGGCGACGCCGATGCTGATGAAGGCGTGTCTGCCGTCCTCGGTGAACAGCCGCTCCTGCAGCGTGCTCTGCGCGGGCTGGACGAGGAACGGGTCGTATAGACCGGGATCGGCGCGTCCGACGATGTCGGGGTGCGTCGCGATGAGGTCCTCGACGAACGTCTCGACCTTCGCGCCGAACGCCTTGTCGTCGACGCGGGTGCCCTCCGGCGGGGTGACCAGCAGGATGATGTCGGACGTGTGGTCGCGCCCCAGCGCCTGGTCGGCGTAGCGCGCACCGGTGTCGGACTCCGACGTCGGATCGAACCAGCCGCTCTGACTGAGGTGCTTGCCGAGATCGAGACCGTACAGCCCGAGTCCGGCCATCATCGCGATGAGCACCGCGATGACGAGGAAGCGCATTCGGTAGACGAATGTGCCGATGAACCGGAACACGCGATGTCCTTTCGTGTACGACTGGTCGGGCCTGTTCGGCGCCGTCGTCTCGGGGCGCCGGTGGCGATTCTGTCAGTTTCCCGGAAGATCCTGACAGTGCTGCCTGAGTGATCCCTGAGGCGTGGGCCTCGGGGGCACGTGCGGGCACACCCGTGTCGGCGTCGGATGCCGGGTCGCGGACCGCCGCCCGACGACCTCGGCAGGGCCGCGACGCCGCAGTCAGCGCAATAGTGCGCTGAGCGGGCGGAAGGGTGTGAGCCAGGCGCCCTCGTCCGGCAGGGAGTCCAGGCCGATGCGTGGCAGCGGCTCGCGGAACACGCCGGGGATGTCCTCGAGATCGATGAACTCCAGTTCTTCGGTGCTCAGTGCCCAGCTGGCGTGCTCGCGGAACCCGATGACGGTGACGGGCACCCCGTCGCCGACCACCTCGAGCAGCGGTTCGCGGAATGCCTGACCGTCGGCGGACGCCACTATCACGCCGGCTAGTCCAACAGTGTGCCTGCGAAGTTCGATGTGGTCGAGCATGTCGGAGTCGACGTCGCTGTCGTCGGACAGTTTCGGCTTGGCGAACACGGCGAAACCGACATTACGGAGAGCGTCCACCCACGGCCGGACGACGTCGGCGCTACCAGGGGCGATGTTGGTGAACACGGTGGCCTCGGGCTCGACCGCGCCGCCTCCGTCGGTGAGAGCGGACACATCTGCGGTCCGCTGCAGCAGCCACCGGCCCAGGGCGTCGAACCGGGGACGGTGCGCGGCGGTGGGGCGTCCACCGAGCAGGGCGCCGAGGCCCATGTCCATGTTGGGTGCGTCCCACACCAGCAGCATGCGGCGCGTCCCCGTTTGGCCGGAGATGGTGTCGGCGAAGCCGGTCGGGCTGTGGTCACTCATGGCGGGCTCCCGTCGGGGTGTCGCCGGTCGAGGTGGCCGGCGGGATGGGCCGCGTGTAGACGAACTCGCTGACGTAGCGGCCCTCGCGTTCCGCGCGTCCCTCGAACTTCGTCGTCGGCCGCTGCAGCGAGATCGGCGACTCCCGCGTCAACGGCACGACGTGGGGGCGGTCGGCGTCCTGGGTGGCGAGCGCCTCCGCGATCCACTCCGCATAACCGGCGTGATCGGTCGCGATGTGCAGCACCCCGCCCGGGACGAGCCGGTCCGCGATCAGTTCCAGTGTGCCGGTCTGGACGAAGCGTCGCTTGTGGTGACGCGATTTGGGCCACGGGTCGGGGAAGAACAGCCGCACACCGGTGAGGCTCGACGACGGGATGAGCTCGGTGAGGACGATGGCCGCGTCGCCGCGGATCAGGCGGACGTTGGTCAGGCCGTTGCGGTCGACGAGGCCGAGGAGCTGGGCCAGGCCCGGCTTGTAGACCTCGACGGCCACGACGTCGACATCCGGTTCGGCCTCGGCCATCGCGGCGGTCGAGATGCCGGTACCGCTGCCGATCTCGAGGACCTTCGGGGCCTCGCGCCCGAACAGTTCGGTGAGGTCGAGTTGCGGCTCGGGGACCCGCTCCGGCCCGATCTCGAGGTCGCGGCCCAGCACCGGCCACAGGGTCTCCCAGTTGCGCTGCTGACCGGTCGTCAGCGTGCCGCGGCGGAAGCGGAAGCTCGTCACGCGGGGGTACAACCGGGACCTGTCGGGGCTGTTGTTCACGCGTCCATCGTTGCGCATCGTGTCGTTGCGGCGAAGTCGCGGGGGAACGGCGGCCCGGACGGCAGCGGTGCGGACGCGGACCCGTCCGGCCCCGCGAGGGGATGTGGAGCCGTCTCCGCCGTTCGCCCGGATCCCGATTATTCTCGGCCCTGTCGCGGTTCACGTGCGCCGATGCCCGGGGTGGCGGTGCGGTGGACGCGGGTCGTGGGAGGCGCAGGGGTCGGATGGCGAGGAGGCTGGGGTGGGGGCACCGGTGAACGGTGGCCGGCGTGGCGTGCCCGCCGGGAGCGAGTTGTGGACGGCCGCCGAGCAGGGACGACTCGTCGACCTCGTCGACCCGGTGTCGCCGCTCGTGCCCGTCCTGGCCGGTGCGGGCCGGCGTTTCCTCCGTCCGTTGCACGTCCAGGTCGTCGGCCGGCCCGGGACCGGTCGGGACACGATGGCCCGTGCGCTGCGAGAACGGCTGTCGCTCACCGTGATCGGGCCCGGTGAGGACGAGCAGGGGGCCGCCGACACCGATCTGTGGATTCTGGTCCTGGCGGGGCCGCCGCGGCGCGCCGACCGCGAACTCTTCGCGTCCCTCCCGGCCGACCGGCTGCTCGTGGTGCTCGGGAAGGCCGACACGCACGGCGACTGGGATGCGGCGGTCGCGGTGGCGGCGTCGTGTGCAGGGCGTCTGGACACGCCGGTGTACCCGGTCTCGCAGTTGCTGGCCTGCGCCGACCTCGACGATGCCGAGTTCGCCGCGCTGGCGACGATGGCGGCCGCGGGCGTCGGCATGCCGTCGATGGCCGGCCGATTCCTCGTGGGACGTCCGGGTTCCGACGAACGGCTGATGCGGCAGGGGTTGCTGCGCCGGCTCGACGCCTTCGGCATCGACACCGCGCTCGCGCTCATCGAGTCCCGTTCCGCCGTGGCCGCGAACGCCGAGGCCCTGAGCCGGGCGCTCCGCGACGCCAGCGGCGTTCCTGATCTCGCGGGACCGATCGGGGAGCGAGTCGACCGGATTCGGCATTGGCGTGAGGTCGAGTTGCGCGCCCGGTTGGAGGAGGCGGCCGCGGCGGGCGTCGACCGCGCCGGTGCCGAGCGACTTCTGGCCGGGGCAGGAGCGGGCACATGACCGACACGGCACTCGCCGCCGCGCGGGAGCTGACCGGCTTCGACGCCATCGGGGTCGACGCGGGCACCGACGTGCTGGTCGTCGGGACCGACGGAGTGGGCGTCCGCACGCTGGTCGAGGCCTGCCGGGCGCTCGCCCCGGACCTCGACATCGTCGCCCGCGGCGGGCGCTCGCGTGCGTCGGCCGGTGCGGCGGTCGTGGTCGTCGACCCGTCGTCGTCGGTCGGTGAGGAGGAACGTCTCCTCGTCGAGCAGATGCGCGCGCAGGTCGGGATCGTGGCGATCGTGTGCACGAAGATCGACGCGTTCTGGGAGTGGCCGCGGACCGTGCGCGCCCACCGGGCCGTCCTCGACCCGTTCGCGACGCTGCCGTTGTTCGGGGTGTCGTCGGTCGCGGCCCTCGAGGGTGCGGTGGACGAGTCGGGGATCGACGCCCTCGTGGAGTGGCTGCGTGAGACGACTGACGCGCCGGGCGTGCTCCGCGCCGAGCGGGCAAGGCTCGCGGCGGGCCTCGGGGCGGTCGAGCATCTCCTCGGCGCGCCGACGGGCGGCGTCGACGAATCGGCGTCCGCACAGGCTGCCGTCGACGATCTCCTGGCCACGCGTCGCGAACTGGTCGCCGCACGTGACCGCGGACGCCCGGACCGGTTGGCGGCGGTACGCGCCGGACTCGCGCGCGTCCGTTCGCAGACGTCGGCGGAACTGCACGCCGGGGTGCGCGATCTGGCGGCGTCCGCCGCCGGCCACGCTCCCGCCGCGGATTCTGCGTACGGCGCATGGGCCCGTACCGGCTGGGCCGCCCTCGCCGACGGCGTCCGTCGTCGCGCCGACGAGCGCGTCGACGCGGTCCGGTCGACCGCCCTGGTGGGCCTGGACGCGGAGCCGTCGGCCGACGAGAACTGGCCCGCGGTACCCCTCCACACCGAGCGGTCGCGCGGCCGGGCGCGGCGCGCAGGCGCCGAAGACGCGTTGGTGGTCGTCCTCGGGGCCTCGACCGGTCTGGGTGTGGGACGCCTCGTCGTCGCACCGATGGAGTCGGTCCAGACGTTGCAGTGGGTCAGCATGCCGCTCGCCCTGATCCTCGGAGTCGCGGTGGCGGCGTGGGTGATCCGTGTCCGGCGCAGTGCTGCGGAGCGTTCCGATCGCGAGGCGCGCACCGCCGAGCTCCTCGCCGAGGCGCGGGCGACGCTCGATCACCAGCTCGCCCTGCGCGTCACCGCGGCCGAGACCCGGATCGCCGGCCAGATCGCCCGGGCGCACGAACGCCGGAACCGAGAGGTGGCGGCCGAGGTCGCGCGCCTCGACGAGGAGATCCGCCGACTGCGCAGCGGGGTCGGGGTCCGCGACGCTCGAACCCGTCGCGAGCGCGCGGCGGAGATCCGCCGTGAGTTGGTGGCGCGGTCGGAATCGCTCTGGGCGGACGCCTCCCGCACCGACGACCCGGGTGAGGAATCCGATGATCCGGCGGGACGTCGGGGTGACCGAGGGCATGACGACGGAACGGCCGGGGTCGCCCGGGCCGGCCACGACGACGGGAAGCAGTGATCTCGATGGACCCGATGTTCCCCGACGACCTTCCGGACCCGGCCCGCCCGGAGGAGGCCTCGCCGTTCGGCGCGGCCGAGGGCGCCGACCCGCACTCGGTCGACTCGGTGGCCGCACTGCACGAGACACCGGCGTCCGACGATCTCGACGATCACCTGTGGATGCACGACGACGGCCGGATCTGGGATCTCGGACCCGCCGAGGTGGACACCGACAACGACGGCATCAACGATTCGCTCACCCGCAACGGGCCCGACGGCTTTACGGTGTACACGGACAGCGATCGGGACGGGCAGGTCGACAAGATCACCGAGATCGGTGCGGACGGCGAGTTCCGTTCCGCGGTTCTCGACCCGGACACCGGCCAGTGGATCTCCGGCGGATCGGGACGAATCGGCTGACACGTGACCGGCGCCCGACCCGGACTGCTCCGCGCCGAGACCGAGCGCGCGCGATCACCAGGGACTTTCGTCACCTGTCCGTCGGGTGTGGGATAGACCGCACCTGGCGAACCCCGTGACCTAACGCCCGCTCGGTGGACGTATCCTTGACCGCGAGACGACCTGACAGGTGGCCATTCAAGCGGCCACCACCTCGGAGGAGGCCCCAACGATGACCGCAGCCACCATTCCCGGACTGGACCCGAGTAGCGCTCCGACGAAGCACGCGGGACTGCTGGCCTGGGTGGCCGAGGTCGCCGAGCTGACCCAGCCCGACCGGGTGGTGTGGTCCGACGGCAGTGACGAGGAGTGGGAGCGCCTCACCGCCGACCTCGTGAAGGCCGGCACCCTGGTCAAGCTGAACGAGGAGAAGAAGCCGAACTCCTTCCTCGCCAACTCCGACCCCGCCGACGTGGCCCGCGTGGAGTCGCGGACCTACATCTGCTCGGAGAAGGAAGAGGACGCCGGCCCGACCAACAACTGGGTCGATCCCGCCGAGATGCGTTCGACGATGACCGAGCTCTACCGGGGCAGCATGCGCGGTCGCACGATGTTCGTCATCCCGTTCTGCATGGGCCCGCTGGACTCCGACGATCCCAAGCTCGGTGTCGAGATCACCGACTCCGAGTACGTCGTGCTGTCGATGAAGATCATGACCCGCGTCGGCCCCCGCGTCCTGGAGATCCTGGGCGAGGACGGCTTCTTCGTGAAGGCGCTGCACTCCGTCGGTGCGCCGCTCGAGGACGGCCAGGCCGACGTGCCGTGGCCCTGCAACACCGAGAAGTACATCACCCACTTCCCCGAGACCCGCGAGATCTGGTCGTTCGGATCGGGTTACGGCGGCAACGCGCTGCTCGGCAAGAAGTGCTATGCCCTGCGCATCGCCTCGGTCATCGCCCGCGACGAGGGGTGGATGGCCGAGCACATGCTGATCCTCAAGCTGACCAGCCCGGCGAACAAGGTGTACTACATCGCCGCGGCGTTCCCGAGTGCCTGTGGCAAGACCAACCTCGCGATGCTCCAGCCGACGATCCCCGGCTGGAAGGCCGAGACCGTGGGCGACGACATCGCCTGGATGCGCTTCGGCGAGGACGGGCGTCTCTACGCGATCAACCCCGAATTCGGTTTCTTCGGTGTCGCTCCCGGCACCAGCTACGACTCGAACCCGAACGCGATGAAGACCATCGAGGCCGGAAACACCCTCTACACCAATGTCGCTCGCACCGACGATGGCGACATCTGGTGGGAGGACATCGACGGCCCGGCGCCCGAGCACCTCACCGACTGGCTCGGCAACGACTGGACGCCGGAGTCCGATCACAAGGCAGCGCACCCGAATTCGCGCTACTGCACCCCGATCTCGCAGTGCCCGTCGCTGGCCGACGAGTGGGATGACCCGAAGGGCGTGCCGATCTCGGCGATCCTGTTCGGCGGCCGCCGCAAGACCACGGTGCCGCTGGTTACCGAGGCCCGCGACTGGCAGACCGGTGTCTTCATGGGCGCCACCGTCGGCTCCGAGCAGACCGCCGCGGCCGAGGGCAAGGTCGGCACCGTGCGCCGCGACCCGATGGCGATGCTGCCGTTCATGGGCTACCACGTCGGGGACTACCTGCAGCACTGGGTGAACATCGGCAAGAACGCCGACGAGTCGAAGCTGCCGAAGGTGTTCTACGTCAACTGGTTCCGTCGGGGCGACGACAAGCGCTTCCTGTGGCCCGGATTCGGCGAGAACAGCCGCGTGCTGAAGTGGATCATCGAGCGCATCGAGGGTGAGGCCGAGGGTGTCGAGACCCCCATCGGCATCGTCGCGAAGCCGGAGTCGATCGACGTCAGCGGCCTGGACGTGCCTGCGGAGGACGTCGCGGAGGCGCTCGCCTTCAACCCCGACGAGTGGCGCGAGGAGATCCCGTCCATCGAGGAGCTGTTCGACTTCGTCGGCGAGAAGCTGCCGAGCTCGTTGCGCGACGAGCTCGACGGTCTGAAGCAGCGCCTGGCCTGACGCGGCCTTGCTGCGCGGTTCCGAGGCTGAACGTACGGATGGGTCTGAAGTGACGGTTGAGGTATCGTGCCCCTCATGAAACTACGTCTGTGGGGCGCCTCGGTCGCCGCTGCCTGCGTGCTGGGACTGGCGTCGTCGGTCGCGGTCCAACCGGCTTCGGCGACACCGTCTTCCGGGGCCGGGGTCACGGCGTTCTTCACGGATTCGACGACGATCGGGAGCGGGCTTCCCACCGTCAACCGGATCTCCGGTATCGATCGGACCGGTAACGGCAACTACGTGATGATCGCCGAGGACGTGCTCCCGGCTCGCTTCTTCACGGCGTCGATCGGGTACACCTCGGTGACCGCGTCCTTCACCGGGCAGCCGCGGATCAACGGCGGCGGCACGGTCCTCGGCCCGTGGTTCCTCCCGTTGCTGCCCGGACAGGCCCAGTTCGAGGGCATCCGCCAGTCCGCGGGCGGTTACACCGTCGTCAGCGGCGGCAACAACCAGTTCGTCCGGCAGATCGGGCCCATTGGACAGGTCCTCCGCGACCTTCCGCTCCCGTCGGTGTGGCGCCCGTCGTCGAAGTCGGGTCTGGCAGGCCAGCTCGGACTCACCGGCGTGGCCGTCGGACCCCAGGGTCAGGTCAGCGTCCTGACCGCCGGCGGACTCCGGCAGGACGCCGCACGATCGGCCCGTCTGCTGACCTTCGGCAAGACCAATCGCGAGTTCGTCTATCGCACCGACGCCAACAAGGTGGCCGCCGATGTGCTGGCCATCAACTCGACGGACTTCCTCGTGCTCGAACGTGGCCCGGGCAAGCTGTCGAACATCTTCTGGACGACGACCCGGGGCGCCACCTCGGTGACGAACAAGAAGAAGCTGAGCGGACGCGAGAAGGCGATGACCAAGCGCCGCATCTTCTCGACCACCGCGACGCCCCACTTGCTCACCGGCAACATGTCGGGACTCGCCTGGGGCAACTGGCACCCCGACAACCCGTTCGCGAAGACCCGCACCCGCACCCTTCTCGTGGTGTCGGACAACGTCGGATCGCCCAATCGCCTCCACTCCTTCGAGGTCCAGATCCCGAAGTAGAGGCCGCAGCAGTGCCCCACGTCACTGCCGTCAGGGTGGGGTCAGGGTGTTACCTGATGGCCAACCGGCGCAGGATTTGGCACCGTTGAGGGCATGACGACGACTGATGTGGCCGCTCGAGACGACGGTGGCGATGATTTTGGGACGCCGAAGCACGCGGTTGCTGCCGGGGCAGACAACCTTTCCAAGCGGTACGGCGTCGGCGACACCGCCGTCGAGGCCCTGAAGAGCGTCTCCATCTCGTTCCGGGAGGGCGAGTTCACCGCCATCATGGGGCCGTCGGGGTCGGGTAAGTCCACGCTGATGCACTGCCTCGCCGGTCTCGACGTCGCGAGCGACGGCAAGGTGTTCATCGGCGACACCGACCTGACGGCGTTGTCGGACAAGGCGATGACGATGCTGCGTCGCGACCGCATCGGTTTCGTGTTCCAGGCGTTCAACCTCGTGCCGACGCTGACGGCCAAGGAGAACATCACACTGCCGGTCGACATCGCCGGCCGCACCGTCGACACCGAATGGTTCGACGCCGTGGTGGCCCGACTCGGGATCACCGACCGGCTCGGTCATCTGCCGAGCGAACTGTCCGGTGGTCAGCAGCAGCGCGTGGCCTGTGCTCGTGCGCTGATCGGCAAGCCGTCGATCATCTTCGGCGACGAGCCGACGGGCAACCTGGACTCCCGCTCCTCGGGCGAGGTGCTGTCGATCCTGCGGGCGGCGACCGACGAGTTCAAGCAGACCGTCGTCATCGTGACCCACGATCCGCGCGCGGCGTCGTACGCCGATCGAGTGGTGTTCCTGGCCGACGGCCAGATCGTGCAGGAGCTGTCCCGGCCGTCGGCCGACGACGTCTTCGAGGTCATGAAGAACCTCGACAACGTGCCTGCGCCCGACACCGCCGAAGCGCTCTGAGCCGTGGCGTCCTCCACGGTGATGCGCCGGGTCTCGCTACGGAACCTGCGCGCCCACAAGCTCCGGCTGTTCCTCACCCTCTTCTCGATCGTCCTCGGCACCTCGTTCGTGGCCGGGTCCATCGTCTTCACCGGGTCCATCTCGAAGGCCTTCAATGACATCTTCGACAGTGCGGCGCAGGGTGTCGCGGTCGAGGTGACCCCGGCCGACCGGCAGTCGCCGGGTGTGCCGAACACGATCGTGGACCAGCTCCGCGACCAGCGTGCCCAGTTCGGCATCGACAAACTCGTCGTCAACAACAATGGCCTGGTCACGGTCGCCGACTCCGACGGCAAGGCCATCCAGACCGGTGGCGCCCCGAGCGTGGGCAGCACCTACATCCCGCCGGCGGAGGCGCTCGACCCGGACGAGTCGCGGATCCTGCCGGGTGGACGCGGGCCCGAGAACGCCGGCGAGATCGTCTTGAACACCTCGGCGGCCGAGGCCGCGGGGCTGAAGGTCGGGTCGAAGACGAAGATCGTCGTCGGGCAGGGCAACTCGGAGCCGCTCGAGGTCACCGTCGTCGGCCTCGTCGACGCGCCCAGCTCGACGGGTGGTTACGTGAACGCCCAGTTCGACGCCGCGACGTCGGCCCGCCTGTTCACCGACGGTGAGCACGTCGGCGTCGTCGACATGTCGGCCGTCGCCGGGGTCACCCCGGAACAGTTGCAGGAACGGATCATCTCCGCACTCGGCGCCGACGCCGATCTCTACGACGTCCGCACCGGTGACCAGGTCCGCGAGGACCAGAAGGCGCAGGTCAACGAGTTCCTGCAGATCTTCCAGTACATCCTGCTGGCGTTCGCCGCGATCGGTCTGGTCGTCGGCACGTTCATCATCTACAACACCTTCTCGATGATCGTCGCGCAACGGAATCGGGAGTTCGCGCTGCTCCGGGCGGTCGGCGCGAGCCAGCGCCAGGTCTCGCGCTCGGTGCTGTTCGAGGCCTTCGTCGTCGGTGTCCTCGGCGGAGCGCTCGGTCTCGCCATCGGCATCGGGCTGGCGGCCGCCTTGAAGGCCATCACCAGTGCGACGTCGGGCCTGCCGGACGGTGAGCTGGCGATCGGTCCGGATGCCATCCTCGCCGGCATCCTGGTCGGCGTCGTGGTGACGATGGTCAGCGCATGGGTGCCGGCGGCGCGAGCCGCCCGGGTGCCGCCCGTGGAGGCCATGCGCGCATCGGCCGCCGAGGGGTCGGCCTCGTTGCGCAACCGCACGATCATCGGCGCGGTCATCGGTGTCGCGTCGATCGCCGCGATCGTGGTCGGCGCAATGGGTGAAGGTGCGGGCCCCGCGATCACGGTGGGTGCCGGCGCCGCGGGCGCGGTCCTGTCGGCCGTCCTCATCGGCCCGGCGATCGCGCGTCCGTTCGTCAGCGTGCTCGGCCGGGTCATCGGTGCGCCCTTCGGCATGATCGGGCGCCTCGCCCGGACCAATGCGGTCCGCAACCCGCGGCGCTCGGCCGCGACGGCGTTCGCGCTCACCCTCGGGCTGATGCTGGTCGCGATCATCGGCACCCTCGGACAGTCGTTCAAGGGCACGGTCGACGACGCCGTCGACGCCGGCATCACGGCCGACTACATCGTGGCCGGCACCAACCAGTCGCCCCTGCCGCCCGCGGTGACCGGCGCGATCGACGGTGTCCCCGGCGTCGCCGAGGTGGTGTCGTTCGGCATCGTCCAGGCCAAGGTCGACGACAAGTCGGAGACCGGGTTCTCGGCGCTCGGCGGCCCGCTGAACAGCGTGACCGTGATGGACATGCAGGACGGCGCGTCGTCGGACCTGCCCGCCGACGGGATGCTGATCAGCGAGCGGACCGGCAAGGCGAACGGTTGGCAGCGCGGCGACGTGGTCACGTTCACGTCCGCGACGGGCGAGCAGGTCCAGGTCCCGATCGCGGGCGTCTACGCGGACAACGAGGCGCTGCAACCGTGGGTCGTGGGTCCGGACGTCTACGAGAAGCTGGTCCCGCCCTTCGCGCGGGTCAACGTCACGCTCTTCGTGAACGCCGCGCCGGGCACCGACCTCGAGACCCTGCGCACCGATCTGGAGAATGCGACGTCGGACTACCTGACGGTGCAGATCCAGGACCGGGATCAGTTCAAGGGCCAGATCTCGTCGCAGATCGATCAGATGCTCGGCACGCTGTACGCGATGCTCGGGCTGGCACTGCTGATCGCCGTCCTCGGCATCATCAACACGCTTGCGCTGTCGGTGGTCGAACGCAAACGCGAGATCGGGATGTTGCGCGCGATCGGCATGATCCGAGCCCAGGTGCGCCGCTCGATCTACCTCGAGTCGGTGCTGATCTCGATCTTCGGCGCAGTGCTGGGTGTGCTCCTCGGGACCGTCATCGGCGTCGCGTTGGTACGCACGCTCGCCGAGTGGGGCCTGGGCGCTCCGGTGATCCCGTGGTCGCTCATCGCGATCACGCTGATCGCGTCGGCGGTGGTAGGGGTGCTGGCCGCGTTGTGGCCGGCCGTCCGCGCGGCGCGCACCGGACCGCTCGAGGCGATCGCCGACATCTGACGCAGGTTCGTGGTGGTCGGGTCGGGGATCGGTCCGGGATGACAGAATCGTCCGCATGACCCGACCACCAGAGGGCGATCCCAACGATCCGCGGAACGGTCCGCCGGAGACCCGTCAGTTCGATCCGGACTTCGACCCGTCGGCGCCGCCGTCGCAGGCCTACACCGAGCAGCAGCCCGGGCAGCCGTATCCGGGTCCCTACACGGAACCGCACCAGGCCGGTCAGCCCTATCCGGGGCCGTACACCGAACCGCATCAGCCGGGTCAGCCGTATCCGGGTCCCTACACCGAACCCCAGTACGCCGACCCTCAGTACACCGGCGGGTCGCCTTACGGTGCCTCGCCCTACGACGCGCCGGCCGGTGGTGAACCGCCCCGCGGTTCCGGGTCGAAGGGCCGGACCATCGGGCTGGCGCTGGTCGCCCTGATCGCACTCGTGGTCCTGGGTCTCGTCGTCGTGCTGGTCACCCGCTCCGGCGACGGCGACTCCACCAGCGCGGCGTCATCGTCGACCACCGAATCGAGTGATCCGGCGACGACGAGCGAGACGACGTCGTCGAGCACCCCGACCACCGAGGAGACGACGTCGACCACGACGACGACTCAGCGCTCCGGAACCATCACCTACCAGCTGACCGGCAACGGGGACGTCGTCGCGCTGACGTTCACCCGCGGCCAGGGATCGCCGACGGTGATCCCGGCGATCGGCTCGCCGTGGTCCCAGCGGGTGCAGCTCGAGGGAACCCGCGCGAGTATGTCGGCCATCGTGATCCGCGGACCGGTGTCGTGCGCCATCCTCGCCGACGGTGAACAGCTGGCCGCCGCGACCAGTCAGGGCGGCACCCTCAACTGCACCGCGGACCTCGCCGCCGAGTAGTTCAGGCCGCTGGGTGCGGAGGTGGCTTCGACTCGGGGCTTCGCTTCGCTCAGTCCCGGCTCAACCAGCAGTGGGCTCAGTCAGACGCAACCGGACTCCGAGCACTTCAGCGTCGACGCAGGACGAGCACCAAGTTGGTGCCGAGGACGTCCCGGAGCACGGGTACGCGCATGACCCACCACATCCAGCGCGGGATGTAGCGGGGGAATGCCGCGACGAGGTCGGCGCGCCCGGCACCGGTCGCGGATCGGGCCCAGCGCACCCCGTCGGCGGCGGAGACCGCGAACAGCGATGTGCCGTACAGGTTCTTGGGTGGATGACCGTGGCGTCGGGTGTACAGCCGGGCCGCCCGATGGCCGCCGAGATAGTGCGTCAGGCCCATCTCGTGACCACCGAACGGTCCCCACCACAGTGTGTAGCTGATGATGACGACGCCGCCGGGACGCGTCACCCGCAGCATCTCGTCGGCCATCTCCCACGGCGTCGGTGTGTGCTCGACGACGTTCGACGACAGGCAGACGTCGACGCATCCGTCGGCGAAGGGCAGGGCCTGGCCGGAGCCGCGGACCGATCCGCGATGCTCGAGCCCACCGGCGTGCATTTCGGTGGGATCGGGTTCGACGGAGACGTAGTGCGCGCCGCGGTCCCGGAAGGCGTCGGCGAAGTATCCGGGACCGCCGCCCACGTCGAGGACCACAGATCCGCCCATGTCGGGGACGAACGCCTCGACCATGTCAGCGGTGTCGCCGGCGAGCGCGCCGTAGAAGCGCGCGGGATCGGATTGTTCGTAACGGAAGTCGTTCAGCAGTCCCGCGGCGCGTCGCAGGGTGGCGAGCCGGGCCATCCGCGCGCCGCCGGGAAGTGAAGTCGTCATCGTCGGGTCACTCTAGTGGGGTGTCTCGGCGACAGGTTCCTCGCCGGGCGGTCGCGCGGCGGATTCCGGCGCTCATGGCCTGGTCGGTAGGCTGACGGACAACATGCGCACACCGTCGAACATCCTGCTCCTGTGCTGGCGGGACACCCGCCACCCTCAGGGCGGCGGCAGCGAGACCTACCTGGAACGGGTGGGCGCCGAACTGGCTCGACGCGGCGCGAACGTCACCTTCCTCACGTCCGCGTACCCGGGGTCGCTGCGCCACGAGCACCGGGACGGCATGCGGTTTTTCCGCGCCGGCGGACGGATCAGCGTGTATCCGCTCATGCTCGCAACCATCGTCGCGGGCCGGCTCGGGTTCGGCCCGCTGTCGGGGTGCCGCCCCGACGTCGTCGTGGACACCCAGAACGGTGTCCCGTTCTTCTCGTCGCTCGTCTCACCGGCTCCGACGGTCGTCCTCGTCCATCACTGTCATCGCGAGCAGTGGCCGGTCGCCGGCCGTCTGCTCGGCCACATCGGGTGGTTCCTCGAGTCGCGGGTCTCGCCGCGCGTCCATCGGCGCAACCGATACGTCACGGTCTCGACGCCGTCGAAGTCCGAACTCGTCGCGCTGGGGGTCGATGCCGGGCGGATCGCGGTCGTGCGCAACGGGATCGATCCGGTACCTCACGGTATCGAGGCGCCCGCGCGCACCGGGGCGTCGACTCCCGGTGTGCCGGTACGACTCTGCGTGCTGTCGCGGCTGGTGCCCCACAAGCAGGTCGAGGACGCGTTGACCGTACTCGCCCGGCTGCGTCGCGACGGTGTCGACGCCCGTCTCGATGTCATCGGCGGTGGCTGGTGGTCGGACGAATTGCACCGCGCCGCAGCCGACCTCGCGGTGACCGATGCGGTCACCTTCCACGGCCACGTCGACGAACGCCGCAAGCACGAACTGCTCGCCCGGGCCCGGGTCCACCTCATGCCGTCGCGCAAGGAGGGATGGGGCCTTGCGGTCGTCGAAGCCGCCCAGCACGGTGTCCCGACGATCGGTTACCGCAGTGCCGCCGGACTCGCCGACTCCATCGACGACGGGCGCACCGGGCTCCTCGTCGACGGTGTCGACGAACTGGCCAGCGCAACGAGGAAACTCATCGACAATCCGGACGAGGCGCATCGACTCGGCCGGAACGCGCAGACCACGGCCAGCCGCTACTCGTGGTCGGCGACCTGCGACGGGTTCATGGCGACGTTCGACGCCGTGCTGTCCGACTCGCACCGCTGATCACACCGACGCCGAGACCGACGAGGCCGGTGATGAGCAGCGCGGCCCATACGAGGTGCGCACCGATGGCGATCGCACGGTCGGTGGCGTCGGCGGAGCGATCTGCCGCGTCGCCCACCTGATACAGCCTCAGATCCGGCCCGTCGAACACAAGCCGTCCGGCGGCCGCGAGTTGGCCAGGCGGAGAACCATTCTCGACCAGGACCCAGCCGACGCCGAGCTCGGCGAGAGCGGTCGGCGACCCGCCGGACTCCAGCACCCGCGTCACCGCTGCGGCATGTTCCCCGGCCGGGTCGATCACCTTGCCGTCCACTCGGAGTTCGCCGGATTCGACGACCGGCGCCCGCAGCATCCGTGCGGCGGGATCGAGCGACGGATCGCGCGCGAAGGGGTACTCACGCACCGTGCCGGGAGGCCACAGGGCGACCGAACCCCGGTCCGGCGGCACGATCTCGGCGACCTGCCGCCACTCGTCGGGATAGTCGATCGCGCGCACCGCACCGCCGACCCCCCACGCCAGGTCGGGGAGCGGCGCGACCGCGAGCAGTGCGACCGCGGCGAGTGCGAAACCCGACGGGACCCGACGCCTCGCCGCTGCCACGGCCGCTGCCACACACACCGCCACAGCCGGGACGAGAAGTGCGGCGAACTTCTGCGTATCGCGGAGGAGTCCGCCGCCACCGACGTGCTCGACGACGAACCCCAGGCCGGTGCGGACCGGTCCGAAAGTGCTCAGCACCAACAAGATCGCGGTCACCGCCGCGAGGATGGCGATGGCGCGCACCAGCGGGTCCGACGCCGCGCGACGACGCCACAGGTGACCGGCGCCGACCGCGACGACGAGGAGCAGGCCGAGGGTGGCCACCGCGGCCCACCCGATGCTCCGACTCGCCGGCACCGCGTCGGCGTTCCAGATCCCGCCCAGCGACAGGGCCGTACCCACGGGGCCGAGCCACGGCTCGGACCGCAGGCCGAATGCCTCCACCCCGGCGGCCGCGGACGTGGTCGGGGCGTCGGAGATCACCGACGTCAGCAACCAGGGCACGGTGCTGAGGAGCCAGAGCGCAACGACGGCCATCGTGGGTCGCAGAGCGATCGGACGGGCCACGAGCGCCGTCGCCAGCACGACTCCGGCCAGGACGGAACCGGTAGGTGTCAATCCCGCGACGGCGAACAGCCCGCCCAACTGCAGAATTCGGACGGTGTCCGCTCGAGCGTCCGGTCGCCGGGTGGCTTCGACTCGGCTCCTCGCTTCGCTCGGTGCCGGCTCAACCAGCGGGGGGACTCGGCTCCTCGATCTCGATGCGCTCCTTCGTCGCTTACTCGACCCGGCGGCTTCGCTCGGTGCCGGCTCAACCAGCGGGGGGCGCCCACGCAGATCCAGAATCGCGACGAGAATCCACCCCAGTGCCGCATAACCCGCCAGCAGGCTCCAGTGGCCCTGGAGAAGACGTTCGGCGACAAACGGATTCCACACCGAGACGAGCGTTGCCGCCGCGGCGCCGGTGCGCCCGCCGCCCGGGACCAGGCGCGCTGCCAAACGTCCGTACCCGACGCCTGCGCAGACCAGGGCCGCGGCGAGGACCGCCAGCACGACGATCCCGCCGTCGACGACGGTGCTCACCATCGCGAGGAACCAGTCCTGCGGCACGGCGCGAGGCGGCAGGTCACCGATCCCGAGCGTGGTGTCCGTGACATGGGTGCGCGGCGTGGACACCGCATCGCGGTACAGCAGGTACCGGTCGCCGGCCCCGATCAGGCCGGGCAGCAGCGGTGCCAGGATCGCCGCGGCCGCAGCGACACCGGTGCCGTACAGAACCGGCAGCAGTCGTCGGGGGGTCACCGCGGCGAGCCGATCAGAAGTGGTGGGTGTCCGAGGGTGCGGGGGCGTGCACCGGGTCGTCGTCGTAGTCGGACTCGGTGATGCCGTACGACCGGGCCAGATCCAGGATCTTGGTCGCCCGCGCGATCCGCGGCAGGTCGGAGCCGTTGCGGATCTCGCCGCCGTCGCGCTCGAACTCGGCGAAGAACTCGCGCGCCCAGGTGATCTCGTCCTGAGAGGGGGACAGTCCCTCGTTGACCTGCGCGCACTGGCCCGGGGTGAGGCAGATCTTGCCGGTCATGCCGAACTCGGCACTGACCGCGGTCGCCTCACTGAGCTTGAGCGCGCTGGAACCGACCGTCGGGCCGTCGATGGCGCTGGGCAGGTGGGCGGCCTTCGCGGCGATCGTGAAACGCGAACGGGCATAGGCCAGGGTCTGTGGGTTCTCGCCGAAGCCGGTGTCGCGGCGGAAATCCCCGATACCGAACGCGAGACGGAACGTGCCCTTGGTGGCCGCGATCTCGCTGATGCGTTCCAGCCCGCGTGCGGTCTCCACGAGCGCGACGATCGGCAGGCCGGGCAGTCGCTTGGCGGTCTCGGTGACGTGGTCGACGGACTCGACCATCGCCAGCATCACCCCGCCGACGGCGGTCTGCGACAGCGCCTCGAGATCATCGGCCCACCACGGTGTGCCGAATCCGTTCACGCGAACCCAGTCTCCGGCGCCGGGGCCGGCGGTGCCGTCCTTCGGCCCGAGCCAACGGACGACGTTGTCGCGCGCGGAGACCTTGTCCTTGGGAGCCACCGCGTCCTCGATGTCCAGCACGACGATGTCGGCGCGCGAACGCGAGGCCGGCTCGAACTTGGCGTAGTGGGAGCCGTTGACCAGCAGCCAGCTCCGGGCCAGCACCGGGTCGATGCGCGAACCGATGTCGGTCGACTCGGCGTCGTAGGTGGGGTTGTCGTCGTACATCACGGTCTCTCGGTCCGGTGGACACGCGCGATCGGGGGGACCCGCGTTCGGCAACAGCCTTCCCATCGTTGCCTATGCCCGACTGCCCGTGCAAAACCCGGCACGCGTACCTCGTACCCGCCCCGCGCGAGACCGCGGCGGCGTAGTCGGCACACTTGGTCCATGCAGCAGACGCGCCGGACGACGGGCACGGTCGGCGCCGTCGGGTCGGTGGCGATCGGGTCGATGGTGGCCAACGTCTGCATGTACGTGGTGCACCTCGTCGCGAGTGCGCATTTCCTCGACGTCAGCGAATACGGCGAGTTCGCGGTGCTGCTGTCGGCGATGCTCGTGCTGGGTGTGCCGGCGATGGCGCTGCAGAACGTGATCGCCCGGGAGGTCGTGCTCGGCGGTGACGAGGGACGGCTCCGCGCGCTGGGTGTGGTGACGACGTGCTGGGTCGTCGTACTCACCGTCGTCGCCACCCCGCTGGTCGCGCTGCTGTTGCGCACCGACGTCGCGACGACGGCCGCGGCACTCGCCTCGGCGCCCCTGCTGGCGCTCATCGCCGCCGGTCAGGGCATTCTGCAGGGGCGCGGCGAGTTCCGGGCCCTGTCCTGGGTGCTGGCCGTCGTCGGAGTCGCACGATCGATCCCGATCATCGGGGCGTTCGCCGCCGGAGCCGGACCGGCCGGTGGGCTGCTGGCCGGGACGCTGGGTGCCGCCGCGTCGGCGGCCGTCGTCTGGCTCGTGGTCTGGTCGATGTCACGGTCCGGACGGCCGGGGCGGACGCCGTCGGGAGCCGCCGGGGTGCTCAGCGTGGTCCGCGCGTCGCAGGTCCAGTTGGTGTTGATCGTCGCGTCGTCGATCGACCTGCTGCTCTCGCCCCGGGTCCTCGACGCCGAGGAGGTCGGGGTGTACGCCCTCGGCGCGATCGCGACGAAGGTGGCCTTCTGGCTCCCGCAGGCGATCGGCGTCGTCTTCTATCCGCGTCTCGCCGACCCAGCACGGTCGTCGGCCTCGTTGCGTCAGGCGGTGACGGTGGTCGCCGGGATCGGGGTCGTCCTGACCGTGCTGGCGGGCGCGGCGGGCCCGGTCGTCCCGTTCGTCTTCGGGGACGGCTACGACGCCTTGGTGCCGATCCTGTGGCTCTTCGCCTACATCGGCGCCGCGCTCGCCGTCCTGCAGGTCGTCTTGCTGTCGGCGATCGCGCGCGACCGGACGCGCGTGGCGCTCGGGACCTGGCTGGTCGTGGGCGCCGAGGTGCTGGTCATCGTCACCCTCACCGGCTCGGTGGTCGGGGTCGCGGGCACCGCGGCCGTGGCCGCCACGATCGCCGCGCTGGGGACGTGGGCGGTCGCGCGCTGAGTTGAGGTCGGACGTTGCCGAGTGCCCGAAGTTTCGGCAGTGTTGTGTCATGAGCGACAACGAGAGCACACAGGTCACTGTCCAACGCACGATCGAGGCGCCCGTCGACGCGGTGTTCGACGTCCTCTCCAATCCCGAACGGCATCAGGCGCTCGACGGTTCGGGTTTCATCCGCGGCGTGGACCACGCCGATCGCATCCAGCAGGTCGGTGACGTGTTCACGATGAACATGTCGGGCGACCACATGGGCGGCGACTACAAGACCGACAACCATGTCACCGGTTACGCCAAGGACAAGCTGCTGGCATGGCAGACCGCCCCCGCCGGCACCGAGCCGCCCGGGTGGGAATGGCTGTGGGAGTTGGAGTCCCAGGGTCCGAACGAGACGCTGGTGCGCCACACCTACGACTGGTCGAAGGTCACCGACAAGAAGCTGCTCGAGAAGGTCAAGTTCCCGCTTGTCACCGAGCACCAGCTGAACGACACCCTCGGCAGGCTCGCCGCCGAGTCGACCTCCTGACGCCGGTCTCCGTCACTCCGGTTGCCCGCCAACGGTTTCCGCGCCACTCCGGCGCCGGAACCGGGCGGGTAGCCAGGCCGGGTTGATCAGTATCAATCCGGCCACCAGTGCCACCAGGCCCAGGACCGCGGTGCCGATCGGTACGAGCCGGCCCCAGATCAGGATCGGGGACGCGAGATCGTCGGCCAGGTCCGTCATCCGGGCCTGCGTGTCGTCGTCGTAGCCGAAAGTCGCGCGCAGATGCGGCAATTCGAAGCCGGTCGGGACGCCGGGGATGCCGTCGGGAAAGCGGTACGCCTCGTCGACGGTGATCGTGGCGTCGACAATCGTGCCGGTCCGGGTGTCGACGGCGAGATCCCACGAACTCCGGTGATGGAGGCTCGCGGTCAACGGCCGGCTCGAGTCGCCGAACCCGAACCACGACGCCGGACGCGTGATCGAGACATTCGTGCCGACCGGTCGCCCCAGCGCTTCGCGGGCGAGGTCGGTGTCAGGGACCTCGGCGCGAAACCGTGCGACGTCGCGACCCTGCACCTCGGTGTCACCGTCGTAGACCAACGGCACGGTGGTGCGGGTGATCGGGTCGAAGAACTCGCGGTCGGCGGTCGCCGTGTCGAAGGGCAGCAGATAGGTGACGCCGCGACGGTCCGGGACGAGCACCGCGGCCTGACCGCTGTCGTACTGGATCTCCGACGCCCCGCGGGCGGCGAGTCGGGGCAGCGCGTTCTTCCGGTCCAGCGTGACCCGATCCTTGATGGCATTCACGGTCGCCTCGTTGCACGGTTGTGCCGGGTCATCGGCATCGACACCGGGGCGCGGATCACCGGGGTCGACCTCGCGATCGTCGATGCGCAGCTTCTCGGCCTGGATCGACGTACCGGCCTGCAGCGTCACCCGGTGTTCGTCGGACGGCTGCACCGCCACGACGCGCTGCTGCCGGACGAGGTCGGCGCCGACGGTACGGGCCGTCCGGGTCTCCAGCGAGCATCGGTCGAAGATCGTCGCGTCGTCGGCCGCGGCGACGGTGGTGAAGTCGGTGCTCAGCGGGATCGTGCGGAACCCGCCGACGAGCAGGGTGGGCAGCGCGATCGTCACCGCGAGCAGGAATGCGCCGACGAAGATGAGCGTCGGTCCCGCGAGGTCCGCCGTCGACCAGCGATGGGGCTCCGGGTGCGACGAGGACGGCGAGGACATGGTGGCGAGGGTACGCAACGCCTCCCGGCTACCCTGTCAGCAGCATGACCAGCACCGACCCCGGCCCCACCAGCCCCGCCACCGCCGAGCCCGCAACGGCTACCGCCCGGCGGTTCTATCCGCAGCTCGAGGGCATGCGGGCCATCGCCGCGATCGGGGTCCTGGTCACGCACGTGGCCTTCCAGACCCGCGCGGTCGAGATCCCCGTGCTGGGACCGGTCCTCGGTCGTCTCGACCTCGCGGTCGCCTTGTTCTTCGCGCTCTCCGGCTTTCTGCTCTGGCGACCGTGGGTCGACGCCGCGCATCGCGGGACCGGTCATCCGTCGGTGCCGCGGTACTTCCGCCACCGCGTCGTCCGGATCTGGCCGGCCTACGTGGTCGTGGTGACGCTGGTGATCCTGCTGCTCCCCGAGGCGCAGGGAGCGGATGCGCAGGTCTGGCTGGCGAACCTCACGCTCACGCAGGTCTTCGTGCCGCTGACACTGACCGCCGGTCTGACCCAGATGTGGAGCCTCTCGGTCGAGATCGCCTTCTACGCACTGCTGCCGCTCATCGGCTTCGCTCTCCTGCGGCTGCGCGGGAGCCGTCTGCGTGCGCGGGTGCCGGCGCTCGTCCTCCTCGGTGCGCTGAGCCTCGGCTGGGCCTGGGTCGGCACCTCGCTGCCCGTGGCCGACGGTGTGGAGACCAAGAATTGGGTGTTCGGCCACCTCCCGTGGTTCGTCGCGGGTCTGGTCCTGGCCGAGATCGCCGGAGTCCTCGAACGTGAACCGGAATCGGGTTCTGCATCCGGCACGTCGGGGACGGGCCGCTGGATGGCGGGCACGATCCGCCTCAGCGCGAACCGCCCGCTCATGCTGGGCGTCCTCGTCGTCGCCTACGCGCTGGCATGCACCAGGATCGCCGGCCCGACCGGTCTCGGCGCGGTCACCGAGATCGAGTTCGCCACCAAGATGGTTCTCGGCGCGCTCTGCGGATATGCGCTGCTCGCCCCGCTCGTCTGCAACGACGGGCCGTTCCGCATCCTCACCTCACGCGTGATGCTCGCGCTCGGGAGGTGGTCGTACGGGATCTTCATCTGGCACGTCGCGATACTGGCAGTGGTCTTCCCGCTGTTCGGCATCGTGCCGTTCAGCGGCGACACCCTCCTGGTGCTCGTGATCACCCTCGGGCTGTCGATCGGCGTCGCTGCGGCCAGCTATGCCTTCATCGAAGAGCCGGCCCGGAACTGGTTGCGCAACCGCGAGAATCGTCGTCGCCACCGTTCGCGCCACGACGCGGCCGACGCCTTGTCGTCGTCAGGCCCGTCGTCATCAGGCCCGTCGTCGACGGCCGACCAGAACACCAGCCAGGCCGTCATCGACACCGCCACCAGCGCCGGTAGCTGAACCCACCACTGCGACCCGTGGTACCCGCCCGAGGCGTGCCAGGGGCCGGCCGCCAGCCCGATGGTCGCGGTCATCATCGCCACGAATGTGATTGTGACGCCGGTCTTCTGCGGTACCGCTGCGGCGAGGGTGCCGACCACGACGGCGGCCGCGAGTCCCCACCAGCCGGACACCAGCCACGCCGCGGCGAACACCGCACCCCCCGCGGCGAGCACGTTGCCGCGCCCGGACGGAACCACGACGGGTTCACCGGCCCGGGTGCGACGCGCCGACGGCCACCACGCGGCGACGAGCAGCAGCGCCATCAGCGCGAGCCCGATCACCAGCGCCCACCGGTACAGCGAGTCGAATCGGAAGGTGAGTTCGATGGTTCCGCCTGCACCGGCGGGGACGACCCACCCCTGTTGCCACCCGTCGACGACGACCGGCCGTAGCTGCGTGCCGTCGAGGTGCGCCTGCCACCCCGGGTTGGTGCTCTCGGGCACGACGAGCAGTCGTTGCGCACCGGCGTCGACCGTCACCACGCGCCGCACCGGCGACCACTCGGTCACCGCGGGGGACGTCGACGCGGGCGCCGAGACCGGATCACCGTTCACCAGCGAGACGGCGTCGACGGTGAAGGCGTCGCCGGGATTGACCGACACCTCCTGCTGGCCGGCGGGCAGCACGAGCCGGCCGTCGCCGCACGGGCGCCCGACCACCGGCCGTCCGCTGCGCAGCTCGGACGCGGTGGCGCGCACGGACATCCGGACGACCTGACCCGCGGCGGTCAGACCGATCCCGGCGTCGCAACCGATCTCGACGATCCGGTCGGCGTCCGTACCGGTCGCCGGCGACGGGAACACCTGGACCTCGGCGATTCCCGGTGGTGCGGGACTGGCGAATCCGAGGCTGTTGACGTCGATGAGGTCGGACTGTGCGCGGATGGTGATCTCGATGCGGTCGGTAACCGCGGGATCGAGTCGCACCATGCCCTTCTCGTCCACCTCGCGGATCTGTTCACCGGTCCCGAGGTCGACGGCGACCTCGGTGGGCGCCGCGGGATACCCCCGCGGGGCGGCGATCGTCAGCGACTCGACCCGCTGTTCGCGCGGGAGGTCCAAGACCAGGGTGGGAGTGTTCTCGTCGGCTGCTGCGTCGTCATCTGTTCGAGCGTCGCGCGCCGGGGATGGCCGTTCGTCCGGGATCTCCGGTGCGGTCCAGGAGGTTCCGGGGTCGCCGTCGACGGCGGCCGCGGGCCCGCCGCGAGGATCGGTCACCGGGCGGGGCCCACGCGCCGTGACCCGGTCGTCTTCGGCGAGCAGCCGGTCCAGAGCATCGCCGGGTCGGGGTCGCAGGATCGCGGTGGGGGAGACGGTGACATCCGACGGCACCGAGAGTGCGCGCCCGAACACCGCCGACGTCTCCGGCGAGAGTGCGAGACCCGGTGCGCACCTGGCCATCTGCCGCTCGGGGTCGGAGACGCACGACGCCCGCCCGGACAGCTCCTGGTACAGCACCCACTGGGCCACGTCGGTGCCGGCCTCGAGTTCGGGCAACACCACGCGGTGGCGGATCCGCAACGGCGTCGCGGTCCGCAGATCGGAGACCGTCACCTCGCCGAGCGCGAATTGGTTTCCCGCCGTGCCGTCGTCGGTGCGGAGCGCGCGGATCTGGAGCCAACCGGTGGGGCCGCTGGGGGCGGTCACGGTGACCGGTTCGCCGGGAGCGAGACCGGAGACCACCGTGCTGCCCGCCTCGGTGGTGATCAGCGCGCTCGTGACGTCAGGTCCGAGCGCCTTCGCGGTCGTCAGGGTCACCGCGAGATCGGTGCGCGGCGTCGTGAAACCGATGCGCATCCATCGTCCGACCGCGGTCTCCAATCCGCCGCTCACCCAGGCGCTCTGCGGGTTGCCGTCGAAGGCCGCGGCCGCCGAGTTGGCCGGCGAGGTCTGCCCGGGCTGGACCGCGTCCGCCGCCGATCCCGACGTCGACACCTCGACTTCGCCGCTCTCGTTGTCCAACAACCATTCCCCGTGGACCAGTGGTTGGCCGTCGACGGGGTAGTCGGCGACGGCGTTCTGTGTCCGACGCGGGTCCGACGGCGACCTGATCGCCGAACTGTGGTCGTCGACGCGGCCGAAGTCGGTCTCCCGGTCAGCGGGTGTGTCGGTCACGATCAACGGGCCGTCGACGATCCCGGCGCGGCGGGCGTCGGCGTCGAGCACGACGGGTCCGAGCGGGGGAAGTCCCTGGCGTGCGCGGACGTCGGCCAGTTCGGCGATCGCCTCGGGCCCGCCGGCAATGCGGGGGAGCCCGGTGGTGTCGACGAGTCGTGGACCGGTGCCGGTCGTCGGCGTGCCCGGTTCGCCGACGGCGTAGATCTGCACCGCGGGCATCGGCGGCCGTAGCCCGTTGTCGCGCACCACTCCTCGGACGCTCGGTGGCCCGATCGGCGGACCGAACTCGGCGACGCGACGGAGCCCGGGCGACTCGTCGAGCGCCTGTTGCGCGAGCAGCGGGCGGGCCGACCGCGAGGTGTCGGGGTCGAGATCGGCTCGGAGGACGACGAAACCGATGCCCTGCCCGGCGAGGGTGGTGGCGAGACCGGGCGATCCACGGCCCGCGGCGATCTCCCGCTGTACGGAGTCGAGGGCGCGGATCGCGCCCGGCGGGGTGAGCGGGATCGCGTCGCGGACCGCCCACGGGGTGTCGGACAGGGGTTGCAGCGGTTCGTCGCGGGTGAGCCCCCAGAGCTGGTCGGCGAACGGGGCGCCGGGGACGACCAGCGCGCGGGCGGGCGGGGCGCCGTCGTCGCGTTCGCTGTGTTCGGCCAGCCAGTCGGCGGTCTGCTCCCAGTGGCGTGGAATCGCCTGGTACGTACCGTCCGGCGCGAGCTGACCGGTCCACATCAACGACCCGGCGCCGATGACGGCGACGAGCAGGACGATCGTCGCGGCGACCGGTCGCGACCGCTGGGGCTGGGCGAAGGCGGAGAGCGTCTCCCGGCGACCCGCACTCCCCGGCAGCGGAACCCGCGCCAGGAGATGTGCGACACCGAGGACCAGCGGGATGCGGAGCAGCGGCTCGAACTTGTGGATGTTGCGCAGCGGGGCGCCGGAGCCGTCGAGGAAGACGCGTACCTGCTCGGCGACCGGTGACCCGAGTTCACCCGCGTAGCCGACGCACATCAGGACGAGGCCGACGCCGAGAATCGCGACGAGACGGCCGCGGAACGGCATGTGCCGCATGCACAATCCGGCGAGTCCCGCGGCTGCGATGGTCCCGGTCGCCAGCACCGCGGCGGGCTGGGTGACGAGCACTGCCCCGGCGACCCGTTCCGGGGACACGAACGGTGTCCACGAACTCGCCCCGCGCAGCACCTCGGTGAGAGAGGTCCACTGCGTGGTGACCCGCGACGATTCGATGTAGTCCAGGAACGGCGGACTCACGCGCGACAGGATCAGCAGCGGGACGAGCCACCACGCGCACGCCAGGGTCAGGCCGGCGGCGGTCCAGGCGCCGAACCGCCACCAGCGTCGGTCGCGCGGACTGTGCAGCAGCCACCACAGGGCGGCGACGCCGAGCGCTGCCAGCGTCGCGACGGCGTTGACCGCGCCCATCAGCGCGACCGCGGCCGACGCACGCGCGGCCTCCCGCCACAGCGGGGCAGCGTTCTCGGCCCGCGTGTCGAGTGCCCGCACCACCGGGATCAGCACCCACGGGGCGAGCATCATCGGCAGGGTCTCCGACGAGATCGAGCCGAGGGTGGTCAGGACCCGCGGGCTGAGCACGAAGACGGTGGCGGCGATGATCCGCGAGGCGGGCGAGCCCAGCCGCAGCATCTCGGCGAGGCGGACGATGCCGACGAAGCCGACGGTGAGCAGCACCGCCCACCAGAGGCGTTGCACGATCCACGGCGGAACGGCGAGAAGGTCACCCAGGGCGAAGAACGCCCCGTGGGGGAAGAAGTACCCGTAGGCCTGGTTCTGCACCTGCCCCATCGGTGCGTTCGGCGTCCACAGATGCGCGGCGCGCGCGAGGAACCCGAGCGGATTCGCGGTGAGGTCGAGTTTGGTGTCGGCGGCGATGCGGCCCGGTGACTGCAGCAGGCAGATCAGCAGCGAGATCGCGCCGACGACGGCGATACCGCGTCGGCTGAGTACGGACTGATCCGGTGGCGGAGGCGGGGTACTCAGTTGCGGCTGCTGTCGATCAGGAGACGCCGGGACCGGCGGCGTCGTCGAGGTGTCAGTTGGTCTCGCCGGCTCCGCCGCGCGAACCGTAGTCCACCGAACCCTGGACGAATCCGTTGTTCGGGCTGATGTTGTTCAGATCGGTGGACGGGCTGTTCTCGGAGGCCAGGAACCCGCCGAGGAACACCGCGCCGAGTCCCACCAGGATGCCGGCGACCCCGGCGACGGCTCCGGCGACAAGGCGGTTGTTGGTCATGGCGATGAAACTACCATCGCCCGAGTCCGTTTCCGGGTGACACCCGCTGACACCTGCGGGTGCACCGTGTCGAGCTCAACGTCCGGAACGCACTTTCGTGAGGGCGCGATCCCACAACAGACGCACGCTCGACTTCACCATCTCGGGTTTGTCGACGTCGCGGCTGAGCAGCATCGTCGACGTCGCGATCGTCTTGGCAGACGCCTTGGAACGATGTCCGGAGTCCAGGTGGGGTTGCGGGTCGTACTCGATGATCAGCTGGATCGCCTCCGCGCGCGCACGCCCGGCGATCTGTTCGGCCAGCCAGAGCGCGAGGTCGATGCCCGCGGACACGCCGGCCGCGGTGACCAGGTCGTCGTCGGGCGCGGCGCGCACGATCCGCTGGTCCGACACCGCTTTCGCCCCGTGCAGCGACAGCCCGGCCATCGACGACCAGTGCGTCGTGGCCGGCTTCCCGTCGAGCAGACCGGCCGCGGCCAGGATGATCGAGCCGGTGCAGACCGACGTCGTCCACTGGGCGCCCGGCCGTACGGCACGCAGCCAGTCGAGGACCTTCTCGTCCTGCGAGGCGGCCAGGAAACCGGGACCACCTGGCACCAGGACAACGTCCGGTGATGGGGTCTCGTCGAACGAATGCGTGGCTCCGACGACGAGCACGCCCGAGTCGGCGACGACCGGCCCGGGTTCGTGCCAGACGAACCTCACCTCGGTGTCGGGCAGTGCCCGCAGCACCTCGTAGGGGCCGATGAAGTCCAGCGCGGTGAACTGCGGGTAGAGGACGATCGCTATCTGGGTCATGGGTGCCTTTCGGGTCGTGGGTTCTTCGGTGTGCGTCTAGCGGAAGGTGCGGCGGTACTGATCGGGCGGCACGCCGAGCCGGCGGACGAAGGTGCGCCGCATCGTCTCGGCCGACCCGAACCCGCACCGGGTGGCGATCACCGGCATCGTGTCGTCGCTCTGGGTGAGTGCCCGGCGGGCGGCGTCGGTCCGGACCCGTTCGACATAGGCGCCCGGCGCCTCACCGGTCTCGTCGGTGAAGATGCGGGAGAAATGACGCGGGCTCATCGACGCGTCGCGGGCGAGATCGTCGACGCGGTGCACCCGGCCCGGCTCGGCCTCGATGCGTTCCTGGATCTCGCGGATCGCCGTGCGCCGGGCCCGAGGCATCCACACCGGTGGGGCGAACTGGCTCTGACCGCCCGGCCGCCGCATGTAGAGGACGAGCCACCGCGCGACGAGCTGTGCGAGCTCGGTGCCGTGGTCCTCCTCGATGAGGGCCAGCGAGAGGTCGATACCGGCGGTGACGCCCGCGGAACTCCACACCCGGTCGCTGCCGCGCACGAACAGGGCCTCGGCGTCGACCTGGATCGACGGGTACCGCTCGGCGAGCAACCCGGTCACGGCCCAGTGCGTCGTCGCGCGTTTGCCGTCGAGGAGGCCGGCCTCGGCAGCGAGGAACGCGCCGTTGCACACGCTGACGACGCGTCGTGCCCGTTGCGCCGCCCGTCGGATCCAGTCGACGACGTCGGGGTCGCGGGAGGCGTCGTGGACGCCGGTGCCGCCGGGGAGGATCAGGATGTCGAGCGGCTCGGCCGGGTCGGGCAGCGGCTGCGCGACGAACTCCAGCCCGACGCCGGTGCCCACCGGCAGACCGGTCGTCGACACCAGCCGCAGGTCGTAGCGGACCTGCGCGCCCTGGTCGGCGAGGGCGTACGACGCGGTGGTGAACACGTCGGCCGGTCCCGTCACGTCCAGGGCTTGTACCCCGGGGAACCCGAGAATCAGCACCGATCGCGTCATGCAGACATCGTTTCCGACGCCGCCCGTGGCGTCCAGGCCACGCATCCCACAGATCAGGACACGTCACTGTTGATTGAGCTGGTCCCCACCGCCGGTTGAGCGGGCCCGCCCCCCTGGTCGAGCCGGCTCGCCCCCCCCGCTGGTTGAGCCGGCTCCGAGCGGAGCGAGGCGCCGTGTCGAAGCCACTTGGTGACCTCGACTAGCTCGGCCGTCAGGTGGGGACGCTCGGCCCGGCGGGTGTGCCGCCCCCGCTGGTTGAGCCGGCTCCGAGCGGAGCGAGGCGCCGTGTCGAAGCCACCCCCCGCTGGTTGAGCCGGCCCCGAGCGAAGCGAGGCGCCGTGTCGAAGCCACTTGGTGACCTCGGCAGAGATCCCTGCCCGGCAGAGATCCCCTACAACGTGACCTGCGGTTCTTTCTCGCACTTCGCGGGCACGATGAACACCGGCCGATGGCAATGTTTGAGGACCCTCTCGGCGACGCTGGACCGCAGCAGTGCCTTCAGTCCCGACGCCCCGCGGGTGCCGGTGACCAGGAGATCGACGTCGAGCGCTTCGGCGGCGGCGACGAGCGCACCCCACACCGTCGACTCCACCTCCACGAGCGATCCGCGTGCGGTCAGTCCGCACTCGGCGGCGAGTGTCACGCCGCGCTCGTTGATCGAGGCGGCTTCGTCTTCGAGCGCCTGGTCGACGCCGGCGTCGAGTTGGGTGTCGATGAACGGCTGCATCCCGCCGGCGAGGGTGGACATACGTGCCGGCGTCATGCCGCCGGGCTGCCAGGCGGTGACGACCACTGCGGATTGCGCGAGGAGGAATTGTCCGGCGTAGCGAATGGCGCGGTCGGCGTTCGGGGACCCGTCATAGGCGATCATCAGTGTTTGTGCGGCACTGTTGCCGCCGCTACCGCGCCCGGCGGTGGCGGACCCGGACGAATCGGACCCCACGTCCATTGGCTCAGACTACATGCCAGACTCGTGCCATGGGCCCAACTCGCAGACCCCGGCGGATTCGTCGTGAAGGGATCCGTGACAACCGGATCCGGAATGCGATGACGACAGGGACGGTCGCCGTACTGTGCGCGGCGCTGGCGGCGTGCGCGTCGTCGATGCCGGACTCACCGCCACCGACTCCCTCGTACTCGGCGTCGTCGCTCGCTTCGACGTCTTCGTCGGCGTCGCCGACGACCGTTCCGGTCGCAAACAGTTGTGGTGCAAGCGAACTCGCGAAACTGTCCGTACGCCAGAAGCTGGCGCAGCTGATCGTCGTCGGCGTCACCGGGGCGGCCGACGCGCAGCAGATCGTCGAGAACGAGGAGATCGGCGGGATCTTCGTCGGGAGCTGGACCGACAAGGCGATTCTGACGAGCGGTGCGGCAGCACGTATTTCGCAGAACTCGCCGATCCCGCTGATGGTCACCGTCGATCAGGAGGGCGGGCGGGTGTCGCGCCTGTCCGCGCTCGGCATCGACCACGCCTCGGCCCGTGAACTCGCCCAGACCAAGACGCCCGAGCAGGTGCGCGCGATCGCGGCGGATGTGGGCCGCAAGCTCAAGCGCCTCGGTGTCACCGTCGATTTCGCGCCGGTCGCCGACGTGAGCGACGAGTCCGACAACGAGGTGATCGGCGACCGGTCCTTCAGCAACGACCCGGCGGTCGTGACCGAGTACGCGGGCGCCTATGCGGCAGGACTGGCCGACGCGGGAATCACGCCGGTGTACAAGCACTTTCCGGGACACGGGCACGGCTCGGGTGACTCGCACCTCGGTGTCGTGACGGTCCCGTCGCTCGCCGAGCTGCAGGACAGCGATCTCGTGCCGTTCCGGACTCTCCTGCGCGACCCCGGGACCGCGGGCGCGATGGTCGGCCACCTGATCGTCCCGGGTCTGACGAAGGGGTTGCCCGCCAGCATCAGCCGACCCGCGATCCAGATGCTGCGCACCGGCGTCGGCTACGACGGTCCGCGGTTCAACGGTGTGATCTACTCCGACGACCTGTCGGGCATGGCGGCGATCAGCGCGCAGTACCCCATCGAGCAGGCGGTGGAGAAGTTCATCCTCGCCGGTGGCGACGTTGCGCTGTGGCTGTCCACCGACCGTGTCGGTTCGGTGCTCGACAACCTGGAGCGTGCGGTGTCGTCCGGTCGCCTCGCGCCGGCCCGCCTCGACGACAAGGTCGTGCGCATCCTGCGGTCCAAGGGTGTGGTGAACTGTTGACCTGCTGAGACCCCGCGTCGACGGGGGTTTCACCTTACCGATTGGTAAGTTGTTGATATCGTCGGTCGGAACGGTTGTCGTGAACGGAGGTGGCGGTCATGTCGGGCGGAACCAAGCGCCTGCCCCGCGCGGTGCGCGAGCAACAGATGCTCGATGCTGCCGTCAAGGTGTTCGCGCAGAACGGTTTTCGCGAGACCTCGATGGACGCCATTGCATCCGAGGCGCAGATCTCCAAGCCGATGCTGTACTTGTACTACGGCTCGAAGGACGAACTGTTCAGTGCGTGCATCGCCCGCGAGTCCGGTCTGTTCATCGACGCGATGAGCGTCGGTTTCGACCCGTCGCTGTCGCAGCGTGAGCAGGCCGTCACGGTGATCCGCGAGTTTCTCCGCTTCGTGCACGAGCACCGGCAGTCCTGGCGGGTGCTGTACCGCGTCGCCATCGGCACCGCCGGTTTCGCCGGCATCGTCTCCGAGAGCCGCCAGCGGGTCACCGAGATGGTCGCCCAGCTGATCAAGGCGGGCACGACCGTCGAGGTCGACAGCGACATCGACTTCGAACTCACCGCCGTCGCGATCGTCGGCGCCGCCGAGGCCGTCGCCGACCGCATCACCGAGGGCGACGTCGACCTCGAGAAGGCCACCAACCTCCTCGTCGGCATCACCTGGCGCGGCCTGAAGGGCGTCGGTACCGACGCCTGAGTGCGTGCTCCCGAGTTGCCTGCCTTCCGCTCCCTGAGGTGCCCGCCCCCTGCTCCCTGAGGTGCGAGGAGCGTAAGCGACGAGCCTCGAAGGGTTCGTAAGACAATCGCCCAAGTCCCCTAAGGGTCGAACTACCCACCACTGTCACAACCCTCCGCTATACAGTTCTGTTCGGGTTTCGCCAACAACGGTACGGAGTGCATTCAGTGATCACCGGAGAGCAGAAGAGCAAGGTCGACGCGGTCTGGGACGCGTTCTGGTCGGGTGGCATTGCCAACCCGTTGCAGGTGATGGAGCAGATCACCTTCTTGCTGTTCATCCGCCGCCTCGACGACGAGCAGACGCGCGCCCTGAACCGCGCGAACTTGACGAAGAAGCCCATACAGGACAACCCATTCCCGGTTGATCGCGAAGAACTTAGATGGTCGGTCTTCAAGAACTACTCCGCCGACGAGATGTTCGAGACCGTGGACAAGAAGGTCTTCCCGTTCATCCAGACGATGCGCGACGAGGACTCCACGTACGCGCACTTCATGAAGGACGCGCGCCTGCAGATCCCCAACGCGGCGATGTTGGTCAAGGTGGTGGACCTGCTCGACAAGATCGAAATGCGCGATCTCGACACCAAGGGTGACGTCTACGAGTACATGCTCGCCAAGATCGCGAGTTCCGGGCAGAACGGCCAGTTCCGTACGCCTCGTCACATCATCAAGTTGATGGTTGAGATGATGGCACCCGAGCCCGGCGACACCATCGTCGATCCGGCCTCAGGCACATGTGGATTTCTTGTGGCTGCAACCGAGTACATGCGCGAGCACCACGCCGAGGAGATCAACTCGGGCAAGATAGCCGAGCACTTTCACAACGACATGTTCCACGGTTTCGACTTCGACCACACCATGTTGCGTATTGGTTCGATGAACATGCTGCTGCACGGTGTCGAGCAACCAGACATTCGCTACCGGGACTCGTTGGCGGAAGCCAACACCGGTGACGCCGGCGCGTACTCGATGATCCTGGCGAACCCGCCGTTCGCCGGTAGCCTCGACTACGAGAACACCGCCAAGGACCTGCAACAGATAGTCAAGACCAAGAAGACTGAACTGCTGTTCCTCGCCCTGTTCCTTAGGCTCTTGAAGCCTGGCGGTCGTGCCGCGGTCATCGTTCCCGATGGTGTGCTGTTCGGATCGACGAAGGCGCACAAGACACTCCGACAGATGCTCGTCGATGACCACAAGCTCGACGCCGTGGTGAAACTCCCGTCCGGTGTCTTCAAGCCATACGCCGGCGTCTCCACCGCAATCCTGTTCTTCACCAAGACCAACTCCGGCGGCACCGAGGACGTCTGGTTCTACGACATCCAGGCCGACGGATATTCGCTCGACGACAAGCGGTCGCCGTTGTTGGACTCGGACAAGCTCGGACCATTTGCCGATCTTTCCGACGGCGACCACGTGAAGAACAACTTGCCCGATGTTCTGCGACGGTGGTCTGACCGCGATGGCTCCGAGCTCAAGCGTGCTCGCACGGAACAGTCCTTCTGTGTTCCGCGGAACACTATCGAGGAGCAGGGCTACGACCTCAGTCTCAACCGCTACAAGGAGATCGTGCACGAAGAGGTCGAGCATCGAGCCCCTGAGGAGATCCTCGACGAACTCGAGAAGGTCGAGTTAGACATCCAGTCCGGACTCGCAGAGCTTCGGCAGATGCTGGCTAAGGGTGCGGAATGACAACGAGTAGCGCTCAGCTTGGTGACATTGCCGAGATAAACCCTCGCTTGTCCGCGATTCCGAATGGTCCGGTTTCCTTCCTGGGTATGGCGGATATACGCGAGGACGGTACCACCTCCTCCGGAGTTGATCGCGAGTTCTCGGAGGTGCGGAAGGGATACACTCCGTTCGTTGATGGCGACATTCTGCTAGCCAAGATAACCCCTTGCTTCCAGAATGGAAAGATAGCCCAGGCAAAGCTCCATAACCGACAAGGAATGGGGTCGACAGAGTTTCACGTTATCCGCGGAGATCGCCAGATTGTAGATCAGCGCTATCTCCTGCACTTCCTGCGTCGTAAAGAGTTTCTGGTAGATGGTGAGCGGAGAATGACTGGTAGCGGTGGACAGCGACGGGTTCCTGTCGACTTCGTGAAGGCGCTCGAAGTCCCGCTACCGTCCCTCCCCGAACAACGCCGCATCGCAGCTATCCTCGACCACGCCGACGCCCTCCGCACCAGGCGCGCTGTCAGCGCGATAAGGGTGCAGGAGTTAGCAACTTCCGCCTTCCTAAACATGTTCGGTGATCCAGCGCCATCTTGGCCACGCATGACGATTGCTGACGTTGCTTCAAGTTCGAAGGGTGCCATCCGAACGGGCCCGTTCGGAAGTCAGCTCCTTCACGATGAATTTACGGATGCAGGCGTGCCAGTTCTTGGCATCGACAACGCGGTAGAAAATAGGTTCAAATGGGGGAAGCCAAGATTCATCACCTACGATAAGTATGACCAGCTGAAGAGGTACACGGTTTATCCGGGCGATGTGCTCATCACGATTATGGGCACCAACGGGCGATGCGCAATTGTGCCTGACGATACTCCAGTCGCGATCAATACCAAGCATCTGTGCTGTATTACTCCCGATGCATCAATCGTGCAATCGGCATTCTTGCACTCATATTTCCTGCACCATCCGGTCGCGAGGAACTACCTGGCTAGAACGGTTAAAGGGGCGATCATGGCGGGTCTGAATATGGGAATCATCAAGTCGATGCCGATACAAGTGCCGCCGCTTGAGATGCAGGCGGAGTTCGCTACGTTGACCGCCAGTCTGGCAGGCCATGAAAAAGTACTCGCGAGTTCCTCGTCTGAGCTGGATTCCCTCTTTGGTTCCCTTCAATCACGTGCGTTCCGAGGTGAGCTTTGAGCAGCAACGAACCCGTCGTTCCCCCGTGGCCGAAGTTCGCCCGACCTGTGTTGGAGGTGCTGAGTGACGGCAAGATATGGAAGACCGCTGCACTCAAGCAGGCTGTGATCGATCGCGGGGAGCTGGGCGACGAGCAGCTGGCCGTAACGCTGAACTCGGGGCAAGGGAAGGTGGACAACCGCATCGGTTGGGCACTCTCGTTCGTCACACGTGCCCGGGCGGTCGAGAAGGTCAAGAACGGCGAATCTCAGATCACGGAGCTCGGGCACAAGATGCTGCGCGACCACCCGATCGAGATCACAGAAGCCGACCTCAAGGCGATACCCGCCTACCAAGAGTACATCCCGAAGAAGCGTCGATCGACTGTTTCGGTCAACGTCCCGCCTGACAACCTCGACTCCACCTGGTTTGTCGGCGCTTTTTTTGCTGACATTGACGGTTACGACGGTCCGCTCGGAGACCAGACCCAGCGGTTCGTCGACGAGGGTCAGTGGGTCAACGGGAACGAGGGAAAGTACCTCGATCTCGTAAAAGCGATGAAGCCAGGCGAGCGTATAGCGATCAAGGCTGCGTTCACGCGTAAACACGATCTACCATTCGAGACGAAGGGGAATCGCGTCTCGGTGATGGCGGTGAAGGCCGTCGGTACGATCAGGCACAACTACGGCGACGGTTACCGCATCGATGTGGACTGGTCTCCGTCGGAGTCTATTCGCGAATGGTACTTCTACACCAACCAGCAGACTGTATGGAGGGTTAAGCCTCTGGATTGGAAGTCGAAGTCCCTCATCGACTTTGCCTTCCATGGCGCCGAACAGGATTATGACGAGTTTCGCAATTCTGAGTTCTGGATTGATCGGTTTGGAGACGACGCCCCCGACGTAGTCGAGGAGGGCGAAGACGAGACGACAGAAGAGGAGACCCCGTCAGTTCCAACCTACGGAGTCGACGACATCATCGCCGACGGGTGCTTCTACGCACGCTCGAGCCTCGTGAACCACCTGACTGCGCTCGAGCGAAAGAAGAACCTCATCCTTCAAGGTCCTCCCGGGACCGGTAAGACATGGTTGGCGAAGCGGTTGGGTCGCGCCCTCATCGGCAGCGGTTCCGCAGAGTTGCTGCAGTCGGTGCAGTTCCATCCGACTATCTCCTACGAGGACTTCGTCCGCGGGTGGCGACCAAGCGGTGACGGCACACTGAGGCTGATGGACGGGCTTTTCCTCGGCATCATCAAGGACGCGGTAGCCGAGCCCGGCAAGAAGCACGTTATGGTCATCGAGGAGATCAATCGCGGCAACCTCGCTCAGATCTTCGGTGAGCTACTAACCCTTCTCGAAGCCGATAAGCGCGACGCCTCCGAATCCCTCACCCTCGCATACCGCAAGCCCAACGAGGAACCGACGTATATCCCCGAGAATCTCTACCTCATCGGCACGATGAATCTCGCCGACCGTTCGCTGGCAATTGTCGACTTCGCGCTTCGTCGACGGTTCGCCTTCGCCGATCTGTCGCCGCAGTTCAACGCTGCGTGGCAGGAGTGGGTGAGCACGCGCAACGGCATCGACAAGACCGTCCTGACCGGGCTCGCTACACGGATAGGCGCGCTCAACGCTCAGATCGCGGACGACCGTTCACTCGGTGCGCAATACTGCATCGGCCACAGCTTCTTCACTCCCACTACCGACGCACCGATCAACGACGCGTCGGCGTGGTTGCGTGGCGTCGTCGAGCAGGAGATCCGTCCTCTGCTGGGCGAGTACTGGTTCGACGACCTCACCAGAGTCGAGACCGAGACCGCGAAGCTGATCGGCGCGTAATGACCGCGCCGGGGGTCATCATCAGTGGCAGCACCGCGATCCCGGTGCGTAATCTCTGGCTGCTGATGCTGTACGCCTCCCGGCTCTATCAACGCGACCAGGACTTACGCAGTAGCAGTGTTGAGGCCAACCCTGACGAGCTGTTCGTTCTGGTGTCCGAAATTCTGGTCGTCGCCGCCGAGCGTCGCCTGCAACGGAGCCTCGGGCGACAGTATCGATCCTGCTCAGCCACATTGACCCGGGTGCGCGGCCAGATCGATGTCCTCACCACCGAGTCGAAGATGCTGCTTGCGCAGGGTCGTGTCGCCTGCAGCTTCGACGAACTATCTGTTGACAACCTCCGCAACCGTGTGCTGCGGACCGCACTTATTCTCGCGGCGCGCCACGTCAGTGATTTGACCCTGGAACGCCGAGCCCGCGGTCTCGCCGAGACCCTCGCGCAGTATGGCGTTTCGACGAAATCGGTGACCCAGCGCGAGGCCGCGCAACTGACCCTGGGACGTAACGAGCAGGACGATGCCGAAGCACTCGACGCGGCACGACTCCTCATCCAAATGGTTGTTCCTGCAGAAGAATCAGGCACGCAACACAACCGCGAACCCGAACGTGAAGCCGCGGAGATCCGCACTCTCTACGAGGCTGCCGTTCGCGGCTTCTACCGAGCAGTGTTACCGGCTGGGTGGTCGGTGGCCCCGGGCGAGGTCCAACACCACTGGCAGGTCACCGACCCGAGCAGTGGCCTGGCGGCCGTGCTACCGATCATGAAGACCGACACCCTGCTGCAGTCGGAGTCGCGGCGCATCATCGTGGAAACCAAGTTCGCTGACGCGCTCAAGCCGAATCAGTTCGGCGCTCACAAGCTTTCCCGCGATCACATTTTCCAGCTCTATGCGTATGTGCAATCGCAGCACGGCAACGACGCTCTGTCGACGACAGCCGAAGGCGTGCTGCTATATCCAGTGGTCGGGCAGCACGTCGATGAATCGGCGACAATCCAAGGGCATCGCTATCGGTTCTTGACCGTGGACCTAGGTGGGAGCGCCGCTGCGATCCGGGAGACGCTGCTGAGTGTTCCGCGGAACACTTGATGTCGGCCCTCGAGATAGTCAATCGCGTTAAGGGGTGGAGCCGTCGGGGTTCTCCGCCGCCGACCTTGACCGGCTCGACGACCGCAGGACGGACCTGCCCGGGCCGGTCAGCTGCCCTTTCGCTGCTGTGCTGGCAGACGCGTGTTGTACCGTCCTGGCATGGCCAAGTACCCAAGAGTTCGCGAGCAGCACATAGCCGTCTTCGGCGAGAGCGGGTCGGGCAAGACGGTTCTGGTTTCGTCGTTCTTCGGCCCGACCCAAGAGGGGTCGTACAAGAACGATCTCTGGGATCTCGTAGCTGACGACATGGGCCAGGGGAGTCGGCTCTACCAAAATTACCTCGGCATGCGAGACCGAGCGATGGCGCCGATTACCACCCGCTTCAAGTCCACGACCTACTACTTTTCCGTCCGGTTGAAAGGCGGAGACAATGACGCGGCCAAGAAAAGGCCCTTCGACGTCCTTAGGCTCGCTTGGCACGACTACCCCGGCGACTGGTTCGAGACCGAACCCAGCAGTGCAGAGGAGAGCAACAGACGTATCGACAGTTTTCGCTCTCTGCTTCGTTCCGACGTAGCAATTCTGCTGGTAGACGGACAGAAGTTACTTGAGTACCCCGGTGAGGAAGAGCGGTATCTCAAGTCACTCATGTTCAACTTCCGCAATGGGCTTCTGCATCTGAAGGACGATCTGCTGGCGGACGGGCCCATTGTCGAGTTCCCCCGAGTGTGGATATTGGCCTTGTCGAAAGCTGATCTTTTCCCAGACTGGAACGTCGATACGTTCCGCGATCTGGTCATCCTCACGGCGGGGGAGGACATCGAGCGCCTTCGGTCGACCGTCGCCGAACTCATCAAGACTCCCGAGGCCCTTTCCATCGGCGAAGACTTCATGCTGCTCTCTTCCGCCAAGTTTGAACTCAAGTCCGACGGTCCGAAGGCGGTCGACATCGACCTCACACAGCGTGTTGGTCTCGATCTCGTACTTCCTGTGGCGTCTATTCTTCCGATGGAGCGTCGTGTGCAATGGCAAGGGAGATATCAAATTCCTCTTAAGGTGCTCGACTCGCTTGCCGACGGTGCCGAGTTGCTGGCAGTTGGCCTAGCTGGTGGGAAATTTGCGCCTGTCGAGAAGTTTCTGGCCAGGATGCCCAGGGTAGGTAAGGCCGCCGCGATTGCGCTGCCGATCCTGACAGAAGCAGTCCAGTTGGCAGGACCGAAACTCAAGGAAATGAACGCGCAGGCCCGGGCGAAGCACGACTATCTGCGAGCGACCCTGACGCAGTTCAAGCTGGACCTCGAACAGGGCGTCAACGACAAAGTGATCAAGAACCCGAAGTGAATACTCCGCAGTACGACAGCTTGATCTGGGCCACCCGGGGTCGGACCTGGGGCTTTCGGTTTCTATTGAACGCCGGACTCGGCGATCCGCTCTCGGACTACGAACGCGCTTTTGGGGATCTCCAGAGCGCGCCGACCGCATGGCGTCGCCACGGCGGACAAGTCGCGCTGCGCTTTCCAGATCCGCTCGGGCGTCAAGACTCAGCAGGTCGTGTGATCCCCCACGAGTTCGTCATCTGCGGCGATCTCGCCGCAGCCGTCGACTCCGTCGAGGACGGTCTACACATGGTATGGCCTTTGGTGTCTGAGGTCTACGCGAGTGTTTGGGACGCCCTCAACCCACCGGATCTGCGCGATTGGAACACCGAAGGCGAGGGACACACGCGGGATACCACCTGATCACCCAGCGCGAGCACTGTCAGCGGCGGCGCCCGGTCCCGGGATGCCCGTTAGGTACCTCGATACTGCTGTGACGTGGTGAGATGTCGTACTCGGGTCCGAAGACAGAGGGTCGCCGCTGCCGTTTGCTCTTGACGGGCTTGATCGGCGGCAAGTCGTTCAATCGGGGTGTGCGCCGATCGAGGGCACACCCGTGTGATGGCTCCGTCGAGTAGAACTCCTTGCGGCACAGCCGACAGACACGCCGTGGCGGTGCCGATGGCTCCTGTCCCGACCGGGGTTTCGCCTTTGTAGCGGGTCTGGTTCGTGATCCTTTCGGTTCGTTCTTACCTTCGAACATGAACTTGAGCTCGCCGAACTCGTGGCTCTTCCCAACGCCCGGTTTCCTGGCCAACTGCCGTTTGAGCAGTTGATACCTTTTTCGCTTGGCGACAGTCGTACGTAGTCCATACGCACTGCGGATGACTTTCGCGATGTCACCCGGAACCTTCGGATGCTCGGCATCACTCCTAGCGCCATGCCTACTGGCGAGCATCGCGATGTAATCGGTACTCAGGTGAAGCTCTTGGGCAAGAGTGGCAATCGCGACAGAGCTGGTGGGCCTAGCCATGCCTGGCCCGCTTACCGCATTCTTGCTGCCGGCTCGTTGCTTCCGCGGAGCCTTCTCCGAACCAGAGGTCTGTGCGCGCATCGTGGTTGACGCCCCACCCGACTTCTTACCGGTGGGTCGCATGGAACTCGCTGTGGGGAGGCCGAACACCGAGACCAGCTTGCGGTACTCCTGCTCTTCGGCCTTGGACAGCCGGCGGGACCTTGCGCTCCTGGCGAGATGGTCCCGCCGCGTTCGCAGTGCCACAGATGACTTCATGCTGTGTCTTTCCCGGATCTGGCCGGCGACCACCGAGCTGACCAGACTGGACCGATCGCGCACGCCCTTATCCCCAAGGCGACGCGCCAACTTCACGACCGCCCGTACGGGCAATCCGACCTCGTTTGCCATTGCGTGCACGGAGATACCGGACAACGTCACCCCATCGTGGTCAGTCCGGCGCACCCCTCGCCAGCCGTCTGCAAAGTCAATCCGATTAGATCACGCGGTGGTGACAACTTCCGGACGAATCCGACATCCCGGATCTCTGTCAGACCGCCTCGCTACCCTGCCCGGCTCGGCAACAGCAGGGCGTCTATGTGTCAGGATCTATGACGGTGAAGGAGGCAGCGATGGCAGGCAACTTCGATTTCCTGCAGGCAGAGTGGCCGCAGATCTACGCCAGCGCCAAGAGCGCAGAGCGCGACGCGCTGTTCGATGCCCGCACCACCTGCTTTTACGCACGGCGGACGCTCGAGTCGACAGTCAAGTGGCTCTACACCGCGCACCACCTGTCGGCCCCGTACCGGGACGACCTGTCCGCACGAATTCATGAGCCGGCCTTCCAGCGATTGTTGCCTCCGCAGCTGTTCCCGAAGATGAACCTCATCCGGAAGAGCGGCAACCTTGCAGTCCACGACGACCGACCCGTCGGCAAGGAGTTCGGCCTCCGCGTCCTGGAGGAGCTGTTCCACATCCTGTCGTGGCTAGCGCGCGAGTACGCGTCAAAGCCGGAGTCGAGGCCGTCAGCGGAATCTCAGCTCGACCGGGAGCGGCTGCCCAAACCCGGCGGGGGCCCAGGCGTCGCCAAGACGGTTGCCCAACTGCAGCAACTGAACGTCCAGCTGGAGCAGAAAGATGCCGAGCTCGCGCACGCCGTCCAACAGCGTGCTGACCTCACAGCCCAGCTCACCGCCCGCGACGACCAACTCAAAGCCGCAGACGCAGAGAAAGCCACACTCGAGGAACTCGTCGCGACCTTGCGAGCCCAGGTCGCTGCAGCAAAGGACACGGCCGCCCCGCACCCGGACACCCACGACTACAACGAAGCCCAAACCCGCAGCGACATCATCGACCTGATGTTGCATGAGGCGGGTTGGCCTCTGACCGAAACGCGGGACCGCGAGTACCCGGTGACCGGGATGCCGGATGGCAAGAACGGTTACGTCGACTACGTTCTGTGGGGAAGCGACGGGCTGCCGCTCGCGGTCGTCGAAGCCAAGCGAACGTCGAAGGATGCCGGCGCCGGCAAACATCAGGCCAAGCTGTATGCGGACTGCCTGGAGGCGATGACGGGACGTCGGCCGATCATCTTCTATACCAATGGCTTCGAGATCTATCTCCATGACGATCTCAACTATCCGCCGCGACTCGTCGAAGGCTTCTATACACGCGATGAGCTCGAGCTCGAGATTCAGCGCCGAACCTCGCGCAAGAAGCTCGCCGAGATCGACGTTCCTACGTCCATCGTCGAACGCCACTACCAGACGCGAGCGATCAGGCGGGTCACCGACAGATTCGAAAGCGAGCGTCAGCGGTCCGCCCTTCTGGTGATGGCGACCGGGTCTGGCAAGACGCGCACGGTCATCGCACTCTCTGACATGTTGATGCGCGCGAACTGGGCGAAGCGCATCCTGTTCCTCGCCGACCGCGTGGCACTGGTCAAGCAGGCGGTGAATGCCTACAAGACCTTTTTACCCGAGGCCCCGCCGGTGAACCTGCTGACCGACAAGAACACAGACGGACGCGTCTACATGTCGACCTATCCGACGATGATGGGCCTGATCAACGAGATCTACGACGGCCGTCGTAGATTCGGCCCCGGATACTTCGACCTCGTCGTCATCGACGAGGCTCACCGATCCGTGTACCAGAAGTATCGCCGAATCTTCGAGTACTTCGACTCGTTCCTCCTGGGCCTCACCGCCACGCCGAAGGACGACGTCGACTTCAACACCTTCCAGTTGTTCGGGCTCGAAACCGGGGTCCCCACAGATGACTACGAGCTCGAAGAGGCCATCAAAGACGGCTACCTCGTGCCGCCGCGAGCCGTCAACGTGCCTCTCGGGTTTCAGCGGCAGGGCATCAAGTACAACGATCTCTCCGACGAAGAGAAGAAGCGCTGGGAGGCCCAGGACTGGGAACTCGACGCCTCCCATGATGAGTACCCCGACGCCGTCGACGCCGAGGCCGTCAACAAATGGCTGTTCAACACCGACACGGTCGACAAGGCCCTCGAAGTGCTCATGACGAAAGGCCACAAGGTTGCGGGCGGCGACCGCCTCGGCAAGACGATCATCTTCGCCAAGAACCAGCGCCACGCTGACTTCATCGCGCAACGCTTCGACGTCAGTTATCCCCAGTACAAAGGAACCTTCGCGGCGGTGATCACCCACTCCGTCTCGCACGGCCAAGACCTGATCGATCGATTCTCGCAGCCGGAGTCAGAGCCGCACATCGCCATCTCCGTCGACATGCTGGACACCGGCATCGACGTCCCCGACGTCGTGAACCTCGTCTTCTTCAAGCCGGTCCGGTCCAAGACCAAGTTCTGGCAGATGGTCGGCCGCGGAACCCGATTGCGGCCCGGCCTTTACGGGCCTGACCAGGACAAGAAGGACTTCTTCATCTTCGACCTGTGCGGCAACGTCGAATTCTTCGGTGCGCATCCGGACGCAGCCGAGGGAACCATCGCCAAGAGTCTGTCGCAGAAGCTCTTCGAGAAGCGCACCGACATCGTCTTCGCGCTCGACCGGTCGCACAGCTATCCCGCCCTTCGAGACGACGTCGCCGACGGTCTCCACCGACACGTTCAGTCCATGAATCTCGACAATTTCCTCGTGCGGCCACGGCGTCGTCAGGTCGAGACCTACCGCGATCGCTCGCGATGGGAGTCGTTGTCGGAGCCCAAGGTTCGCGAGATCGTCGACAGCCTCGCTGATCTGCCCACCACCATCCGCGACACCGATGAGATGGCCAAACGTTTCGACTTGATCATGCTCAGCGGCCAACTCGCGGTCATCGAGGGGGACGAGACCAAGTTCTCACGACGCCGGGACCGGGTGCGGGAGGTCGCAGACGGCCTCCTCGAGCAGCTCACGATTCCGAAGATCAAGAGCAAGGAAGCGCTCCTGCGCGAAGTCGCGTCCGACGAATGGTGGGTCGACGTCACGCCGGAAATGCTCGAGGACGCGCGCAAGGAGATCCGGTCACTCGTCGGCCTGCTCGAGAAGACCAAACAGCCGATCGTCTACACCGAACTCACCGACACCTTCATCGGCGATGTCGAAGAAGTCGACATGCCGATCATGCGCACCGGCACCGACAAGGAACGGTTCACCGCAAAGATCCGCGACTACCTCCGGTACCAGCCGGACAACCTTGCTCTGCAGAAGCTCCGGACCGGGAAACCGTTGACGCAGAGCGACCTCGACTCGCTGCAGGAACTGCTCGGACGCAGCGGCGCGGGCACCCCCGAGGAACTCCAGCAGGCGATCGCCGACGCACACGGCCTGCCGAAGTTCATCCGCTCCCTCGTCGGACTCGATCGGCAGGCAGTCAACGAACGCTTCACGGCGTTCCTCACCGAAACCAACGCCACTGCCGACCAGATCGACTTCGTCGGCCTCATCGTCGACTACCTGACCCGCAACGGGTCGATGGAACCGGGCAAGCTGTACGACCCGCCATTCATCGACAGGGCGCCGCAGGGGCCGGACCAGGTCTTCGACATGGACAGATTGTCGCGGCTCGTCCAGATCATCGAAGGATTCGACGAGGCGGGCGGGCAGTCGGCGTAGGGGAAAGCCGTTGCGACGCAAGGACCTGTGCGGTGCTTCGTATTACGGTTTGCAGGCGCTTGGATTCCATGCAACCGCGTATACCTCATGTTGTCTCGTCGGTTCGATATGGAAGGAGACGCACTTGCCAACCGCGTTCTTGTAGTAGAACTTGTTGATCGCATTCGGGGTGACGAGAATGACTCCGGGAATGGCTACCTGGACGTTCGGTGGTACCGAACCCATGAGATCCGCGAACAGTTTGGACTGGCTGATTGACAGGTTGAGCCGTGTCAGGCCCTTCTGCGAACCCTCGATGCCAGTGGCGTCGACGTACCATACTCCGATCACTCCCTGTTCCCTGGGATCGTCGGGATGGGCTGCAGCAGTACCAATTCCGGCGAACAGGGCTGCCATGGCAGCGAGTGTCGCGAAGAGCTTTCTCATGAGCATTACCCCTCCTCTGGGTGACAGCTTGCCGTCACCGCCCGCGAGTTCTGGCCGCGCGACATCGGGTCGCGCCTCGGCTCCGACGAAGCCTGCACCGATATGTTCAAGGTCTCGCGAAACCCTGACCAAGGCGAGAGCGGCCCCCGACCGGCGTGCAGGGGCAGCTCTCAAACCAGTGGTAGAGCCCTCCTTTAAATGTGTTCTGCGCCACATAAGTCGGTGTTTGTCGAGTATGAGTCAAACGCTGGTCGATGTAAATGCTCATTAGTTTTCGTAAAGAAGGTCCGGTGTTGGTGTTCTTGAGTACGGAAGGTTCCGTGCCGAACGAGGGAGCCGGGCCTGCCAAGTTTCGGCAGGCCCGGCTCGGTCGAGTTCCCGGAAACGCGGGGCCGCCCTCAGCCCTCCCGAGTCGTCGCGGTGAGGTGCGGGAAACCCTTGCGACGGTCGCGGATCGCGATGTCGAAGTTCCCCTTGCCGTCGATGCGGCGGGTGTAGAGGTTCACCTTGGCCGGTAACAGGATCGGCTTGCCGAACCTGACGTCGTAGGTGACCGCGTCGGGCAGCTGCGCCTCCACGTTCGCGACAGCTGCTGCGGCACTCCACATCCCGTGGGCGATCGCCTTGGGGAAGCCGAATGCCTTCGCCGGCAGGTTGCCCATGTGGATCGGGTTGCGGTCGCCCGAGGCTGCGGCGTACTCGCGGATCCGCTTGAGGTCGACGGCCAGGATGGCGTCCGGCGGCGGCGGGGTCTTCGACTTCGGTTCAGGACCCCGCGGCTCGTCGGACAGTCTGGTGCGCTGCTGCTTCAGGAAGGTCGCCGTCTGGGCGGTTACCAGCTCGGACCCGACGCGGATCTCGCTCACCACGTCGATGAGGATGCCCTTGCGGTGCTCGCGAAGGTTCTGGGCGTGCGTGACGATGTCCAGCGGCTCACCGACGCCGATGGGTCGCGTGCGTTCGATGGTGTTCGTCATGTGCACCGAACCGACGGCGCCGAAGGGGAATTCGTCGGACGTCATGAGCTTCATGACGACCGGGAACTGCAGCACGAACGGGTACGTCAGCGGCAGGGTGTCGCCGAACCGCTGCCCGGTCGCGTGGCAATACGCCTGCAGCGCAGCCGAGTCCACCCGCACGCCGTCGATCCGGTAACGGGTGTCCGGTGCGGTCGCGTCGGCCGGAACACGCGGCGGCTTGCCGATGCCGGGCAGCAGCGCGGTGACGGCCTTGCCGTACAGCTCGGCGGTACCGGGGGCGGCGGGGAGGGTGATCGTCTTTGCCATCAGGCCCCCAGGAATCCCTGGCCGCAGACGCGGACCACGTTGCCGGTGATGGCATTGCTCGCCGGGTTGGCGAAGTAGGCGACGGTCTCGGCGACGTCGACGGTCTCGCCGCCCTGCTGTAGCGAACTCATCAGTCGCCCGGCCTCACGGGTGGCGAGCGGGATGGCCGCGGTCATCTTGGTCTCGATGAAGCCGGGTGCCACCGCGTTGATGGTGATGCCCTTCTCGGCCAGGATCGGCGCGTAGGCGTCGACGAGACCGATCACACCGGCCTTCGAGGCGCCGTAGTTGGTCTGACCGCGATTGCCCGCGATGCCGGCGATCGACGACACGTCGACGACGGCGCCGCCCTCGCGCAGTGCGCCCTTCTCGAGCAAGGTCTCGACGAGGGTCTGCGGCGCGATGAGGTTGACCGCGATGACCGCGTCCCAGCGGGCGTCGTCCATGTTGGCGAGCAGCTTGTCGCGGGTGATGCCGGCGTTGTTGACGATGATGTCGATGCCGCCGTGGCGCTCGAGGGCGTGTTCGGCGAGTTTGGCGCCGGCGTCGGCCGCGGTGACGTCGAGCGGGAAGGCGGTGCCGCCGACCTTGTTCGCGGTCTCCGACAGCGCGTCACCTGCTTGCGGGACGTCGGCCGCGATCACGTGGGCGCCGTCGCGGGACAGGACCTCGGCGATCGTCGCACCGATGCCGCGTGCGGCGCCGGTGACGACGGCGACCTTGCCCTCGAGCGGGCGGTCCCAGTTCTTCGGAGCGGTCGCGTCGGCACCGCCGACCCGGATCACCTGGGCGTCGACGAAGGCCGACTTCGCCGACAGCACGAAGCGGACGGTCGACTCGAGGCCGGTCAGCCCGGTCTTGGCGTCGGGGGAGACGTAGACGAGCTGGACGGTGGAACCCTTCAGGAGTTCCTTGCCCAGCGAGCGGGTGAAGCCCTCGAGGGCGCGCTGCGCGACGCGCTCGGAGGGGTCGGTGATCAGTTCCGGCGTGGTGCCGATGACGAGGAATCGTGCGCAGGCGGCGGTCGATCGCATCGCGGGCTGGAAGAACTCGAAGAGCTGACGTAGCTCGCCGGGAGAGGTGATGCCCGTCGCATCGAAGACGAGTCCGCCGAACTTGTCGGCGCTGCGACCCGTCGTGGCGTTCTGGATGAGGTCGTAGTCCTCGGTCGAGAGCATCTCCCGAAGCGGTTCGACGAGCCGGCCGGACCCGCCGAGCAGAACCGGACCGGGCAGCGGCGGCTCGGAGGCCTTGTATCGGCGCAGCGGCGGCGGGACGGGCAATCCGGCCTGCTTGGCGATGAATGCGCCGGGCGCGGAATGGACGAAGCTCGAGTACAGGCCAGTGTTTCCGTTGGCGGCCACGTTGATCTCCTCTGACTGTCGTTCGACAACGAACTTACTGATGAGTAAGAATACGCTATAGATACCGCACCCGACCCTTGGGAGATCGACGTGGCCGAACAGTCCAACCCCACCAGCAAGCCGAAGACCCGCAGCGATCGTCCCGTCGCGATCCTGGGCGGCAACCGCATCCCGTTCGCACGCCAGGACAAGGCGTACGCGAAGGTCGGCAACCAGGAGATGTTCACCGCCGCGCTCGACGGCCTGGTGAGCCGCTTCAACCTGCAGGGCGAGCAGCTCGGCATGGTCGCCGGCGGCGCCGTGCTCAAGCACGCCCGTGATTTCAATCTCATCCGCGAGTCGGTGCTCGGTTCGGCGTTGTCGCCGTACACCCCTGCCTTCGACATCCAGCAGGCCTGCGGCACCGGACTGCAGGCCATCACGACGGTCGCCGACGGCATCGCCCGCGGCCGCTACGACGCCGCGATCGGCGGTGGCGTCGACACGACGTCCGACGCACCGATCGCCGTGGGCGAGGGCCTGCGTCGTCAGCTGCTCGAGGTCAATCGCGCGCGGAGCACCAAGGACCAGATCCTCGGCGCCGCGAAGCTGCTGACGAAGCTCGGCATCGAGATCCCGCGCAACGGCGAGCCCCGCACGGGCATGTCGATGGGCGAGCACGCAGCCGTCACCGCCAAGGAGTTCGGCATCAAGCGCGCCGACCAGGACGAGTTGGCCGCCCGCAGCCACCAGAACATGGCGGCCGCCTACGACGCCGGCTTCTTCGACGACCTCATCACCCCGTTCCTGGGCCTGACCCGCGACCAGAACCTGCGCGGCGACTCCACCGCGGAGAAGCTCGCCAAGCTCAAGCCGGTCTTCGGTGTCTCGCTCGGCGACGCGACGATGACCGCGGGCAACTCGACGCCCCTCACCGACGGTGCGTCGACCGTGCTGCTCGCCAGCGATGAGTGGGCCGCCGACCGCGGACTGCCGGTGCTCGCCTACTTCGTGGACAGCGAGACCGCGGCGGTCGACTACGTCAACGGTCCGGACGGGCTGCTCATGGCCCCGACCTACGCGGTGCCGCGTCTGCTCGCCCGCAACGGGCTCACACTGCAGGACTTCGACTTCTACGAGATCCACGAGGCCTTCGCGTCGGTGGTCCTCGCGACCCTGCAGGCCTGGGAGTCCGAGGAGTACTGCAAGGAGCGCCTCGGCCTCGACTCGGCACTGGGTTCGATCGACCGCAGCAAGCTCAACGTCCACGGTTCGTCGCTCGCGGCGGGTCACCCCTTCGCGGCGACCGGCGGCCGGATCGTCGCGCAGGCGGCCAAGCAGATCAAGGAGAACGGCGGCGGTCGCGCGCTGATCTCGATCTGTGCCGCGGGCGGCCAGGGCGTCACCGCGATCATCGAGGGCTGACGACCCGAAGCGGACATCATCGAGAGCTGGAATCCCGGTAAGTGAGACGGATCGGCGACTGATCGGCCGATCCGTCTCACTTTCGTGGGACGAATCGGGGTACTTCGTCACATATTCGACAGAATCGGCCGTCCGGGGATGCCTCCGGCCGAAAAGTAGCGTAAATATGTCTATAGCTCCGGCTGCGCTGTCAGACCCCCGACCCGACAGCTCGGCCGGAGCGCCTGCTTTCCCGACCGTAGTTCTGCGGCCACCCCCTGATTGGTAAGTCGTCAGCCCGCCGAGCTGCCAGCCCCGATGGATGGAGTTGTGACCCCAGGCTCTCGCCGAGCACGATCCGCGCTACGCGCCGTGCTCGCCGTCGTCGCCGTGATCACGCTCGTCCTCGCCGCGGAGTTCGTGGCCACCCGCTCCGATTCCCCACGCAACGCCGTCGTCGGCGGTATCGATGCGGGCGGTCGGAACTCCGCCGAACTCACCTCCGTACTCGACGAGCTGACGGCGCGCTCGCGACAACCGGTCGTCTTGCGGACGCCGGAGGGCTCGGCCGAGGTCGCGCCCGCCGAGCTGGGACTCACATACGACGCCGATGCGACGCGGGCTCGTCTCCTCGAGCAACCGCGCAATCCGCTCGTCCGTCTGGCCGCGCTGTTCGGCCGCGACTTCGACGTCGAGCCGGTCGTCACGCTGGATCGGACGGCGATGAACGCGGCGCTCGACGCCCAGCGCGCGTCACTCGAGAAGGCCGCGGTCGAGGGTGGTGTGCACTACGACGGCACCGAGCCCGTCGGGTATCAGCCCGCCAAGGGTGAACGCATCGCGCGAGACGCTGCCGCCGCGACCCTCGTCGACCGTTGGCTGGACGGCGCCCCCGTCGACCTGCCCATGGAACCCTTCTCGCCGACGGTGAGCGCCGAGGTCGTGGCCGCGACCGTCGCCGGACCGGCCGAACGGGTGGTCGCGGCTCCCGTGAGTCTCGTGGACCGCCGCAAACGGACGGTCGAGGTGCCCGCGGGAGACCTGGCGTCGATGGTGACCTTCGGGCCCGACGGCCGCGGCGGGCTCACTCCCCGAGCCGACGAGAAGGTGGGGCGCGAGATCCTCGCCCCCGACCTCGACGCCTCGCAACGGGCCCCCGTCAGCGCGACGTTCAGTCTGGCGTCCGGCCGTCCGCAGGTGGTGCCGGGCGTCGACGGCGCCGCGATCAACTGGCCGAAGACCCTCGCCGCCGTCGCCACGAGTGCGGCGGCCGACGGTGGCGATCGCAGGGTCGAGGTCGTCTACGACGACGTCGAGCCGAAGCTCACGACCGATGCCGCGCGCAAGCTCGGGGTCACCGAACTGATCAGCGAGTACACCACCGGTGGCTTCTCGAGCGCTTCCGGGGAGAACATCCGGCTCGTCGCCGCCGAGGTCGACGGGGCCCTCGTCCTGCCCGGAAAGGTGTTTTCGCTCAACGGGCACACCGGGCCGCGCGGTTCAGAGCAGGGGTACGTGGAGTCGACGATCATCGACCATGGTCGGGCGTCGAACGCGGTCGGCGGCGGGATCTCCCAGTTCGCGACGACCCTGTACAACGCGACGTATTTCGCCGGGCTCGAGGACGTCGATCACACCGAGCACGCGTATTACATCTCGCGGTACCCGGAGGCGCGGGAGGCGACCGTGTTCGAGGGTGCCATCGACCTGAAGTTCCGCAACAACACGCGGCACGGCGTGCTGATCGAGACCGCCTGGTCGCCGTCGTCGGTGACGGTTCGGCTCTGGGGAACGAAGGCGTTCGAGGTCGAGTCGGTCACGGGTGAGCGGGTTGCCCCCACCGATCCGCCGCGAGTCCGCGTTCCGCGCGGGGACGACTGCATCCCGAGCAGCGGGAGCAAGGGTTTCACGGCGTCGGACACCCGGATCATCAAGGACGCGCGTACCGGACGGGAGATCGATCGGTCCACCCGCACCGTCCGCTACGCGCCCGAACCCATCGTGAAGTGCGTCTGACCCCGGGTGGTTCGGCGCGGGGTGATCTGATGTGGAGGATTTCGATGCGGGGTGTTTCCCCGAAGGGCTTTACCGAGCGATAGAACGCTCGATAGGCTCCGGGGCGTGGATATCAATGGAGCTAGTGCAATCGTCACGGGTGGCGCGTCCGGCATCGGCGCGGCTGCGGCTCGCCAGCTGGCGGCCAAGGGTGCAAAGGTCATCGTCGCCGACCTGAACGCGGACAAGGGCGAGGAACTCGCCAAGGAGATCGGCGGACAGTTCGTCGCCGTCGACGTGACCTCGACCGAACAGATCGAAGCCGCCGTCAACGCGGCCACCGAACTCGGCCCGCTGCGTGCGCTGGTCAACTCGGCCGGCATCGGCTGGGCACAGCGCACCATCGGTCGCGACGGTGAGTTCGGGTCGGCCCACAACCTCGACGCCTACAAGAAGGTCATCGCGATCAACCTGATCGGCACCTTCGACTGCATCCGTCTCGCGGCCACCGCCATGAGCCGCAACGAGCCGCTCGACGGCCACGGTGAGCGCGGCGCGATCGTCAACATGGCCAGCGTCGCAGCCTTCGACGGCCAGATCGGCCAGGCGTCGTACTCGTCGTCCAAGGGCGGCGTCGTCGGCATGACCCTCCCGGTCGCGCGCGACCTGGCCGCGGTCGGCATCCGCGTCAACACCATCGCCCCCGGTCTGATCGACACCCCGATCTACGGTGAAGGCGAAGCGGCCGAGGCGTTCAAGGCCAAGCTCGGCGAGTCGGTCCTGTTCCCGCATCGCCTGGGTGCGCCCGACGAGCTCGCCTCGATGGTCGTCGAGCTGGTCACCAACAGCTACATGAACGCGGAGGTCATCCGCGTCGACGGCGGCATCCGGATGCCACCGAAGTAGATCCGACACACCACTGGGGTAACCGCGCAGACCCACCACCGGCCCGATCCGGTGGTGGGTTTGCCGTCTGTTCACCGGTTCTTTCCGTGAAAGAACTTTCATTCGCGCCTCATGAAGGTGTCACGCCGGCACCGCAGAGTGGTCGCCATGAACGTTCCGCACACGATCGACCGAGGCCCGGGACACCCGGGGCCGGTGACGATGTACGCGACGCGTCCACCGGTGCGCACGGTGACGCCGTCATCGCCGCCGCGGCGCCCCCTCCTCGACGCCGTCGGCAGCGTGCTGTCCCCGTGGGCGGCAGCCGGTCTCGTCGTCGTTCTCGGCGCCGGCGCGTTCGTCGGACATGCCGGGTGGACCGGGGAGTTGCCGTTCGACGCCGTTGTCACCCTCCTCGTCTTCCTGATCGCGGTGTGGGCGTGGATCTTCTCGCCGCTTGATGACACCTATGTCGCGCTGGGTGGCGGTATCGCTCTGGTGGTCTTCGGCATCATCGACGCCAACACCTTCGCGGGCACGCTCGGCTCCGGCGTGATCTGGTTGCTGATCGGTGCTTTCGTGATCGCAGCCGCGGTCACGGCGTCAGGTCTGTCGGCTCGTGTGTCGGCGCGGGTCGTCCGCCGGGCCCGGACGCCTCGTCAGTTGGTCCATCTGATCACCGCGGCCCTGTTGCTGACCACGTTCGCGATCCCGGCGACGTCCGGCCGTGCGGCCCTTGCTCTTCCGATATTTCTCGCGCTCGCCGCGGTCCTGCGTGACCGACCGCGCCTGGTGCTCTGCCTCGCGCTGGTCTTCCCGATGGTGATCCTCTTCTCGGCGGTGGGATCGCTTCTGGGTGCCGGTGCGCACCTCATCACCGTCGAGATCGTCTCGGCCGCAACCGGTGGCGGTATCGGATTCCTGCACTGGGCGGTCCTCGGCATCCCCCTGGCGCTCGTGTGGTCGCACCTCGCGGCCGAGTCGGCACTGTGGTTGATGACCGATCGCGCCGAGCGGGCACGTCCGCTGTGCGTGCCGCCGACCGCTCTCGCGACGACCGGGACGGCGACCTCCGGCCCGCTCACGTCTGCACAACGACGGGTGTCCGGCATCCTCGGACTCGTTGTGGCGCTGTGGTGTTCAGAACCGCTGCACGGTGTCGACCCGGCCATCGTCGCGGTGCTCGGCGCGCTGGCCGCGTCGGCGCCGGCGGTCGGCGCGACGACGCTGGGCGCGGCGCTGAAGACCGTCCCGTGGACGCTCCTGCTGTTCATGGCCGCCACCCTCGCGCTGGGGATGGCGCTCAACTCCAGTGGTGCCGCGGAGTGGCTGGCGGATCAGGCTTTCGGGTCCATCGCCGAGACCGGGCCGGCGGCGGCGATGGTGTTCGTCGTCGTCGCGGCGATCGTCTCGCTGCTCGCGCATCTGGTGATCCAATCCCGTTCGGCCCGTTCGGCGGTACTGATCCCGATCATCGTGGTGACCGCCCCGGCCGTCGGGGTCGACCCCGTCGCCGCGGCCTTCCTGTCCACCGCGGCCGCCGGGTTCTGCATCACCCTCACCAGCTCGGCCAAACCGGTCGCCATGTTCGCGGCGAGCGACGACGTCCCCGGTTACGAACCCCGACATCTGCTCACGATGTCGGCGCTGCTCGCGCCGGTGTCGCTGGTGCTGCTCATCATCTTCGCGTTCTGGGTCTGGCCCTACCTGGGTCTGCCCCTGCTCTCGTCCTGACCGTCGCATCGCCGCGACTGTCCCGAATGTGCCTCCGGGTGCGAGTTCCCGTCTCCTCATCAAGACCTTGTCCGATAGATCAACAGGAGTGCCGATGTCTGTCCGAGTTCCGCAACGAATCCTGGTCGCCCCGAGTGGTTTCAAGGAGAGCCTCGACGCCGTGTCGGTGGCGACCGCCATCGCCGCGGGGGTGCGGCGCACGCTCCCCGGGGTGCGCGTCGACATCGCACCGATCGCGGACGGCGGGGAGGGAACGGCACGCATCCTGGCGGCCGCGGGCAACGGGCGGCTCCACGAGCTGACCGTCCGCGGTCCCACCGGTGAGCCGGTGCAGTCGCACTGGGCCGAGGTCGGCGTCGGTCGGAACCGCATCGGCGTCGTCGAGATGGCCGCCGCAGCTGGATTGGCACTCGTTCCGGCGGGGCAGCGAGATCCCGGCGCCACCACCACTTACGGAGTGGGACAACTGATTGCCGCGGCCCTCGACGCGGGGGTGTCGGCGATTCTCGTCGGCTGCGGCGACTCGGGCACATGCGACGGCGGCGCGGGTGCGCTCCAGGCGCTCGGTGCGCGCGTCCTGGACCATGACGGTGACGAGATCGGTCGCGGCGGAAACGAACTGGCGCGCGCGGCGTCGCTGGATCTCACCGGCCTGCATCCGCGGTTGCGTGAGACCGAGGTGGTGGTCGCGGGCAACCCGCACAACGTCCTCTGCGGACCGAGCGGCGTCGCCCGCGTCTTCGGGCCGCAGAAGGGGGCGACGCCCGCACAGGTCGACTCGCTGTCGGCGGCGCTCGACGTCTGGGCGGACATACTGCAGCGGGATGGGCTGGCCGACATCGACTATCGGCAGGGGGCCGGGTCCGGCGCGTCGGGTGGACTAGGTGCGGGCCTGGCGGCAGCCGGCGGGAAACTGCGGTCGCGGTTCGACGCACTACTCGATTCCGGGCTGTCCGGGATCGATCTCGACCATCGGATCGGCAAGGCGGATCTGGTGATCACCGCAGAGGGTTCGATCGACTTCCAGACCCCTCGCGGCAAGGTGCCCGCGGAGGTGGCCCGCCGCGCCCAGTTGCGGGGTGTGCCCGTTGTCGCGCTTGCGGGTTCGCTCGGGCACGGTGCGCCCGCCGTCCACGACGTGGGGATCGGGGCGATCGCATCGATCATCACGGTACCGATGCCGTTGTCGGAGGCGGTCGCCAACGGAGAGAAGCTCCTCGCCGACGCCGCCGAGCGCACCATGCGGATGATCCTCCTCGGCGCCGCGGTATCCGCCCGGGCCGGGCAGCGGAAGCGGAAGAAGGCGGTCTGATCTCCTCGCCCGAGAGTGTGCGGGACCGATCCTCCGATCAGTTGAATGAGCCTCGAATTCGACCCACTTGTCCGATTTGCCACACGCTGACCAAGGTGTTGCCAATAGGTAGGCGAGGTGGAGCTTCGTGAGCTGTCCAAGGGTGGAAACGTATCCGTCGACGAAGTCGCCGGCGAAAACTCACCGCGGCTGGTGGTCGTCATCCAGACCGAAGCGGCTGCGGGCAAGGAGATCGGACTCGACGCCGGCATCCTCATTCTTGGTGACGACGGTCAAGTGCGGTCCAATGACGACCTGATCTTCTACAACCAGCCCACGGGGGTGGGAGGCGCTGTACGGCTGGTCTCGCACGAGGTGCATCAGCAGGACCCGGACGGCAGTTCGTTCAGTCAGAAAGATGCCGTGGAGGTCGATCTCGCGCGCATACCCGATTCGGTCGCGCGAATAATGGTCACGGCCAGCACGGACCCTCGGACGGATGCGAGCTTCGGAGACGCCGAGCTCGTCAACATGTACGTCGCCATGCAGACGAGCCAGATGCTCCGTTCGTCGTACACGCAATGGAAGGTCTGTCTTCGGAACGCGCGCTGATCTTCGGCGAGATATACCGACGCAACGATGCCTGGAAGATCCGAGCCGTCGGTCAGGGTTACGACGGAGGACTCGAGGCCCTGGTTTCCGACCATGGGATCGAAGTCGACGACTCGGAGTCTGTCGACGGCAGCCTGGATTCGACTGGTGAGGACACGGAACAGAACGTTGCCGGGTCGGTCCCTGAGAAGAGTTCGGCCGAGGCGGCTCTTGCCGCCGACACCGGAGTGCCGGGTGCCGATGACGCCGTGCAAGAAACCGCGCCTTCACTGAGTGAGCCCGGTACAAAGGTCTCGATCGGTCGGAAACGACGCCCGGCGCCGTTGCCGAAAGACTGGGCGTCGAGAACTCTGGCATATCTACCTCGACAGGTTGAGTCGGAGTGGAAGCGGGCGCGCCTTTTTCCATCTGCAGGCATCAAGTCGGCCGCCGAACAAGAGATGCGCACGACGTCCATTCTGTTGGCCACGATGGAGACGGTCCCCGAGTTCGGCCGCGCGGTCCTCAGCCAGACCGGAGCGCCGCGAGGACGTATCGAAGCATTCACCGAAGTTCGATTCTCGATGTCGGGTGAGGATGTGCGCCCGGATGGACTGATCAAGGTAAGTCGCGGTAGCAAGGTGTGGCGAGCACTTGTCGAAGTGAAAACCGGCCGGGCGGAGCTGACCGGGGATCAGGTCGGAACTTACCTCAAACTGGCCAAGGCGAAGTCGTTCGACGCAGTGATCACGATCAGCGGCGACCTGATGGCCTCCCCAGATCTCCACCCTTTCGCTGTCGAGGGTCGGCCCCCGAAGAACACTGTGCTGAAACATCTTTCGTGGGAGGAGGTCCTCGCCGAGGCAATGATCGTGCACGAGCATGTCGGCGTCGACGACAGGGTGCGAGCTCGTCTTCTCGAGGAACTCCTCTGGTACGCCGCCGACAGCCAGTCCGGTATGCGGACCTTCGACGACATGGGCAAGCAGTGGGTCAAGATCCGGAAGCGGTCAAGAACAAGACCGTCGGCGCGTCGGACGACTCGACGTCGGACGTGTGCGACCGATTCGATCGTCTGGCCCGCCACGTCGCGCTCCGGCTCAGCGCACTGACCGGGCAGCGCGTGACTGCACAAGCCCCGGCGAGTCGAGTCGATTCGGTCAGCCGCGCTCGATAACTGGCCGATTCGGGGGAGCTCTTCGCGTTGTTGCGAGTATCCGGAGCGGCTGGACCGGTGGCGATGCACGCAGACCTTGGCCGCGGGCGGATCGGCTGCTCGTTGAAAACCGCAGCCCCGCGGTCAGGGCGAACGCAGACCAAGATCAACTGGCTGGTCCGTCAACTTTCCGGCGCGCCCGACGATCTGCGGATCACGGCGCATCACGCGGGAAGTCGGGTCGAGTCGACCGCGGCGCTGCTGAAGGACATTCGCGCAGACGCGACCTCTGTCATGCCTACCGACGGCCGCGACATCCGCGAGTTCACGGTGACCATGGAGTCGTCCATGGGGTCGAAACGGTCTGGCAGCGAGGGTGGATTCGTGACGGCCATGGTTCTCCTGACCACCACCTTCTATGCGGATGTGGTTGAGCGGGTGCGGTCGGGAAGGGATGCCTGAGCCGCAGACGAATTAACGACGCCTGGGCCGCCATCCGGTCACCGCGCCCCACTGACGAACCTCAGCTCGACTGATGGACCTCGATCGAAGTCCATCATTCGAGCTGAGGTTCGTCGGTGACTCGATACGCCGATGCCCCATCGGGCACGGATCGACAGGTGGATACGAAAGTCCGTGATCGGGGGATTCGGGATAGTGTTCGCGCGTGACCAATTCGCCATATCAGTCGGGGGACCCGCGAGTCGGACCACAACCCCCACCCGGGCACTATCCTCCGCACCCGGGCTTCTATCCGTCGAACCGGTCGTACGCGGCGCCGCCTCCCTACGGCGGTCCGATGCCGGGAGGCATGTACTCACCAGGCCCGCCGTTCCCGCCGCCGCAGCGGAAGAAGAAGCGCACCTGGTTGTGGGTTTCGCTCGGTGTTGTCGGTCTTGTGGTTTTCGCGGTCGGGGCCTTCGGGTTGAACCGGTTCATGGAGTCACTACCGTCCAGCCCCAGGCTGTTCGACAGCGATGACGTCGCCGTCGGTGAGTGCATCCAGCTGTCACCCAGCGACGGGTACCTCAGCGCGGAGCGAGTGCCCTGTGCAACGAAAGACTTCCACTTCGTGGTGGCGGACAAGGTGGTCAACGAATCGAACTGCGGACCGGAGTACTCGTTGTTCTGGTTTGTGAACGCACGGCCGGGTACAACGGAGGTCCTCTGCGTGGCGCAGGTATATCAACAGGCCCGGTGCTACTACGAGCCGAGCGCGGTCGGTGGGAATGCACTCGGTGAGATTCGAGAGATCGACTGTGGCAGGCCGGTGTTGAAGCCTGGTGCAACCAACTTCCGCGTCGACACGAAGATCTCGCGGGAACCCACCTGTGAGCCTGCCCAAGGGCAGTACTACGTGCCGAAACCGACTCCCACCGGTTACTGCATCACTCTCCTCGACTGAACGGTCCGCTCACCCGTACTGCCGCCCGACCGGCGAACCTCACCTCGACTGATGGACTTCGATCGAAGTCCATCAGTCGAGTCGAGGTTCATCGGTGCCCTGGACGTGGCGGCAGGTGGCGGTAGTCTTCGCGCGTGACCAACTCGCCATATCAGCCGGGGGACCCGCGATTCGGGCCACAACCGCAACCCGGGCAGTACCCGCCGAACGGCGGGTACCCGCCACCGAACCAGCCCTGCGGCGCACCGCCGCCGAACCAGGTGCCCTACGGCGGTCGGCCCCAGTACCCGGGCCCGATGCCGGGCGGGATGTACCCGCCCGGGCCGCCGTTCCCGCCGCCACCGAAGAAGAAGCGCACCGGTCTGTGGGTCGCGCTGGGAATCGTCGGGGTGCTGCTCTTGATCGTGATCGCCGGTGGCGTGGCGCGGGTGCTGGTGTCGTCGGCGCAGGGAGGTGGGGTCACCGACACCAGTGACGTCGACGCCGGCGAGTGCATCGTCGTGACGGCGGAGCCGGAGACCCTCAAGGCCGACGAGGTGTCCTGCGGCGACACCGACTTCCACTACGTCGTCGCGGAGAAGTCCATCACGCAAGGGCTCTGCGGTCCCAACTACTCGCGCTACTGGGTCGCGGGCGAGGAGGGCGCGCTCTGTCTGGCGCCGGTGTACCAGGAGGGTCGTTGTTACTACATCCCGTCCGCGACCGGTGGTACCGCGCTCGCCGACATTCGTGAGATCGACTGTGGGTCGCCGGTTTCCGGCGGAACGAACATCCGCGTGGACACCAAGGCCGCGGGGGAGCCCGAATGTCCCGACTCGGACGGGACCTACTTCGCGGAGAAACCGCGCCCGGTCGGTTACTGCTTCAGCGTGATCGAGTGACGATGCCGCACCGCGGGGTCTGAGCCGCGATGTGCGCCGACTCGACGCAAAGAAGAACTCCCACCGGCGGATTCGCCGGTGGGAGTTCTCGGTTTGGTCGGGCTCAGAAGGGTCGGGCTCAGAAGGCCACTTCGTCGAGTTCCATGATGTCCCTCGGCGGGCGGCCTTCCGTCTGACTCTGATTTGTCTCAGAAGGCCGCTTCGTCGAGCTCCATGATGTCATTGTCGATGTTCTCGACGGTGACGCGAACCGAGGTGAGTAGCGGGAGCATGTTCTTCGCGAAGAAGCTCGCCACGGCGACCTTTCCCTCGTAGAAGGACTTGTCGGCGTCGGAGGCCCCGTTGTCGAGAGCGGCGAGGGCGACCTCGGCCTGGCGGAGGAGCAGCCAGCCGATGAGCAGGTCGCCGACGGCCATCAGGAAGCGGACCGAACCGAGTCCGACCTTGTACAGCTCGGCCGAGTTCTCCTGTGCCGCCATCAGATCGTTGGTCAGCGAGGCAGCCATCGCCTGCACGTCGTCGAGCGCCGTCTTCAGCAGTGCCCGCTCGGTCTTCAGCCGGCCGTTGCCCGCCTCGGAGTCGATGAAGCTCTGGATCTGCCCGGCGACGTGCGCGAGAGCCTGGCCCTTGTCGCGGATGATCTTGCGGAAGAAGAAGTCCTGGGCCTGGATCGCCGTGGTCCCCTCGTACAGCGAGTCGATCTTCGAGTCACGGATGTACTGCTCGATCGGGTAGTCCTGGAGGAATCCCGACCCGCCGAGCGTCTGCAGCGACTCGTGACCGAGGGTGCCGTAGGCGCGCTCGGAGCCGACGCCCTTGACGATCGGGAGCAGCAGATCGTTCACGCGGTGGGCCATGTCGGGATCGGCGCCGGACACGATCTTCGCGGCGGCGGTGTCCTGGTGCGACGCGGTGTAGAGGTAGATCGCGCGCAGACCTTCGGCGTAGGCCTTCTGGGTCATCAGCGAACGACGCACATCGGGGTGGTGGGTGATCGACACGCGCGGTGCGGCCTTGTCGGTCATCTGGGTCATGTCCGCACCCTGGATGCGCTCCTTGGCGTACTCGAGCGCGTTCAGGTAACCGGTCGACAGGGTCGAGATGGCCTTGGTGCCCACCATCATTCGCGCGTGCTCGATGACCTCGAACATCTGCGCGATGCCCTTGTGGACGTCGCCGACGAGCCAGCCCTTGGCGGGGGTGCCGTGCTGTCCGAAGGTGACCTCACAGGTGGCGGACGCCTTGATGCCCATCTTGTGCTCGACGTTGGTGACGAAGACGCCGTTGCGCTCGCCGAGTTCGCCGGTCTCGAAGTCGAAGTGGTACTTGGGTACGAAGAACAGCGACAGACCCTTGGTGCCCGGGCCGGCGCCTTCGGGGCGGGCGAGCACCAGGTGGAAGATGTTCTCGGTCATGTCCTGATCGGCCGAGGTGATGAATCGCTTCACACCGTCGATGTGCCAGGAACCGTCTTCCTGCTGCACGGCCTTGGTGCGTCCGGCGCCCACGTCGGAACCGGCGTCGGGCTCGGTCAGCACCATGGTGGCGCCCCAGCCGCGCTCGGAGCAGATGGCGGCCCACTTCTTCTGCTCGTCGGTGCCGTTGTTGTAGAAGATGTTCGCGAAGCCCGCGCCGGCGGCGTACATGAACACGGGCGGGTTGGCGCCGAGGATCATCTCGCCGATGGCCCAGTACAGCGAGCGCGGGGCCGGCAGGCCGCCGAGCTCCTCGGCGATGCCGATCTTGTCCCAGCCGCCCTCGACCAGGGCGTTGTACGACTTCTTGAACGACTCGGGGATCGTGACGGTGTGCTCGTCGGGGTCGAAGACCGGGGGATTGCGGTCGGCGTCGACGAAGGACTCGGCGATCGGGCCCTCGGCCAGCGCACGGACCTCGCGCAGCATGTCGACGGCTGTCTCGTGGTCGAGGTCCCCGAAGTCGCCGGACTCCAGTACCTTGTCGAGCTCGAACAGTTCGAAGAGATTGAACTGCAGGTCGCGCATGTTGCTCTTGTAATGGCCCATGGTTGTTCCTTGTCTGGTGTGGCCGTCTGCGATGGCGTCCTCGACCCGGTCCGATCGCTCACGGTTGTGCGCGTACCGGCCGGATGAGGGGCTGTTCGGTCCGAGCTATGTTACTCGTCGGTAACCCAAGAGTAGCCCCATATCCCCGCCGGATCAATCGGAAGATGTGTGATCTGCGCCGGTTGGTGCACCCGGAGCGCCGAGAAATCCGCAACGCCGGCGCAGGAACCGCGAGTACGTTCCAATGAACGAATGCGCAGACTGGTGATCGGACCCGCACGTCTCGGCGCGACAGGTTTCGTGAGCGTCGTGATCTCGATCGTCGCCCTGGCCGCCGGACTTCTGGCTGTCGCGCCGGCAGACGCCGCGGCGACGCCCTCGTGGGACGGCGTGTATTCGTTGAAGCGGTTCGCCGCCTCGAAGACGGGAACGAGCCTGGCGGCCCGGCAGGCGGAGCCGGACTTCTCCGACGACTACACCTTCAGGACATCGTGCGACGGCGGTACGTGCGTGGCGACGGTGATCGACGGGCCGAAACCCGCGAATCCGACGCTGCCGCAGCCGCCGCGTTACACCTGGGAGGCAGGATCCTGGGTGCATCGCTATGACTGGGAATGGGACTGCTGGCAGGGCGCGGGTGTGCCGAAGGTGTGGCGCCCGGCGACGTCGATCGCGACCTACACCCCGCAGGGCGACGGCACGCTGAAGGGCGTGTGGCGGACCACGATCGACGGCGGGCCCTGCGACGGGACGGTCGTCATGAACGTCGCCGCATACCCGGTGACTCCGCCGGCGCCCGCCTGGAATCTGTCGTGATCGACGTCTTATAGCGCCGAGCGCAGGTACTCGAGATCGTCGGGGATGCCGTCGCCGGGTGTCTCCAGGATGACCGGTGCGCCCGCCGCTTCGGCGACGGCGACGAGCACCTCGGGGTCGATGTGGCCCGACGCGAGGTTGGCGTGTCGGTCGCGGCCCGAGTCGAACTCGTCGCGAGAGTTGTTGAGGTGCACGAGATCGATCCGGCCGGTGATCTGACGGACGCGCTCGACGAGTCCGACGAGATCCTCGCCGCCGGCCCAGGCGTGGCAGGTGTCGAGGCAGAAGCCGGCCTGGTCGAAGTCGCCGACCGCCTCCCACAGACGGTCGATGGACTCGAGCGTGCGTGCCATCGCGTGGTCGCCGCCCGCGGTGTTCTCGATGAGGATCGGGACGCCGAAGCCGCCCTTGTCGGCCTGGCGGTCGAACAGCTTGCGCCAGTTGGCGAATCCCTCGGCGCTGTCCTCCCCGTCGCGCAGATGCCCGCCGTGGACGACGAGCCCGAAGGCGCCGAGTTCGGCGGCGGCCGCGGCCTGCTGCTCGACGGCCTTGCGCGACGGCATCCGCAGCCGGTTGTTCAGACTGGCGACGTTGATCTGGTAGCTCGAGTGCACGACGACGTCGATGTCGGACTCACGGAACTCCGCCGCGCGCGGGTTCGGCTGCGGCTTCTTCCAGCTCTGAGGGTCCGTGACGAACATCTGGAAGACATCGATCCCGAGCTCGGCGGCAGTGGCCAAGGGGTCGGCGTCCTCGCGAAGATGGGCTCCGATGCGCATGCGACAACGATAGTGGCCCGCCCTGACACGCGGACGCGCCCGTCGTCATGGATCACGGGGACACGCCGGGGCGGTCACCTGCTTCGTCCAACCGGCTCTCCGCGGCGACGGGAGATCAGTCGCCCAGACAGGGCTCGGTCTCGATGGTGATCGGGACTCCGGGTGCGATGAGGAGTCGACACGGTGCCGCGCTGTCGTGATAGAGGTTCAGCCACTCGTGACCGCGGGTTCCGTCGGCGTACACCGCGTCGAGGGTGCGGTTGAGACGGGCCTCCGCCTCCTTGTTGATGATGTAGCGCTGGTCGCCGTAGCGCAGGTAGCGATTGGGCACCGAGACCTCCTTCAGGGGATCGACGCCCTCCAGTGTGATCCACAACACCCTGATCGGCGAGGTGTCCGGCGAAAACCGCTGGCGGAGACCCCTCGCCCTGGGTCGCGGCGCCGGAAATGCTCAAATCCGACATGCCTGGCCGTCGGCTTGGCTCGCGAACAACAGATGGCCATTACACTGACGGCAGTTTAAGTGGGTGGTTGCCCTGCGGGGTGTGACGGGCGGGGTTGTGTCGGGTGAGTGTCGACGAGACGGTGGGCGTCCCGCAGCCGGGCAGACCCTCCAAGCGCGACGAGCGCGAGAGCGCCGAGACGACCACCTCCGACACCAAGGACTCCGTGGTGGTCACCGGTCGTGAGGACACCGACCGCGACGACACCGGGCGCGCGGGTGTGGAACCGATCCTCGACGACCTGGCCGCCGCCGCCGAGATGGAAGCCGATCCCGAGAGCCGTCGCGATCTGACGATGGTCCGGCGCATCGCGATCGGCGCCTGGATCGTGCTGATGGCGGTGCACGTCGCCCTCTACGGTCTGGCCTTCGACCGCACGCGCCTGATCATCCTGATGTGTCTGGGACTCGCGGCTGCCTGTATCGGCCGGCGCAAGTTCATCACGATCCTCATCGACTGGGCGCCGTTCGCGCTGATCCTGATCCTCTACGACTGGACCCGGGACGTCGCGCGCATCGTCGACATGCCCACCCACTGGCATCTGGCGATCGATTTCGATGCTTGGCTGACCGGCGGGGTCAATCCCACGGCATGGCTGCAGGAGCACCTCAAGCAGGCGAGTCCGCCCTGGTGGGAGGTCATCGTCAGCATCGTCTACATGTCGTACTTCATCATCCCGTACGCGGTCGCGGCCGTGTTGTGGCTGAAGGACCGCGCCGCCTGGCGACGCTACGCGGCGTGTTTCGTGGCGACGACCTTCCTCGCCCTGGTCGGTTACACCCTCGTCCCGGGCGCCCCGCCGTGGGCCGCCGCGCGATGCACCGCGGCCGAGGTCCAGGACTTCCCGCGTGACCCGATCTGCATGTACTCGCCCGAGGCCGAGGAGCCCGGCGGTCTGCTCGGGACGCTGGACAACGAGTATCCGGACGCCAACCCCTACGTCGAACGGATCTCGGCTCGCGGCTGGGGGTACCTCAACATCCATGCGGCGTCGAACCTCGTCGAGGTCGGGCAGGGCAAGTCCAACCTGGTGGCCGCGATCCCGTCGCTGCACGCGGGTCTGACGATGCTCCTCGCGCTCTTCATGTGGCCGCGGGTGAAGGCGCTCGGCAAGACACTGTTCATGGGCTACGCCCTCGCGATGGCGTTCGCCCTGGTGTACACCGCCGAGCACTACATCTTCGACATCGTGCTCGGGTGGCTGCTGGCCGCCGCGGTGGTCGCGACCTACCAGATCATCGATCGCAAGATCTTGATCCCACGACAACGACGCCGAGCCGCCGAGGATGCAGCGTCGGAGTCGGGAGACGATCGGCGTCCCGATGACGCCAGGGCGTCGACGACGGCATCCTGACCTCGTAACCTGGCACCGTGAGCCGCCGCCGCAGAACCGGTCGTGGCGCCGTCGTACGGCGCCGCGCACTCGTTCTCGTGCTCGCTCTCGCCGTGATGCTCATGCACACGGTGGTGTCGGGTCATGGCGGGCCTTCCGGTGGCGGCGCCGGGAGCGGAGCGAGCGGGCCGGAATTACACGGCGAGAGCGGGATGTCCCACCATGCGGAGCATTCGGCGCTCACGGCATCGTCGACGATGACGTCAGCCCCGAAGATGACCGGAACCGACGACTGCGGTGAGCACTCGCACGACTGCGTGTTCATCCGTGCGGCGGGCGTCGATCTTCCGGCCGTGGTTCTCGTTCTCCTGCTCTGGTCGCTTGCGGCGTTTCCGCGGATCGTCGACACCGCTCGCCGTCGGACGACGATCCTGGGTCGTCCGCCGCCGTGGGCCATGTACTCCCATCTGCAACTACAGGTGATCCGCTGCTGAGTTGACCTCCGCGGACCGCTCGGTCCGTCGTGTCGTCATCTCTCCTCCCTCTCGGCCGGCGTCGCGCCCGCCGGGAACTCCGACAGCAGCAAGGAATGCACTCATGTACGTACACAACACATCTCGGCGCCGTATCCGGACGGCGGCAGGGATCGGCCTGGCCGCGGCGGCACTCATCGCGGTCGCCGGTTGCTCACCCGACGAAACGGCGAGCGACGCCACCTCCGCCAACACCTCGGCATCGGTGGCGACGCAAGCTCCGGCGTCGGCCACTCACAACGAGGCCGACGTCGAGTTCACCTCGACGATGATCGGACACCATGACCAGGCCGTGGAGATGGCCGAACTCGTCGAGGGCCGGACGGACAATGCGGAGCTGATCGCCCTCGCGTCGACGATCGAGAAGGCCCAGGACGCCGAGATCGAGCAGATGGAGAACCGTCTGGAGAGTTGGGGAGTCAGTACCGACGGCCTCGACGACGGCCACGAGAACATGGGCCACGGTGGTCACTCCGCGATGCCGGGCATGCTCAGCCCAGACCAGATGACCGCCTTGCGGGACGCACGCGGTCCCGAGTTCGACCGGCTCTGGCTCGAGGGCATGATCCGGCACCACGAGGGCGCCATCGCGATGGCCGATGCGGTACTCGCCGACGGCGTCGACCCCGCGACGAAAACCCTTGCCCTAGAGGTCAAGCGGACCCAGCAGGCCGAGATCGACCAGATGAAGGGGATGCTCGGCCAGAGCTGAGCACCAACAGAAGGCGCCGGGGCGGTTGGGTCCGGAAACGGACGTCAACCGCCCCGACGTGTCGGCGGGTCACCTACCGACAGGCGGCAGAACGAGTTTTCGTAGCGATCTGAGTTAGGACCGTAACTGTCCTAACTCGACGACACACTCGGATCATGAGTGAAACCGAATCGACAGCAGGACAACCCGATCAGGCCATCATCACCGACTACGACGATCCGAACGCGCCGTGGAACCAGGCGTGGGATCAAGAGGGTGGCATCGCCAACTGGAACGATGATGTGATCAAGGAGTTTCGGGAGAGCGCGGGCAAGGTGGGCGGCGCTTACGCGGGCGCGGACCTCATCCTGCTCACCACCACCGGGGCCAAGAGCGGGAAGGCGCACACGGTTCCACTGGGGCCCTGTCACCGCGACGACATCATGTACGTGAGCTCGTTCATCGACGTCAAGTACCCGGCATGGTGGTACAACATCAGGGCGAATCCACAGGTCATGATCGAGTTCCGAAACAATACGCATCAGGGGACCGGCAAGGTGCTCGAAGGCGAGGACTACGACGAGTTCGCAGCCTGGGTGCTGGCCAACAACCCACTGCTGGCGGACTTCCAGTCCAAGGTCGACCGCCCCATCCCGCTGGTCGTGCTCACCATCGCCGCCAGTTGATCATCGGCAGCCTCGGGGCAACCGCCCCGAGGCAGTGGTCGAGATCAGCCGCGCCGCAGCGGCAGACGCATGAGGTACACCTGATAGCCGATGGAGACCGAGTAGGTGAAGTAGAGGGTGCTGCCCTTCGACCACGGGTGGATGTACGGCGCGTAACCCGTGTACGGGTCCACCGAGGGTGCGACGATCTCACCGGAAGTCCATGGGCCCCAGGGTTTGTCGGCGGTGCGCAGCGTCACGCCGACGTCCTGGCTCGCCAACGAGATGTACTTGCCCAGATAGTCGTTCCACTGGACCGACATCTCGCCCGTCGGGGCGCCCATCACCGGGGTGGCGGCGTCGGGGTTGTTCGAAACCCAACGGCCGTACGAGAAGTACTGCCACTTGCCGAGATTCTCGATGTCCTTCTCGTCGACGCGCGCGAGGTAGACACCGCCCCAACGGCCGTCGGGTGTGCCGTAGTAGTAGACGGTCTTGCCGACCTTCAGGAAGGCGCCCATCTGGAATTTCTTGTTGCCGCCGCCATTGGGGCGGAACGCACCGACCGAGCGCCAGTTCTCGCCGTTGTCGGTGGAGGAGACTAGGCCCGCCCAGTTGGTGGTCCAGATGCCGGGCGAATCCCACCGTTTGACCGACATCACGGTCATGTACTGCTTGCCGTTGGCGGCCACGCCGGCGGTCGGGATGATCGTGATCTCGCGGCGGACGTTCGGCTTGAGCAGGCGCTTGGCATGACCCGGCCGGCCGGCGTGCGAGGTGAACGTCATGCCGTCGGCCAGGTGGCGGTCCGTGCTGCGCAGCAGGACGTTGGACCGCCAGTAGTAGAGCTCGCCGTACAGGAGGGACCACCCGTTGAACGACTGGGTGTCACCGAACGCCGTGAGGATCTCACCTCGGCCGTTGTCCCACATGACACCGAGATCGGTACCCACGATGTTGAACCGTCCGATGGTGTCGTTCATCGCGAACGGCCCCGTCAATCGGTTGACGATGGTCGCCGGACCGTTGGCGTAGCGGGCGGCGTGGGCGGGTGAGGCGGCCAGGGTCGTAGTCAGGGCCAGAGCGAGCAAGGTGACGACAAGACCCAGGAAGAGCCGTGCGAGGCGCCGTGTCATGGCCGTGACCTTATCAAGACCTGAGAGATATGTGTGAGGTCCGCTACGGTGCCCGACCACCGCGAACAGTCGTGGCGAACTCAGGCTTCGCGATAGCGCTCCGAGGTGTCCACGGTGGTGAAGTCGATCTGCGCGGCGGCATTGTTCACCGCGGTCACGAGCGCGGTCCCGAACATGCCGTCGGCATCGTAGAGTCCGGCGTTGCTGACCGAGACGCCGTCGTCCTCGATGTGGACATCGGCCTCGACCCCGACCCGCTCACCCGACGGCAGACGGCTCAGGGCGACGGTCAGATCGCAGTTGATGAATCCGATGCCGGTGGTGCCCCAGTTCGACACCAGGCTCGCGGATTCGGCGCTGACGACCGCCCGCTGGAACGGGGTGAGCTTCTCGCCCGCCACGATGGGTGCGGCCCGCGACCACATCCGTTTGCGGTGCCCGTTCTGGTGATTGCCCATGTCGCGCTCCCATTCGCCGACGGTGTCGTCTGCGGCATCGGAGGCGAACCGGGGGGACAGGTCGTCGTCGGAGGCGGTCTCGGGTGGGTGGAAGGTGACCGCGTCCGCGGGGCGATGCCACCGCTGCCCGGGCGGGTTGGTCGAGGTGCGCAGGAACACCGTCGTGCCGCGCGCGACGAGCACCTCATCTGCGCCTTCGGGGTGTTGGACCACGTCGACGTCGACGACCCGGATTCGTCCGCCCGACCGGACGATTCGGACCCGTGTCGAGGTGACGATGTCGCGCGCGGCCTTGAAGAGGTCGATGGTGCACCGGGCGGGAACGAAGTCATCATCACCGAACTCGGTCTCGACCGCCCGCGCGGCGAGGCCGCACACCGCCGGACCGTTCAGGGTGCCGGGCGCCCACAGGCTGGCGGCGAAGGGTGTCGGCCGGTATCGGAGACCGGCGTCGGGCCGGCCGGTGTCGGAGATCGGCTCGAAGAACGCGATGTTGGTCATCGTTACTTGTTACCCCGCTGTTCATCTGCGTCGGCGATGCGGTCGGGTTTGTGCCGCTCCTGAGCGAATAGCGCGCCGGATCCTGCTGTGCCGGATAACCTCCCACCATGACTTTCGCCACGGTGTACACCAAGCACTTCCCCGACGAACTGGTCGGTGCTGTCCGCACGGCACTCATCATCACGTCGATCGTCGGCATCGTGATCGGGGTCGTCGCGATCCTGTGGCCGGGGCCGACCATCGTCGTCCTCGCCATCCTGTTCGCGATCTCGCTGATCATCGCCGGCATCTTCCGCATCTATCAGGCGTTCGCGGCGTCGTTCCTGAGCACCGGGGTCCGGGTGATGCTCGGCATCGTCGGCGCGATCGTGCTGCTGGCCGGCGTGATCGCGCTGTTCAGTCCCGGCGATGCCGTGTGGCTGCTGGCCGTGTTCATCGGCATCGGCTGGATCTTCCAGGGAGTCGCCGACCTGTACGCCGCGATCACCAAGTCCGGGCACGCACCCACCTGGTTCCTGATCCTCTCCGGCATCATCGCGATCATCGCGGGCATCGTGATGATGGTGTTGCCCGCGTTCTCGCTCGAGGTGCTGGCCTGGGTCGGCGGCATCATGCTCGTCGCGCTGTCGATCGCCACGCTGCTCACGCTGCCCAAGAAGGTCGAGCAGCCGGCCACCGGGGAGCCCGCAGTCTGACAGGTGGCCTCGACCCCTCCTGCCGGTTGAGCTTGTCGAAACCCCTCGCTGCGCTCGGTCGACGCTGCTCGACCAGCTGGAGATCAGCGCGGCCAGGGAGCGATGGGGTTCCCCTGCCAGCGGGTGTGGGCCGGGACCACATCGCCGCGCATGACCAGCGATGCCGGTCCGACGGTCGCCGAGTCGCCGAGTCCGGACGCCGGTAGGGCGACGCAGTGCGGGCCGAGGGTCGCGCCGGCCCCGAGCGTGACGCGGTCGATGGCCATGACCCGATCGTGGAACAGGTGGGTCTGCACGACGCAGCCGCGCTGCACGGTCGCGCCGTCGCCGAGGGTGACGAGGTCGGCCTCGGGCAGCCAGTAGGTCTCGCACCAGACGCCGCGGCCGATCTTGGCGCCGAGCATCCGCAGCCACAGGTTGAGGATCGGCGTGCCGGTCGCGGCGTTGGCGAACCACGGAGCCGCCACTGTCTCGACGAAGGCGTCGGACAGCTCGTTCCGCCACACGAACGAACTCCACAGCGGATGTTCGCTCACCGTGATGCGGCCGACGACCAGCCATTTCGCCGCCGCTGCGGTGACGCAGGCGATCGCGCCGACGACCAGCAGGAGCAGACCGCTCACCGCTGCCGCGACCCCGTAGTGCTCATGGACGGCCACATACTGCAGCGCGAGCAGCAGTCCGACGCCGAGTCCGAACGACACCATGACGGGCACCAGGCGCAGTGTCTCGATGAGTGCTCGGGCGACCTTGAGCGTCGCCGGCGGGTCGAAGGTGCGTGAGGTGTCGATCTCGGCGGCGGTGCGGCGCAGGCGGACCGGTGGGCTGCCCAGCCAACTCGAGCCCGACTTGGCCCGGTCGGGCGTCGCCGACAGCACGGCCACCAGACCGTTCTTGGGGACCTTGCGCCCGGGGCCGGTCATGCCGGAGTTGCCGAGGAAGGAGCGCTTGCCGATCTTCGCCTCGTCGATGTGCAGCCAGCCGCCACCGAGTTCGTACGACGCGACCATCGTGTCGTCGGCGAGGAAGGCGCCGTCGCCGATCGTGGTGAACTTGGGGAGCACGAGCGCGGTCGAGATCTCGGTTCCCTCACCGACCTTCGCGCCGAGGATGCGGAACCACGTCGGGGTCAGCAGGCTGGCATACAGCGGGAACAGATAGGTGCGGGCCGCGTCGAGAAGGCGTTCGGTGATCCAGACCTGCCAGCCGACGCGGGACCGGACCGGGTGATACCCGGTGTGGAGCCCGATCGAGGCGAGCCGGACCAGGACCGCGGTGATCGCCGCGAACACGAACAGGCTCGTGACGGTGGCCACGGGTAACAGGATCAGCGCCCGGATCCCGACGTCGCGCAACCGGTCCGCGGTCAGCGCCCAGGCGCCGATGACGGCCAGGCCGGAGGCGAGCGAGAGCAGGGGGATGGCGGCGAGCCCCAACGACGACAGTCCGTAGATCGGTACCCACCACGTCGCCCGCGGGGGCCGGTGGTCGGGCCAGGGATGCTCGGCCTTGCCGATCTTCACCGCGGGCGACCCGGCCCAGTGCTGCCGGGCCTTGACCCGGCCGAACACCGCCGAACCCGGGGCGACGACCGCGTCACGTCCGACGACCGCACCAGGGGTGAGCGTCGACCGGGCACCGATCGACGCGCCGCGTTTGATGGCGATCTCGCCGATGTGGACGTCGTCGCCGTCGATCCACCATCCGGAGATGTCGACCTCGGGTTCGACGGACGCGCCGTCCCCGACCGTGAGCAGTCCGGTCACCGGCGGGATGGTGTGCAGGTCGACGCCGCGCCCGATCGACGCACCGAGAGCCCGCGCGAGGTAGATCATCCACGGCGCACCGGACAGGTTGGCGGCACCGCTGGCGTCGAGGAGTCGCTCGGCCACCCAAAGCCGGACGTGGACGCTCCCGCCCCGCGGATGAACGCCCGGAGCGACCCCGGCGAGGAGCACCCGCGCACCGAGCGCCGCGATGCACATGCGACCGGGCGGGGTGATGAAGATCAGGAACGCCGCGAGCAGGACCCACCAGTTGATCTCGACCAGCCACTCGACCGTGCGATCCATCCGGTCGGCGACGAGCAGCGCCACGTTGTTCGCCACACCGAGCCATGTGGCCCACTGCAATCCGGTGAGCGTCGTCAGCGGGATGGTCAGCAGGAGCTGCGCCAGCCCGGCCGAGCGTGGGGTCGGTTCGACGAGGCGTTCATCGATGCTCGTCGTCGGGCGGCGGGCGTCGAGCATCTCGGCCATGGACCCGAGGCGCGGACGGTCGTAGAGATCGGCCACCGAGATGTCGGGGTAGCGTTCCCGCACCGCGGTGACGAGCTGGGCCGCGGCCAGTGATCCACCGCCCTCGGCAAAGAAGTCGACGTCCGGGCTGGAGACGGTCATGCCGAGGACGTCGGTCCACAGCTGCGCCAGCCACAGTTCGGTCTCGCTGAGTTCAACGTCGTCATCCACTGGTCTGTCGCTGCCCGGCAGGGGCCAGGGCAGCGCATCACGATCAACCTTTCCCGAAGTGCGCGTAGGCAATTCGTCGACGAGGGCGAGGGTGGGGACCATCGCGGCGGGCAGCTGTCGCCGCAGCTCGGCGTGCGCCTCGGCGACGTCGAAGCCGGGATCGGCCGACACGAGATAGCCGACGAGCAGACTGTTGCCGGCCGCGGACTTGCGGACCGCGGCTGCGGCTCCGCTCACGCCGGGCAGGTTCTGCAGAGCGTTGTCGATCTCGCCGAGTTCGATGCGCCGTCCGCCGACCTTCACCTGGTCGTCGGCGCGGCCCATGAACAACAGGCCGGCGGTGTCCAGGCGCACGAGATCGCCACTGCGATAGGCGCGTTCCCAGCCGAGCGTGGGCATCGGTGCGTACTTCTCCGCGTCCTTCGCGGGATCGAGGTAGCGCGCCAGGCCGACGCCGCCGATAACCAGTTCGCCGACCTCGCCTTCGGCCACCGGTTGGCCCTGGGCATCGACGACCGCGAGATCCCAACCGCGCAGCGGCAATCCGATACGGACCGGGCCGTCGCCGCCCAGCGGGGCGGCGCACGCCACGACCGTCGCCTCGGTGGGGCCGTAGGTGTTCCACACCTCGCGACCTGTGACGGCGAGCCGGTCGGCGAGCTCGGGCGGGCAGGCCTCGCCGCCGAAGATCAACAGCCGCACGGCTTCCAGCGCCTCCGGCGGCCACAGGGATGCCAGCGTGGGAACCGTCGACACGATCGTGATGTCGCGCGCCACCAACCACGGACCGAGGTCCATGCCGCTGCGGACCAGCGAGCGCGGTGCGGGCACCAGGCACGCGCCGTTGCGCCACGCCAGCCACATCTCCTCGCACGAGGCGTCGAACGCGACCGACAGTCCGGCCAGGACACGGTCGTGCGGGCCGATCGGGGCGTCCGGCAGGAACATGGCCGCCTCGGCGTCGACGAACGCCGCCGCGTTGCGGTGGGTGACCGCGACGCCCTTCGGCTTGCCGGTGGAACCGGAGGTGAAGATGATCCACGCGTCGTCGTCGGGTGTGGGGCGGGCAGGAGATTGCGCGGGCGTCGACGCCGGTTTCGTCGAACGGGGTCCGTCGGCGTCGACGATGGCGTCGACCTCGGCCTCGCCGAAGACGAGCTCGGCGCGTTCGTCCGGGTCGTCGGCGTCGACCGGCACATACGCGGCGCCGGCATAGAGGGTCGCCAGGATCGCGACGTACAGGTCCCGCGACCCCGACGGCATCCGGATGCCGACCCGGCTTCCCCGCCCGACGCCGACCTCGCCGAGACGTGCGACCGTGCGGCGGACCACGGCCAGCAACTGGCCGTAGGTGAGGGTCATCTCGCCGTCGTCGATGGCCGCGGCATCCGGGTGTGCACGCGCGGTGGCGGTGAGCACGTCGCAGAGGGTGCGCGGCGGGTCTGCCTGTGCAGACAGGAGGAATTGAGGTGGAATGGGCACCTAAACGGCACCTGCCGGGCGCATCCGCGATCTGGTCACGAGTCCGAGAATATAGCCGACGAAGGTGACCGAACGACCTCGACACCATGAACGGCGACCCCGACGAACGGACTGAAACGGACGCTCCCGGGGTGTACGTTCGGGCACAGGAGGAATCTGATGCCCATCGTTCATCACCGTCGGCCGAGCCTGCGGTCGTTCCCCATCTGGTTCGGTGCGCGTGCGCTGCTGAAACCGACCCTGGCGCTGTGGCCGGTCAACAAGCAGGGGCTGGCGGGGCTGTTCCTCATCGACCGCATCTTTGCCGTTGGACCCAAACCCCGCGGCGTGGTCCGTGAGCAGCTGGTCCTCGCCGGGCGGCCCGCCGAGCTGATCATGCCGGTCGGACCGTCCCGCCGGGACGGCGACACCGCGATGCTCTACCTGCACGGCGGGGCCTTCGTGGTCTGCGGGCTCGGCACCCACCGATCGATCGCCGCGCGGATGGCGCGGGCGTGTGCGGTGCCGGTGTTCGCACTCGAGTACCGGCAGCTGCCGAAGGCCGGTGTCGGGACGTCCGTCGTGGACGCGGTCGACGCCTACGCGGAGCTGATCAACGAGCGTGGCTTCCGACGGGTGATCGTCGCCGGTGACTCGGCCGGCGGTTTCCTGGCCGCGAAGGTGGTCGAGGCCGCCGCAGCCCGCGGCCTGCCCACACCCACGGCGCTGATCGGGTTCTCGCCGCTCCTCGACATGGACCTGGGGGTCCACCCGGACCGTTCGAGTCGATCCGACGCCTATCTGCCCAAGTCGAAGATGGCCCGGTTGGCGCCCCAGTTCGATCAGGGGCCCGTCCAGCTGACCGGCGTGCGCCGCATCGCCGACGCCGATCTCACCTCGTTCCCGCCGACCGTGCTGGTCGCGGCCGAAGGTGAGATGCTCGAGCCCGACGTCATCGACCTCGTCGAGTCGCTCGACGCTGCGGGCGTCACGGCCGTGGCGCACCTCTACGCATGGCAGGTGCACGCCTTCCCGGTGTTGAGCGCCCGCCACCCGGAGACCCTGGACGCGGTCGAGGTGACCGCGGCCTTCGCCGCCGAAGCGATCCGAGAGGGCAAGAGCACTGACGAGCGAACGGGCAAACGGGCCGGCTGACGGGGTGAGTGCCCCGAACCCGGCGACTCCGGATGCGGTGAACCCGGGGCAGTCGTACGCCGACGAGCTGGAGACCAGACCGCCAGGCGCAGTGGACGCCCGATTCACCCTCGCCGCCGAACGAACGCTGCTCGCCTGGGTCCGGACCGCACTCGGCTTCATGGCGGCCGGTATCGCGGTGGTCTACCTCGCTCCCGACGAGACGACGCCGATGGTCGACATCACGCTCGGCGTCGTGATGGTCGGACTCGGTGCCTCGCTGGCGGTTCTCGGGGCCTGGCGGTGGCGACGGACCACGCGAGCGCTGACCTCCGGTGGCGAGATGCCGGGGCCGACGCAGGTCATGCTTGTGGTCGCTGCGATAGTGGTGGTGGCCGTCCTCGTCGCGGTTGCCATGGTGATCCAGTCCTGACCTGCGCTCCACAACGGCACGCTGCCCATGTCGGCGGCCGCGACCATCAGCTGTCCACCACTGCAGGAGATCATCGTGACCACCGGCCCCGACTTCTCGCGGAGCGCGCAGACGTTCTCGATGACGCTGACCATCGTCGGCGCGACCATCCTCATCTTCTGCATCGGCTGGCTGACGGTCGGCTGGTGGCAGAACGGCCGGTGGTTCTGGGTGGTCGTCGGGATCGCCGTGGTCGTCGTGAACGTCGTGCTGATCGCCATGCAGCTCCGCCGCCGCCTCGGTGAACGGGTCAAGGACACCGACGATCGCCCCCGGCGCCGCGGCCTGATCGACAACTTCGACGACCTCGACGACTGAACTCACCCCCGCTTCCTGATCCGAGAGAACGACATATCCATTGCTCCCTGAGGTGCGAGGAGCGCAAGCGACGCCCTCCCTATGCTCCCTGAGGTGCGAGGAGCGCTAGCGACGCCTTCCCTCTGCTCCCTGAGGTGCGAGGAGCGCTAGCGACGAGCCACGAAGGGCTTGGCGACGCATCTCACCAGGACCCTTCGTGACGGCCTCCGCAAGCTCCGGCCTCCTCAGGGAGCAATGGTTGGGCGGAGCTTGCGGAGGCCGCGTCACGAAGGGTCACGCCGTCAGCGAATCCGAGTCCTCGGGGTCGTCCTCGGCGAACTGCGTTCGGTAGAGCTCGGCATAGCGTCCGTTGCGTGCCAGGAGCGTCGGGTGATCACCGCGTTCGACGACACGCCCGGCTTCGAGCACGACGATCTCGTCGGCGGCCCGGATCGTCGACAGCCGGTGCGCGATGACGATCGAGGTCCGTCCCTCGAGGGCCTCGCCGAGCGCCGCCTGGACCGCCGCCTCCGACGTCGAGTCGAGATGCGCGGTCGCCTCGTCGAGGATGACCACCGACGGTTGTGCGAGCAGCAGGCGGGCGATCGTCATGCGTTGGCGCTCACCGCCGGACAGCCGGTAACCGCGTTCGCCGACGACGGTGTCTAGTCCGTCGGGCAGCGAGCCGACCAGCTCGTCGAGCCGAGCCCGTCGCAGTGCGTCCCAGATCTCGTCATCGGACGTGTTCGGCTGGGCGAGCATGAGATTCGCCCGGATGGTGTCGTGGAAGAGGTGGCCGTCCTGGGTGACGAGACCGACGGTTCGGTGGACCGATGCGGTCTGCAGTTTCCGAATGTCGACTCCGGCCAGCTGGATCGAGCCCTCGTCGACGTCGTAGAGGCGGGTCGCGAGACTCGCGATGGTCGACTTGCCGGCACCGGAACTGCCCACGAGAGCAACCATGCTGCCGGCCGGGACATCGAGGTCGACATGGTGCAGGACCGTCGTGCCGGCCCGATTGTCGAGTTGGGCAACCTCTTCCAGCGATGCCAGCGACACCTTGTCCGCCGCCGGATAGGCGAAGGACACGTCGTCGAATCGGACGGACACCGGCACGGGCCGCCCGCTGTCGGTGCCGGGCACCGGGATGGCGTCGGGTGCGTCGGCGATGAGGGGTTGTAGGTCCAGGACCTCGAAGACGCGCTCGAAACTGACCAGGGCGCTCATGATCTCGACGCGTGCGTTCGCCAGGGCCGTGAGCGGCGCGTACATCCGGGTGAGCAACAGGGCCAGTGAGACGACCGCGCCCGCGGACAGATGATCCTGTACCGCAAGCCATCCGCCGAGCCCGTAGACCAGGGCGAGGGCCAGCGCCGACACCAGCATCAGCGTCGTCATGAAGTACGCCTGCAACATCGACCGCCGTACGCCGATGTCGCGGACCCGGTCGGCGCGGTCGGCGAACTCGCGCGACTCGAGATCGGGGCGCCCGAACAGTTTCACCAGCGTGGCGCCGGGGGCGGAGAAGCGCTCGGTCATCTGCGTGGACATGCGGGCGTTGTGCTCGGCGGCCTCGCGGGAGAGCGCGGCCATGCGCCGGCCCATCCGTCGCGCCGGTATCACGAAGACCGGCAGCAGGATCAGCGCCAGCAACGTGATCTGCCAGCTGATCGCGATCATGACGCCCAGCGTCAGGGTGAGGGTGACGATGTTGGACACGACGCCGGACAAGGTGTCGCTGAATGCCCGCTGGGCGCCGATGACGTCGTTGTTGAGTCGGCTCACCAGGGCCCCGGTGCGGGTGCGGGTGAAGAACGCGATCGGCATCCGCTGCACGTGGTCGAAGACAGCTCGCCGTAGGTCGAGAATGAGACCCTCCCCGATGTTCGCCGACAGCCACCGGACCCCGATTCCCGCGGCGGCCTCGGCGACGGCGATCAGCGCGATGGCGACCGCGAGTCCGACGATCATCATCTCCGACCCGCTCTCGGTGATGAGGTTGACGACGCGACCCGCCAACAGCGGGGTCACGACGGTCAGCACCGCGGTGAAGACCGACAGCAGGAGGAACCATCCGATCCGGCGTCGGTGCGGTCGGGCGAACCCACCGATACGGCGAAGTGTCACCCGGCGGTCGCCCCGCAATCGCTTGCTGCTGGGCTGGGTGGAGGACTTGTACATCATGTCCCAGGCCACGGACTGCATACTCATGCCGTCCACGGTAGAACTTAAACCCAACTTGAGGTCCAGCTTGTTCGCTGCGGGAGGAATCCCGAGTGCGGATGTGCTGGCCCGCCACCGGCCGGCTGAGGTCCCGTCCGGCTCCCGACGTCGGCGTCTGTCCGCATGCTCTACGTTGGTATGCGAGGTCACACGACGATTGGGCCGACTCCGCAGACCGGCCCGCGCCGGCGGGTGAGGGCCGGTGGCAAAGGAGCGATGGACATGGCAGAACTCAAGCTCGGTTTCAAGGCATCGGCGGAGCAGTTCGATCCGCGCGAGCTGGTGGAGATCGCGGTCGCGGCCGAAGAGCACGGGATGGATTCGGTTGCGGTGAGCGATCACTTCCAGCCCTGGCGGCACAACGGCGGCCACGCCCCGTTCTCGCTGGCCTGGATGGCGGCGGTCGGCGAGCGCACCAAGCGCGTGCAGATCGGCACCTCGGTCATGACCCCGACCTTCCGCTACAACCCCGCGGTCATCGCGCAGGCCTTCGCCACGATGGGCTGCCTCTACCCCGGACGCATCATGCTCGGTGTCGGCACCGGCGAAGCGCTCAACGAGTACGCGACCGGTTTCCAGGGAGAGTGGCCGGAGTTCAAGGAACGCTTCGCGCGCCTGCGCGAGTCGATCAAACTCATGCGCGAACTGTGGACCGGCGAAGAGGTCAACTTCGACGGCGAGTACTACCACACGCAGGGCGCCTACATGTATGACATTCCCGAGCAACCGATCCCGGTCTACGTCGCCGCCGGTGGGCCGGTGGTCGCACGCTACGCGGGCCGTGCCGGGGACGGTTTCATCTGTACCTCGGGCAAGGGGCCCGAGCTCTACACCGAGAAGCTGCTACCCGCGGTCGCCGAGGGTGCGGCAAAGGCCGAGCGCGATGTCGACACCATCGACAAGATGATCGAGATCAAGATCTCCTACGATCCCGATCCCGAACTGGCGCTGGAGAACACCCGGTTCTGGGCCCCGCTGTCGCTGACCCCGGAGCAGAAACACAGCGTCAACAGCTCGACCGAGATGGAGCGGCTGGCCGACGAGCTCCCGATCGAACAGGTCGCCAAGCGGTGGATCGTCTCCTCCGACCCCGACGAGGCCGTCGAGAAGGTCAAGTTCTACACCGACGCCGGGCTCAACCACCTCGTCTTCCACGCCCCCGGCCACGACCAGCAGCGGTTCCTGGAGAACTTCGAACGCGACCTCGCACCGCGCCTACGTAAGCTCGGCTGATCACGAAAAACCCTGCGCGACCGCGGCGTCGAGCATCTCGAGCACCCGTTGGACGGGCGGCAGGTCGAGTCCGCTCTGTCGTACCCGGACCCGCACCTCGCGTGCGGGCGTCGGGTCGACGATGGGAACTGCCGTGACGCCGGGCGGCAGGTCGACGAGCGCGAGCCGGGGGACGACGGTGAGTCCGACCCCGGCCGCGACGAACCGTATCGCGGTCGGGTAGTCCTGGGTCTCGACACTGAAGTCGGGTACGAAACCGACCGACGTACATGCGTCGAGTACTGCCTGCCGGCAGGGGCCCCGCGCCACGTCGTTGTCGACCCACGGCACCTGGGAGAGCTCGCGCAGGGTCACCGACTCCAGCGCCGCCCATGCTGAATCCACGGGTACGACAGCGGAATACGGGTCGGTGGTCAGCCGGCGTCCGACGAACCCGGCCACGTCCGCGGACGGGCGTTGACTGTCCTCGACATAGATCTCGATGTCGGGTGCCGCCGACGACGGGCCCATCAGCTCGATGAGGCGGAGATCCAGTCGCAATCCGGGGAACTCGCGCGAGATGGTGGCGACGATCGGCGGGATCCAGGTGGCGCCCGCCGAGGCGAAGTAGTTGATGCGCAGCTGACCGAGTCGGCCGTCGCGCAGCTCCGAGATCAGACCGTCGATACGGGCGATCTGCTCGAAGACGGTGTCGGACTCGCGGGCCAGGATGGTGCCGGCCTCGGTGGGCACGATGCCGCGACCGTCCCGCTCCACCAGCGACAACCCGGTCTCGCGCTGCAGGGTGGCAATGTGCTGGCTGACCGCTGACGGCGTGAATCCGAGCGAGGCCGCGGCTCCGCCGATGGACTGCTCGCCGATGACCGAGCGCAGAACCCGGAGGCGGTGGATGTCGACCATGGGGCGACGATACCGCGGCGACTGTGCAGCGGCGCTGAACTGTTCGGAACAAGTATTCACTTGTCCTGAAGTGCCGGATGAGTGAATCTGGAACACATGTCCTCGCGCCCGACACCGGCATCGGCTGGGTCCGCCACCGCCCTGCCGGCTCTGGCCGCCGTCGTCACCGTCGTGCTGTGGGCGTCGGCGTTCATCGGCATCCGCGCGCTCGGTGACACGTTCTCGCCGGGTTCCATGGCGTTCCTGCGGTTGCTGGCGGCGGTGATCCCGCTGACGCTCATCGTGATGGTGGTACGTCTGCGCGCACGGACAACCGGGGCGCCGGCCCGTCCGCTGCTACCGCGCGGCCGTGCGCTCGCACAGGTGACGGCGTACGGGGTCGCCTGGTTCGCGGGTTACACCGTCCTGTTGAACTGGGCCGAACGTCACCTCGACGCCGGGACCGCGGCGCTGCTGGTGAACCTGGCACCGATCCTCGTGGCCGTCGCCGCGGGACTCTTTCTCGGAGAAGGGTTCCCGCGTCACCTCGTGATCGGTATGACGATCGCCTTCGCCGGTGTGGTGCTGATCGCCGCCGGCGGGTCCGCCACCGCGGACGCGCACGCCGACTGGCTCGGCATCGTGCTCGGGGTCGCCGCGGCGGTTCTCTACGCGACCGGTGTGCTGATCCAAAAATCGGCCCTACGCAGCGTCGACGCGCTGACCGCGACCTGGCTCGGTGCGGTCGCCGGTCTCGTGGCCACCGCGCCCTTCGCCCCCGTCGCCGTCACCGAGCTGTCCGGCGCCGAGTCGGGGGCGATCTGGGCGGTGATCTACCTCGGGGTCGGGCCGACCGCGATCGCGTTCTCCACGTGGGCCTATGCGCTGGCCCGCACCGACGCGAGTGCGATGGCGGCCACCACCCTCGTGGTCCCCGCGATCGTCATCGTCCTGTCGTGGGCGCTGCTCGACGAGTTGCCCACCGGCGTCGGCATCGTCGGGGGACTCCTCTGTCTCGGTGGGGTCGCCATCGCCCGGCGGTTGCTGCCGATGAGGCCGCGTACGGGCCGGTCGGCGCGTAGCCTGGACGTGTCGTCGCCGACGATGACGCCCTCCGATATACGACGCGTTTCCGGCACGACCGCAACCGAGGAGACATCGCCATGCGCAAGTTCGTCGCCGGCCTCGCCATCGGCGGATCGCTGACTTTCGCCACGGCGACAACGCTTCTGGCTGTCGACTCGGAGTCGCCCGCGGCGTCGCCCAGTGTGAACTGCGGACCGCTCACCGGTTCCGGACCGATCCCCGGGTGTTCGTACCGCGTCGACGGGACCCGGTTGCAGATCGGTCTCTACAACAATGCGACGCGCAATCCGGCGGTGGAATGCACCCTCACACCGAGCGGCGCGGTCCACCCCACCGCCGCCACCACGATGGGGCCGGGGTCGCGTGGGGCCCTCACGGCGTCGGTGTATCCGAATGTGCCGAGGACCTTCGTCGTCCATTGCCTCGGCGGCGGTGCGGGCGCCGACCGCGTGGACCGGCAGACCACGATCACCGCGCGCGCCGAGACGCCGGAGCCGGCGCGGACGACGCCTTCGGTCCGCCGTACGTCACCGGCGCCTGTCCCGTCGGCGCCCTCGACGTCATCCGAACCGGATGATTCCGCCGGGATCACCACGACACCTCCGACCACCGAGGACGCCGCACCGGAGCGCGCCGTGACCACGACGACCACCACGACGGTTCCCGCCGCATCCTGATTCGCTACGGTTTTCGCATGGATCGTGACCGCATGGTGGATGTCGGAGTCGGGCTGGTGTCCCGGTTCGGGGCCAAGACGCTGAGTCTGACGTCGGTGGCCCGGCACGCCGGGGTGGCGCGGGCGACCGCCTACCGGATGTTCGGCGGCCGCGAAGCGCTGGTCACGGCCATCGTGGAACGCGAGGTGTCGCTGCTGCGGGTCAAGTTGATCGAGTGGTCGGCGACCGCGCCCGACGCCGCGGGCAAGATCCACGCGCAGGTGGTGAACGTGCTGCCCTACATCCGCAACCACGACGCGTTGCAGTACGTGCTGCGCAAGGAGCCGGAGGAAGTGGTCCGCGCGCTCGTCGCCACCAACGATTCGGCCGGGCCCACGCTCATCCATCAGATCGTGTCGGAGGCCCTGCCCGATCTGGAACCCGAGATCGGGGACCAGCTGTTCCCCACCCCGCGGGGGGCCGCGGAGTTCCTCGTGCGCACCATCTACTCCCTCATGCTCATCCCCGACAGCTTCCTGAGTGACGAGCAGATCGCCGAACTGGTCGTGCGGGCGATCGTCCGAGACGACACCGAGAGCGGTGGCGCGCCGACGGGCGGCAACCGGCCGGGCCCGGTCCGATGACCGGTGAGCACATGTCCGACGAAACCGCGATCCCCGTCGTGGGGATGCTCCGCCCGCGGTGGGGAGACCCGGCGCGCACCGCCGAGCTGCCCGGCGCCGCAGCAGCTCTGGCCGGGGACCGGGAAGCCGCCGCCGGCGTCGACCCGGACACCATCTCGCCGGCTCGGTCGACGGTCGATGTTGCTGTCCGCGAGGATATTTCGGCGGTCGTCGGCGCCGACCACGTCTCCGACGCGGACGCGGCACGGGTGCAGCACACGCGCGGGTACTCCACCCCGGACATCCTGCGGTTGCGCGCGGGTGACGCCGACGACGCGCCCGACCTCGTCGTGTACCCGGGCGACCACGACGAAGTGGTCGCGATCCTGCGGGTGTGTTCGGAGCGACGGATCGCGGTGGTGCCGTTCACCGGCGGGACATCCGTGGTGGGTGGGTTGACGCCGGACCGCGCCGGACTCGCCGGCGTGATCAGTCTCGACCTTCGCCGCCTCGACCGCGTGGTGGAGATCGACGAGATCTCCCGGACGGCGACCCTGCAGGCCGGTCTGCGCGGACCCGCGGCCGAGGCGCTCCTGCGCGAGAAGGGTTGGACCATCGGTCATTTTCCGCAGTCCTATGAGGGCGCCGGGATCGGTGGCTATGCCGCCACTCGCTCGGCCGGCCAGTCGTCGGCCGGATACGGGCGCTTCGACGAGATGGTCGAGGGCCTCGTGTTGGCGACTCCGCGCGGAACCGTCGAACTCGGTACCGCGCCGCGGTCGGCGGCCGGACCCGACCTGCGTCAGCTGGTCCTCGGGTCGGAGGGCGTGTTCGGGGTCATCACGAGCGTGCAGATCCGTATCCGCCCGGCCCCGACGGCCCGCGTCTTCGACGCCTGGCGGTTCGCCTCGTTCGCCGAGGGCGCGACCGCTCTCCGTCGGCTGGCCCAGGACGGTCCGCTGCCGACGGTGCTCCGGCTGTCCGACGAGGTGGAGACGGCGTTGAATCTCGCTGATCCCGCCGGCGCCGGGAGCGAAGCGAGCGGGCCGGATGACGCCGGCGCCGGGAGCGGTGAGGGCGATGGTGATGGCGATGGCGATGGCGATGGCGGCGGGTGTCTGGTCGTCGCCGGGTACGAGGGTGCGGCCGACGAGGTGGCGCGGCGACGCGATGCGGCATCGTCGGTGTTGATCGACGCCGGTGGCGGGGCGCTGGGGGAGGGTCCCGGAGAGGCCTGGCGGACAGGACGTTTCGCGGGACCGTACCTTCGCGACCCGTTGCTCGATGCCGGGGTGTTGGTCGAGACGCTCGAGACCGTCGCGTTCTGGTCGCGGCTGCACGACGTGCGCGCCGCGGTGACGGCCGCGCTGACGGACTCGCTCACTGCCTCGGGTACGCCGCCGCTGATCATGTGCCACGTGAGTCACGTCTACGCGTCGGGTGCCTCGCTGTACTTCACGGTCGTCGCACCGTTCGCCGACGACCCGCTGGCGCAGTGGGGGGCGGCGAAAGTCGCGGCCAATTCCGCGATCCGGGCGTCCGGTGCCAGCATCACCCATCATCACGCGGTCGGGCGGGATCACCGTGACGCGTACCACGACGAGATCGGGCCCCTGGCCCTGGACGCGTTGCGGTCGGTCAAGGCGTCGCTCGATCCCGACGGTGTGTGCAATCCGGGTATTCTCCTCTGACGCCCGACTCCGGGACCGGGGTTGCCCGGTCCGTCCGCCACTATGCTGGGGCGCATGGCCACGGATAGAGTCCAGACCGCCGACGCCGACGGACCCGCGAGCGCGGATCAGATCGTCGCCGACCCCACGACCAGCATCTACATCGCCTCGGCCGAAGGCGAGACCGGTAAGTCCATCGTCGCGCTGGGGTTGCTGGCCCTGCTGTCGGCGACCGGCGGGCGGGTCGGGGTGTTCCGTCCGATCTCGCGGACGGCCGCGGAGGATCGTGATCCGATCCTCGATCTCCTCCTCGACTACGAATCCGCCGACCTCCCGTACGAGGACTGTCTCGGTGTCACCTACGAGGAGGTGCACAACGATCCCGAAGGTGCGGTCGCCGAGATCGTCGCGCGCTTCCACGCCATCCAGTCCCGCTGCGACCGCGTGGTCATCGTCGGTTCGGATTACACCGACGTCGGCACCCCGTCGGAGCTGAGCTACAACGCCCGGATCGCCGCGAATCTGTCGGCGCCGATGGTGTTGGCGATCAAGGCGATCGACCGGTCGCCGGAAGAGATGCACGGTCTGGCCGAGGGGCTGATCGCCGAGGTGACCGCTGCCCATGCCACCCCCGTCGCCCTGGTTGCCAACCGGTGCGACCCCGACCGCCTCGACGAGATCCGGGACCAGTTGCGCAGCACCGGGATTCCGGCGCTGTGCCTACCCGAGGAGCCGGTGCTCTTCGCCCCCACGATGGGGGAGCTCAAGGAGGCGCTCGGCGCGACGATGTACAGCGGTGACGAGGAATTGCTCGACCGCGAGGCGCTCCGGGTGATGGTCGGTGGCATGACCGTCGAGCACATCCTGGAGCGGCTCACCGACGGCACCGTGGTCATCACGCCCGCCGACCGGTCGGATGTTCTCCTGGCACTCGTGAACGCCAACACCGCACAGGGTTTCCCGCGTCTCGCCGGCATCATCCTCAACGGCGGACTCAAACCGCACCCGATGATCGAGGCGCTGGTGAGCGGGTTGAAGCCGACCCTGCCGATCATCAGCTGCCCGCAGGGCACCTACGACACCGCGCGTACCGCCGCTCACACGCGCGGCAAGGTGGGGGTGGGCTCGGTACACAAGATCGAGGCCGCACTGGCGATGATGGAGACCCATGTCGACCCCGAGAAGGTCATGCGCAACCTCAACGTGTCGACGCCGACCGTGGTGACGCCGCAGATGTTCGAGTACCGCCTGATCTCCCGTGCGCGCGCCGACCGAAAGCACATCGTGTTACCGGAGGGCGACGATGACCGGATCCTGCGGGCCGCCAACAGGCTTGCGCGGCGCAGCGTTGCCGACCTCACTCTGCTCGGTGATCCCGAAGCGGTGCGCGAGCGTTCCATCGAACTCGGACTCGACCTCTCCGACGTCACGGTCATCGACCCGGCCGAGTCGGAGTATCTCGACGAGTTCGCCCGGATCTACACCGAGCTGCGCAAGCACAAGGGTATGGATCTGGAACGGGCCCAGGAGAAGATGCGTGACGTGTCGTATTTCGGCACGATGATGGTGCACACCGGGCGCGCCGACGGGATGGTGTCGGGGGCGTCGCACACCACGGCCCACACGATCCGGCCGGCCTTCGAGATCATCAAGACCAAACCGGGTGTGTCCACCGTGTCGAGCGTGTTCTTCATGTGCCTGGCCGACAAGGTGCTCGCGTACGGCGACTGCGCCATCGTCCCGGATCCGTCCGACGAACAGCTCGCCGACATTGCCATCTCCTCGGCGCAGACGTCCGCGGCCTTCGGTATCGATCCCCGGGTCGCGATGCTGTCGTACTCGACCGGGACGTCCGGATCGGGCGCCGACGTCGAGAAGGTCAAGACCGCAACCGAACTCGTGCGCGAGCGGCAACCCGATCTGCTGGTCGAGGGGCCGATCCAGTACGACGCCGCGGTGGAACCCTCGGTGGCGAAGACCAAGATGCCCGACTCGCCGGTGGCCGGCCGTGCGACCGTGCTGATCTTTCCCGACCTCAACACGGGCAACAACACGTACAAGGCGGTGCAGCGGAGCGCGGGGGCGGTCGCGATCGGCCCGGTGCTGCAGGGCTTGAACAAGCCGATCAACGACCTGAGCCGCGGCGCCCTCGTCTCGGACATCGTGAACACGGTCGCCATCACCGCGATCCAGGCCCAGCAGGAGGGCGTGGACCCACTCGCCGAGAACGCCGCCTCCGCCGAGGCCGAGGGTCCCCGATGAGCGGGGCGTCGGGTGCGGTGCTGGTGCTCAACGCCGGCTCGTCGTCGCTGAAATATCAACTTGTGCAACCGGCGGACGGCATGGTGATCGCGGAGGGCATCGCGGAGCGGATCGGCGACTCCGGTTCGTCGATGACGCACGAGCAGAACGGTGAGACCGTCACCGAGACACTGGAACTCGACGATCACCTCGCCGCGGTCCGACGGGCGGAGCGCTTCTTCGCCGACAACGGAACCGATCTGGCCGACGCGGGACTGAGTGCGGTCGGGCATCGGGTGGTGCACGGTGGCCGGTCGTTCTACGAGCCGACGGTGGTGACCCCCGAGGTGATCTCGGAGATCGAGCGGATCTCCCCGCTGGCGCCGCTGCACAATCCGGCCAACCTGGTCGGCATCCTGGCGGCTCGGGAGTTGCTCCCCGACGTCCCCTCGGTAGCCGTGTTCGACACCGCGTTCTTCCATGGGCTCCCCGACGCGTCGGCGACATACGCGATCGACCGTGCGGTCGCCGACGAACATGCCATCCGCCGCTACGGTTTTCACGGCACCAGCCACGAATACGTCTCCGGCCGGGTGGCCGAGTTCCTCGACCGCGACCCGGCGTCGCTGAACCAGATCGTGCTGCACCTGGGCAACGGCGCGTCGGCGTCGGCCATCGCGGGCGGGCAGCCGATCGACACGTCGATGGGTATGACCCCGCTCGAGGGACTGGTGATGGGAACCCGCAGCGGTGACCTCGACCCCGGGCTGGTCCTGCATCTGAACCGGGTGGCGAACCTGTCCGTCGACGAGATCGACACGCTGCTCAACAAGCGTTCGGGACTTCGAGGTCTGTGCGGCGAGAACGACTTCCGCGCGATCACCGAATTGATGGACAACGGTGACGACGCCGCCCGACGCGCCTTTGACGTCTACATCCACCGTCTGCGCCGCTACCTCGGTGCGTACGCGTTCGCCCTCGGCCACGTCGATGCCATCACTTTCACGGCCGGGGTGGGGGAGAACTCCGCAGTCGTCCGCGCCCGTGCGCTGGCGGGGTTGGAAGGGTTCGGGATCATCGTCGATGACGAGCGAAACGCTCAGCGTGGCAAGGAGGCTCGACGCATCTCGGCCGACGACAGCGCGGTGGACGTGCTCGTCGTTCCGACCAATGAGGAGTTGGCCATCGCACGGCAGTCGGCGGCGGTGGTCGGGTTTGAGGTCCGTGCGTCCCGCTGAAGGTTGTGCTGACGGCGCGGGCCGCTGAGCGAGCTCACGAAGGACGCACCGGTTTGGAGTGGGTGGTGGCTGTTGTGCCGGCCGGTAGGTGGGGCCCAGCCTGTTGGCGCGTTGGCATCGTCCCGACCGCGTACTCGGAGGTCGACATTCCGGCTCCGAAGAAGGGTCGGCACCGCGGATTGTTAGGCAGGATGGCTGCGTTGGGAGGCAACCGGATAAGTGACAAGACGCAGCATAGTTCGAGTTGCGGTTGCCCTTATCACGCGCCACCGACAAGATGAGCTCTGCGGATGGTCAACGAAAACCATTGCACCCCAGCGGCATAGCCGTTACACTCGATCATGTATTCGTGCAAACGTCTCCGGGGGGTGACAATGTCTGACGAATCAATAACGCCGCAACCGCGCGCCGTCGAGTTGGTGGCCGAGCTGCACGCGACCCTCGACAAACTGCAGACCGTCGACTTGTCCCCGTGCACCGACGAAGAACTGATTGAAGTCGCCGCCGCTACCGAACGCGCGATCGCGCGAACCACTTACGCCGGCGACCGGCAAGTCGCCGAAATCGAGGCTCGGGATCTGCCCCGCAAGACCGGCTGCCGCACTCTGATGCAGTTCATGACCCACCGGCTGCGGATCTCCAACCCGATGCGTCGACGCAAGCAGCTGAACGCCACCGCCGCGCTGACTTGCCTCAACGGCGACCGTCTCGAACCCGAACGCCCGACGCTGGCAAAAGCTTTCGCCACCGGATCCGTGGGAACCGGGCACGTCCAGGCCGTCATCGATGTCCTCGACCAGATTCCGCATGCTGTCGAACACGACGTGAAAGTCGCCGCCGAGCGGCAGATGGCCGAGATCGCCGAAGCCCACACCCCTGCCGAGATCGCCCAGCTCGGCTCGCGGTTGCTTGCCCACCTCGATCCCGACGGCACCCTGGCCGACGACACCGACCAGAAACGACGCCGCGGCCTGTGGATCGGTCGGCAACGCGCCGATGGCACCGCCAAGATCTCGGGCACCCTCACTCCCGCACTCGCCGCCCGGCTCACCATGATGTTCGCTGTCTGGGGCAAACCCGGGCTCAACAACCCCGACGACCCCCAGTCGCCCCAAGGCCCGGCCGGCACCGCCGACCCCGACGCCCTCACCGCCGCCGCCGATCGCGACGGACGCACCCCCGCCCAGTCCAATCACGACGCGCTCGACGCCGCACTGGCCGCCGGTTTCGCCGACGGCGCACTCGGCACCTCGCATCGCGGCCTGCCCGTCCAGCTGATCGTCAAAGCCGACCTCTCCGACCTCGTCCGCGAAGCCGGACTCGCGACCACCGCCACCGGCACCCTACTTCCCATCCGGGACTTGATCGCGATGGCCGGTGACGTCCAGCCGTGGTTGGCGATCTTCAAAGACGCCACCGCTGTGCCGCTGCACTTCGGGCGGGGCAGACGTCTGGCCACCCGCGAACAGCGCCTCGTCTCCTTCGCCCGTCCCGACGGGGAAGTGTGTTCGGCGCCCGGCTGCGATCAGCCCGCCACCCACATCGAGCTTCATCACGCCCACAAAGATTGGGCCAAGGGCGGTCTCACCGACATCGACGACCTCGCACCCGCCTGCCCGCGCCACAACCGGATGGTCGGCGACAATCCCGGCCAGTACACCACCCACATCGAGCGCTCTGGACCTGATGAAGGCCGCTGCGTCTGGCGATTGAACGCCGAACCCGGCGCCCCACCCAATCCCGGTCGCCTGAACCGCCGACCCGACATACCGCGGCGGTTCGCTGAACACCTGAACACCGTGCGCGACGAGATCCACGGACCACCAACCCGGCCCGGCGGTCAGACGCGCCCGACCCTTCGTGACGCGCCCTCCGCAAGCTCCGGGCGCTCCTCAGGAAACCGGGCTGACGCGCCTTCCGCAAGCTCCGCAGGGAGCAGGGGGCCCGGCGATCAAGCGCGCCGCTCATGGCTGAAAACCAGCCACGTCATCGACGTCCGACCGCCACTGCGCGTGCGTCGCAGCACCCGTCCATCACCGGTCGAGGCCCACCTCGCGGAGCTCCTCGGCGAAGACCCGCTCGTGCGCAACGCAACAGGGACGTTCTTCGGATAGCCCTAGAACAACGTATTCGGCCGGACGTAGTTGGCGAGGTCGACGAGCATGAACCGGTGGTCCCGGTTGGTGCGGGTCAGGCGGGCCAGTTGGCGCAGCGAACGTTCGGTGCCGGTGCGAATGCCGTACTCGGTGAACGGGAAGCCGAGCAGCGTCGAGGGTTCGTTGTCCTGCTTGGCGTCGTCGGGATTGTCGTGGATCCAGCCCAGCGCGGTGCCCAGCACGATGAGCAGCATCCGGGCCTTGCGCGGTTCGGTGTCCGGGATCTGCTCGAGACGTCGTGCGGCCTCGACGATCTGCTCGCGGGTCACCTGCGAGGTGGGTCGGCCGTGCACGAGCGCGATGATCGCCGTCGCGCGCGCGGTGTTGAAGTGGCGGCTGGTGGCCGGCACCTCGTCGAGCGGCTGGATCGCGGCATCGATGTCACCGGCCGCCACGGCGAGCCGGGCCAGACCGAACGCGGCGGTCACGATGCTGTGATCGGTCAGCCACAGATCGTGATAGTGATGTTGCGCAACGTCATACAGTTTGGCGATCTTCTCGGCAGACTTCGCCGGACCCTTCTCGTCGGCCAGCCAGCGGCCGATGAGTTCGGCGGTACCGGCGACGGCGAGCTTGGGCGCGACCTCGCCCGGCATCGCACCGAGGACCTCGTCGAAGCGCTCGTAGGCCAGTTCGGGTTCGTCGTTCATCAACGCGCAGATGCCCATGTACCACTCGACCCGCCACGAATCACCGTGGTGGGCGCGGACTTCCTGGAGAAGGGCGAGCGCGGTGTCGACGTCGTCGAGCTGCAGATGCGCGCGGGCCTCGGCGAGGTCGATCTCCCGCGACGGGTGAGCGTTCTTGACCGGCCGGCCGCCGAAGAGCGAGGCGAAACCCTCTGCCCGGGCGGTGTTGATGGAATCCAGGGTCTGTCGAGGGTCGGACAGCGCCGCCGAGGTGAGCAGACTCGCCGCCGGGTCGAGGGGGTTGACCAGCGGGACGGGCAGAGCGTTGGCGATGTCCACCGGGTCGTAGAACGCCGCCTGATCGGGGTCGAAGAAGCCGTCGACCGGCGCGAGCATCAGGTCGGTGCCGAACGTCGAGCGCTGCGGGGTGAAGACCGTGGACAGCGCGGGCCGCGGGACCCCCGTGTGCACGGCGACCGTCTCGCGCAACACATTCAGCACCTGGGTGCTCATCTCCTCCGCGGAGACGAACCGATCGGCCGGGTCGGGGGCGGTGGCGCGTTGCAGGAGGCGGTAGTACGACGGATTGTTGCGGAAGACAGGCGTTTTCGACGCGGCCGGCAGACCGTCGACGTAGCGTCCGTTCCGCATCTCCATCGGCACGGTCAGGACTGCGAGGGTGCGTCCGATGCTGTAGATGTCGGTCGCGATCTGCGGTCCGGTCTTGACGATCTCCGGTGCCTGGAACCCGGGCGTGCCGTACAGGTGCCCGTAGCCGTTGATCGGCGAGACGGCGCCGAGATCGATCAGCTTCACCTCGTCGCTGCCGACCATGATGTTCTCGGGTTTCACGTCGTTGTAGACCAGGCCGACCGAGTGCAGATAGCCCACGGCGAGAAGCACTTCCAGGATGTAGGCCAGGCCCTGCTCCACCGACAGCAGGGAGTTGTCCGGATCGCCCGCGGTGATCTGTTTGAGCGTCTGGCCGCCGATGTACTCCATCACGATGTAACCGAAGCGGTCATCGTCGTCGACGTGCTCGACGAAATTGTAGATCTTGACGATCCCGGGATGGTTGACCGAGGCCAGGAACTGCCGTTCCGCGACCGCGACGCGCTGCGCCTCCGAATCCGAGGAATTCAGCAGGCCTTTGAGGACGACGGGCCGGTCGCTCACATTGCGGTCGATGGCCAGGTAGATCCAGCCGAGGCCGCCGTGGGCGATGGCGCCGGCGATCTCGTACTGGTCGGCGACCAATGTTCCGGGAGCCAGTCCCGGGACGAAGGAGTACCGGGCGCCGCAGTTGCCGCAGTCGCCGGTCGGGGGACCGGCGCCCTCGCCCTCGGCTCGACCGACAGGTTTGCCGCAGCGCCAGCAGAACCGCTTGCTGTCGGCGATCACCGGGTCGTCGATGACGGCGTCCTCGGGCTCGATGTCGGTGATCTTCGGCATCTCGACAAGGCCGCTGCCGAGCCGTCGCTCGTGCACCGGCGGCCGACGCCGCGGAACCAGACGCCGACCGAGCGGACCCGAGTCGGGTTCCGGAAGGGGCACGGCCGGAGGTTGCCGTTCGACGCGGTCGGTCCGGTCGTCGGGGTCGACCCCCACGGTGAACACCGGTGCGACGGCCTGGGTTCCGACATCCGGGTCGGTGCGTCGGCCGGGCCGGGGGTCGGTGGTGTCGTCCATGTCGTCGGGGCCCTCGGTCAGCGCCGCCAGGTCGGCCCGCTGGGTGCCGACGTCGACCACCTTCGCGGTCGTCTCCGCGTCCTCACCACCGGGACGGCCACCGCCCGGGCCGGGACCGTCGAGGCCGGTGTCGTCGTCGCCGAGCAGGGCGTCGAGCGAGACCCGCTGGGTGCCGAGGTCGTCGCCCCGTTCGCCGTGGGTGACGTCGTCTGTGTCGTGATCGTTTCGGGCCGCGTCGTCCATGGGGATCAGTCCCGGTAGTACGGCTGGGGAGCGCCGTACCCACTGTCGAGGATGGACAGCCACCGGTCCCGGATCTCCTGCCAGCGGCCGGTCACCCGGATGCGCTCGAGCACGCCGTTGACGAACCGGATCATGTCGTCCTGGCCCTTGGGAATCCCGACGCCGTAGAACTCCTCGCCGAGGCTGGGGCCGACGACCCGCAACCACGGATCCTGCGCGGCGAGACCGGCGAGGATCGCGTCGTCGGTGGTCGCCGCGTCGATCTGACCCTGCTGCATCAGGACCAGACAATCGGCCCAGGTCGTCGTGCTGACGATCTTGGCTCGGGGCTGGATGGCCTGGATACGACCGATCGAGGTGGTCCCGCGCGCGGCGCAGACCCGCTTGTGGGCGAGCTGCGCCGGACCGGTCACGTTCGAGTTCCGGAACGACAGGATGCGCTGGGACGCGACGTAATAAGGAGCCGAGAAACTGATGTCGCGCAACCGGTCGCAGGTGATGCTCATCGTCTTGATCACCAGATCGACCGTCATGTCCCGCAGGGCGTCGATCCGCTGCGCCGAGCTCAGCACCTGGAACTCGACGCGGCGGTCGTCGCCGAAGATGGCGCCGGCGATCTCGTGCGCGATGTCGACGTCGAAGCCCTGGATGTCGCCGGTGATCGGATCGCGGAAGCTGAACAGGTTGGACCCGATGTCGAGCCCCACGATGAGCCGGCCCCGCTCGAGGATGCCGGCCATCGTCGAATTGATCGGCATCTGAGCAGGCGGCGGCATCTGGGCGGGCGGCCGCAGGGTCAGGGTCGCGTTGCAGGCCTCGGAACTCGGCGGCGGTTCGACGGGCACGTCGAACTGGACGCCGGGCAGCATCGGTTGCCCGGCGGTCGCCGTCGGTGGGGGTGAGTCGGGTGCGGGGAAACGCACGCAGCCGGTGGCGACGAGGCCGGTGAGCGCGAGCAGGACCACGACGGTCAGCAGGCGGCGAGGCGAGGGGACGGTCATCGGTACTCCCGGATGCGCGGGATGAGACCGCCCACGACCGCGACGCCGGCGAAGACGGTGAGCAGCAGGATGCCGGTGCCGGTGAACCCGAGGACCCGTTGCGCGGTGTTGATGTCGTCCCGGAAGGAGTTCCGGGCAGTCGTGATCGCATCGACCAGCGCGGTGTCCACCGCGGTGTAGGCGCGCGCCGAACTGTCCGGTCCGTCGCCGACGGTGTGCAGGCGCGCGAGACCGAAGTTGCCGGTCTGGATGTAGCGGCGGACCGCGGCGTCGGTGCGGCGCCACTCGGTCAGCGCCGCCGTGACCGTGTCCAGTTGTTCGCCGGTGACCGCGCTGTCGCCGTCTTCGGTGCCCTCGCGGACGTCGTCGACGATGTTGCCGATCTCGCTGGTCGCCGCGGAGAAGCTGCGCTCGAGACCGCCCTGATCGCCGCGGCGGATGAGCGAGAGCGTCTCGGCCGACCGCGCCTGCTGGGTGAGGATCCGGGCGGCGGTCAGGTCGCGGAGCGGGTCGGCGCCCTCGGTGCGGGCGTCGCTGGTGGCGGCCACCGACATCAGACCGGAGGCGAGCAACCACAGGGTCCCGACGCTGAGGGCGAAGATGGCCGCCACGATGCCGATGTTGAACCGCCGCCGGGTCCGCCGCGCCAGGTAGCGCGACGTCAGGACAAGCGCGGCGAGCAGGAACAGCAGCGGCGCGTACACGGTCCAGGGTGGACGGGTGAGGGTCTGCTGGGGGTCGGCGATGGCCATCGATCGCCGTTCGTAGAGGCGCTGGGCGGCCGGGAGGATCTGGTCCTGCATCATCGACGACGCCTGGCCGAGATACGCCGATCCCACCGGGTTGCCGAGCCGGTTGTTCGTCCGCGCCGTCTCGATGAGTCCGCTGTAGACCGGGATCGAGGTGGACAGGGTCTCGAGATCGGCGCTGACCGCCTGCTCGGCTCGGTCCGACACCATGCCGGAACCGGGTTCGCTGGAGGTACCGGTGGCCAGGATCAGCGACGACGACGCCGTCGCGAGCGCGTCGGAGTAGCGCTGCCGCAGATCGGGGGTCTCCAGTCCGCCGGAGATGAAGGCCGCGTTCGCCGACGCATCGGCGATCGACAGCGAGCTGTAGAGAACCTGCGCGGCCTCGGCGAGCGGTTCGGTCCGATCGATGAGGCGCTGCAGGGTCTGGGTGCGGTCCTCCAGGACCGTCGAGGCGTACAGGCCGGTGCTCAGACAGCCGAGCGCCAGGATTCCGCAGATGATGATCAGCTTGCCGGGGGTCGTGACGGCGAAGTGGCGCAGGGTCTGGAACGGGGACTGGGCGCGTTCCCGGGCGGTGGCGACGAGTTCGCGTCGGTCGGCGAGCACCTGGCGGATCGGGGGTGAGGCCTGTGCCGGACGGATCGTGCGACCGCCACGCGTCAGCGCCGTCCGCACGGAGGACGCGTCGCCGGTCACCTACCTGATCCCTTCTCAAACGCTGGATCGTCTCCGGTGCGGTCCTACGGTCACCGGTTCCCCGTTCCGGATTCGCGTGACCGGGCGATCAACGTCAGGGTTGTGTCATCTGGGTCATCGTTCACCGGGTCGTGCGTGTTTCACCCTATGTCATCGTGCCGGGTTCCTCCCGAGTCGACCGGCGCCGCGCCGCCGACCTCGGCGGTTCGCGCGTGCCGGGTGCTCGCCGACGGCACCTCGAGGTTCCGAGCCGCGATGAGAGGGCTTCGCGGTCTCCCTGGCAGGTGTTGCGCATCTCACTTACGGTGGAGGCACCCGGTCGGGGCGACCGGGATGCGAGGAGGCGTGGTGCGCGGCGACGGCGACGGCTGGGTGATCGATCCCGACGGTTCTCGATACTGGGGTATCCACGGCGCGGCAGGTCTGCTGCTGCGGGCGCCGCTGCCGGACGGATCGACCGGGGTGCTCCTCCAACACCGCGCCGCGTGGTCGCATCAGGGCGGCACGTGGGCGCTGCCCGGCGGGGCCCGCGACTCGCACGAGGGTGCCATCGACACCGCGATCCGCGAGGCCGAGGAGGAAGCCGGGATCACCGCCGACGACCTGCGCGTCGTCGCAGCGGTCGTCACCCTCGAGGCGCCCGGCGGATGGACCTACACGACGGTCATCGCCGAGACGGACTCGCCGGTCCGCACGGTCGCCAACTTCGAATCCACGGAACTGCGATGGGTCGACGAGAAGCGCGTCGATCAACTCCCACTGCACCCCGCGTTCGGAGTCGCGTGGCCCGTCCTCCGCGACCGGATCGCGATGCTCGATCCGCAGAGCTGAGGCCCCGTTCCCTGAGGAGCCCGGGGTCACACCCCGGCGCGGTCGGACTCCAGCAGTCGGTTCGCCCCGGCGACCAGCGCGTGGACGTTCGCCTCGTCGCTGCTCGCGCCCTCACCGACGGCCCAGGCCTGCCGGCCGTCGTGCTCGCACAGCAGGAACGTCGTGACCATGCCGTCGACGACCCGCTGGTGCAGCCGGACGATCTGAACCGGGGCGCCGACGTCGTAGAGGATCGAGGTCATCGCACCGACGGGGCCGGCGGCGACGGCGCTGCGGGACATGATGCGGTCGGCGATCGCGAGCGTCGCGCGGCACTCGACCAGGTCGCCCGAGTACGGGACGGCAGAGAAGGAGCCCAGCCGGATCGTGCCGCCACGGGAGTACTCGTCGGTGAATTCCTGCCAGGTCATCCCGGCGGCCTCCTCGTGCATCCCAGGGGGAAGCGGGCGGCCGAAACGTGCGGCGAACTGGTCGCCGTCGTGCCGGTCGTCGCGCTCGGTCCACGAACAGGATCGACGAGGTAGATGAAGAGGGTGCATCTCGAAAACCGATTTCGGTCGAAGAACGGATGACCGACTGGAGAGCGCAACCGACCCGCAGCGGGGGGTCGGTCAGATTCAGACCCCGCTGCGGCGGGTTACGAGAACGCTCGTGATGCACAACATGATCGGTCCACCATAGACCCGCGACACCGACCGGGCAAACGTGTTTCCGCCAGGGGAACCGCTAGAGCATCCCGGCGAGGTCGGTGGCTGCGGCGGCCGGGTCATCGGCCGCGGTGATGGCCCGCACGACGACGATGCGCCGCGCCCCGAGCGCGGTGACCTCCCCGACGCGGCCGGCGTCGATTCCGCCGATGGCGAACCACGGCTTGGCTGATTGTGTTGCGGCAGTGGAGGACACGAGGTCGAGGCCGGCGGCGGCGCGGCCCGGTTTGGTGGGGGTGGTCCAGCACGGACCGACGCAGAAGTAGTCGACGTCGTCGTCGGCGATCGCGGCGGCAGCCTGCTCGGGGTCGTGGGTCGAGGCGCCGATGACGACGTCCGGTCCGACGATCCGGCGGGCCGCCGACGGCGACAGGTCGCCCTGTCCGACGTGCAGGACATCGGCCCCGGAGAGCGCCGCGATGTCGGCGCGGTCGTTGACCGCCAGCAGGGCACCGTGCGCGTCGGCGACCGTCCGCATGCCCGCGAGGATCTCGAGTTCCTCGCCCGCCTCCAGGGTCCCGAATTCGCGCTCGCCCGGCGAGTTCTTGTCGCGCAGCTGCACGATGTCGACGCCGCCCGCGAGCGCCGCGTCGACGAAGTCGAGCAGATCACCGCGTTCGCGCCGGGCGTCGGTGCACAGGTACAGGCGGGCCGTGGAGAGCCGCCGGCGACGGTCCGTCGCGGAGCCGGGGTCCGTCGACGCGGAGCTGGTGCGGTTCGGGGTCGTCACGCCGACCAGGCTAACCGGACCCCCGACGCCCCGGCGTAGGGTGGATCGCACGAACACACGGGAGTCCGGATCGGCCGGGCTGAGAGTGCGGACAGATTCCGCTGACCGTCGAACCTGATCCGGGTCATTCCGGCGAAGGAAGGTGATTCCCAGCGTGGATTCCCCACCGCAGCGCCCTGCCCACCGCGCCCTGACGGTCGTCGGGGGCGGTGTCATCGGGCTGACCTGTGCGCTCACCGCGGCCGACGCCGGATGGCGGGTTCGCGTCCTCGACGCCGGCACCGACGAGCGCGCGTCCTGGGTCGCCGGCGGCATGCTCGGTTCACTCGGCGAGGGTCATCCCGGCGAGGACGCGTCCCTGGCCCTGTCGGTCGAATCGGTCCGGCTGTGGCCGGCGCTCGTGAAGCGGCTCGACGACCCGGGTGTCGTCACCGCCACCGACTCGCTGTTCGTCGCGGCCTCGGCCACCGACATCGAATACCTGCGGCATCTCGCCGATTTCGTCTGGGCCGGGCAGCCCGCCACCGATGCCGCGCTGCAGTCGGTGACCGGCCGCGACATCCGGACCCTGGAACCGTCGCTGAGCTCTCGACTGGTCGGTGGCTACCGCGCGGTCGGCGAGTGGTCCGTCGACAACCGGCGGCTGCTCGAGGCGTTGCGCGCCGCCGCGACGTCGGCGGGTGCCGAGTTGGTCTCCGCGCGCGTCGAATCCCTGGCCGACCTCGACGACCTCGGTTCCGACACCCAGATCCTGCTCGCCGCTGGACTGGGCACCGCGGCCCTCTGGCCGGGTGTGGACCTGCATGCGGCGAAGGGGGAGATCCTCCGCCTGCACCGCACGCGCTGGTCGGTGCCGCCGCCCGGTCACGTCGTCCGGGCACGCCTCCACGGGCGGGCCGTGTACCTGGTGCCGCGCGAGGACGGAGTCGTCGTCGGCGCCACCCAGTACGAGGCCGAGGGGACGGCCGACCGCGCGCCGCAGGCCGGCGGGGTCGCGGATCTGCTCGCCGACGCGATCGAGGTCTTCCCCGGGCTGCGGACCTACGAACTGACCGAAGCGGGGGCCGGTCTGCGGCCGTGCACCGCGGACGGATTGCCGATCGTCACCCGTGTGGACACACGAACGGTCGTGGCGACCGGGCACGGGCGCAACGGGATCGTCCTCGCCCCGGGCACCGCCGCCCGCGTGTTGTCGATTCTGGAAGGAGCAGAGGAATGAGTATCACCGCCAGCATCACCGTCAACGGCAAGAGCGTCGACGTCGGCGCCGACACGTCGGTGCGCGACGTCGTCACCGGGCTGGGGTTGCCGGACCGGGGGATCGCGGTCGCGGTGGACGGCGCGGTCGTCCCGCGCGGCCGCTGGGACCGGCACACGATGACCGACGGTGCCGTCGTCGAGATCGTCACGGCGGTGCAGGGTGGCTGACCTCGCCGATCTGAAGCCCGACGCCTCGCGGACCGAGCAGAAGTCCGGCGACGAGACGATCCCGGATGCGGACCATCTGCGCATCGCCGGTCGCGACTTCTCGTCGCGACTCATCACCGGTACCGGCGGCGCGTCGAATCTCGCGACCCTGGAACGCGCGCTGGTCGCGTCGGGGACCGAGCTGACCACCGTCGCGGTTCGGCGCGTCGACGCGGCCTCGGGCACCGGGGTCTTCGATCTGCTGCGCCGGCTCGACATCGCCGTCCTGCCCAACACCGCGGGCTGTCACACCACCGCCGAGGCGGTCCTGACCGCCCAGCTGGCGCGCGAGGCGTTCGAGACCGACTGGGTGAAGCTCGAGGTGGTCGCCGACGAACGCACCCTGATGCCCGACGCCATCGAACTCGTCGACGCCGCGGCCGCACTGGTGGCCGACGGTTTCGTCGTGCTGGCCTACACCAACGACGATCCGGTCCTGGCCGCGCGACTCGCCGATCTCGGGGTGGCGGCGGTGATGCCCCTCGGATCGCCCATCGGGACCGGACTCGGAATCCTCAACCCGCACAACATCGAGATGATCGTCGACGACTGCCACACCCGCTTCGACGACCCGCTGCCGGTCATTCTCGACGCGGGCATCGGCACGGCGAGCGACGCGGCCCTGGCGATGGAACTCGGTTGCGACGGCGTGCTTCTGGCCACCGCCGTGACCCGGGCGGAGAACCCTGAACTGATGGCGACGGCGATGCGGCACGCGGTGACCGCGGGCCGCCTGGCCGCGCGTGCGGGCCGGATCCCCAAGCGTTTCTGGGCGCACGCGTCCTCACCCGGGCGCGACCGGGACTGACCCGCGGTCCCGCGGCAGGCCGTCCGAATGACAGACCGGGCCGCTCGGGGTTCGGCGGCTATGGTCGAGTCGTGTTGCAGGTAGCGAATCTGACGAAGGACTTCGGCGGTCAACGCGCGGTCGACGACCTCACCTTCGAGGTGGGGCCGGGACGGGTCACCGGTTTCCTGGGCCCCAACGGTGCGGGTAAGTCGACGACCATGCGGATGATGCTCGGACTCGACCGTTCGACATCGGGCACGGCGACGATCAACGGGCAGCGCTACCGGGACCTCGAGCATCCGCTGCGGCAGGTCGGTGCGCTGCTCGACGCCCGGTGGGTGCATCCCAATCGCAGTGCGCGGTCCCACTTGCGGTGGCTCGCGGCGAGCAACCGGATCCCGGCCGCCCGCGTCGACGAGGTGCTCGAGACGGTCGGGCTCACCTCGGTGGCCAAGAAGCGCGCCGGCGGCTTCTCGCTCGGTATGTCGCAGCGGCTCGGGCTGGCGGGTGCCCTGATCGGCGACCCGCACACACTGCTGTTCGACGAGCCGGTCAACGGCCTCGACCCGGAGGGCATCGTGTGGATCCGCGGGTTCATGCGCAAGCTCGCCGCGGAGGGGCGGACGGTGTTGGTGTCGAGCCATCTGCTCACCGAGATGTCGCTCACCGCAGACCATCTCGTCGTCATCGGGCGGGGCCGGCTGATCGCCGACTGTTCGGTGGCGGAGTTCACCGGGCGGGCACGGCAGTCGGTGCGGGTGCGCGGCCCGCAGCTCGAACAGTTGCATGCCGCGCTCGCGTCGGCGGGGCTGAATCCCGCGCCGGGTGACCCGGATGCCCACGGGCGCCCGGTGATGCGCGTGCCGGACACCACGACCGATCGGGTCGGCGACCTCGCCGCCGCCGCGGGCATCACCCTGCACGAACTCGCCGCCGAGTCGGCGTCACTGGAAGAGGTCTTCATGTCGATGACGGCGCACGCCGTCGACTACACCGCCGTCGACAACCGCGCCGTCCACGACCCCGACGCCCACAACCGGGCCGTCGGGAACCACGGGGGAGTGAACCGGTGATCGCCGCGATCAACGCCGAACGGATCAAACTCGCCAGCACCCGGTCGCCGTACTGGTGCCTCGGCGTCGTCGTGGTGCTGGGCCTGGGCTTCGCGGTGCTGCTCGGCGCCATCGCCGGCGGTTCCTACGGCAGTCCCGGTGAGACCGACACCCTGACCGACGACTTCCTGCTCGGCGTCAACCAGTTCGGGGTCGCGGTGCTCGCGATCATGGCGATCCTGGGCGTCACCACCGAATATCGCTTCGGCACGATCCGACCGACGTTCGCGGCGATCCCGCGTCGGCCACAGGTCCTCCTCGCGAAAGCGGTCGTGTTCGGCGGACTCTCGTTCGCGGTGGTGGCCATCGTGTCCGTCGTCGCGGTCGTGGCGGCGCAGGTGCTCGCCGGCGTCGGAGTCTCGCTGACCGGACCCGAGACCGTCCGGCATCTCTGGGGGACGCCGGTTTTCGCGATGCTGTGCGCGCTGATCGGCCTCGCGGTGGGTGCGTTGGTGCGGCATTCGGCCGGTGCGGTGGCGATCGTGCTCGTCTGGATGCTGGCCCTCGAGCGCATCGTGTCGGTGCTCCCGCGGGTGGGCGAGCACATCGTGTCGTTCTTGCCGTTCCTGAACGGGTGGAACTTCCTCGCCGGCGGGAGCGACACGTTCCACTGGAACGCCTACGGTTCGTTGGCCTACTTCGCGGGCTTCACGATCGTGTTGCTGGCGGCGGCAGTGGCCGTGACCAATGCCCGGGATGCGTAGTTCGCGGATTTTCTTCCGCCGATGTCAAATCCGGGATTGGCCGCGTGTCGACAGGGCCATCCGGTCGGACCACATTGGTGCTTCCGGGCGGCCCATTGTAGGGCCCAGCAGACTAGAATTCGCGGTTATGTCCACGAATTGGCCGCTCGTCGAGCGCGATCGGGAGTTCCGCACGATCCAGGCGGCCCTCAGGGGTGAGACGACCGGCTGTGGGGTGGTCCTGACCGGTGACTCGGGCGTGGGCAAGACGACCCTCGCCCGGCACGTCACCGCCGAGTTGCCGACCGGGGTGCGCTGGGTGGCGGGCACCGAGTCCGCGCGCTCGATCCCGCTCGGTGTGTTCGCGCATCTCGTCGGTCCGGCGACGTCGAGCGATCCGGTCACCTACCTTGCGGCGGCCCGTGAATCGCTCCTCGCCGACGGCGATGTCGTGATCGGGGTCGACGACGCCCACCTGCTCGACGAACTGTCGGCGACACTGCTGCATCAGCTCGCGATCGACCGTGCGGTGCACATCGTCGCGACGGTCCGCAGCGGCGAGACCGTCCCGGATGCGGTGACCTCGCTGTGGAAGGACAATCACCTCACGCGGATCACGTTGTCGCCGTTCACCAAAGAGCAGAGCGTCGACCTCATCGAGTCGGTGCTCGGCGGGCAGCTCGAGGAGCATTCGGCCGATCTCATGTGGGAGGCCTCCGGTGGGAACGCCCTGTTCCTACGGCATCTCGTCGACGGTGCGCGGCAGGCCGACACGCTGCGGCAGGTCAACGGCGTGTGGCAGCTACGCGGACGCGCCGCCATCACCTCGGAGCTCGCATCGCTGCTCGAGGGGCGGATCGAGCAACTCGACGCGCCGGTTCTCGGGGCCCTCAAATACCTCAGTCTGTGCGAACCCCTCGACATCGACGTCCTCGCCGAGCTCGCCGGCGAAGAAGCCGTCGAAGAGGCGGAGATCGCCGGGCTGGTGCGCATCACCCGCGACGGGCGGCGTCTCGACGTCGCCTTCCACCATCCGCTGTTCGGTGAGGTGATCCGGCGCCGCCTGGGTCTCGTGTCGTCGCGGCGGCTGCGCGGCCGGCTCGTCGAGGCGTTGCAGTCACGGCCCACGAACACCCCGGCCGAGCGGATTCGGCTCGCCGATCTCGCGATCGAGAGCGACGTGGAGATCGACCTCGCGCTGGTACGGACCGCCGCACGCGATGCCCTGAACCTCGCGCAGACGCCGCTCGGCGAACGATTCGCGCGGGCGGCGCTCGACGAGGGCGGTGGACTCGAGGAGGCCGAGTTGCTCGCGCGGGCGGTCATGTGGCAGGGGCATCCGGACGAGGCGCGGGACATCCTGTCCCGCTTCTCGCCCGACGATCTCGACGAGGGTCGACTCGTGCTGTGGGGCAATTCGATCATCGGCAACACGTTCTGGGCTCTGGGCGACGCTGATCGGGCCGACGAGATCCTGCGGTTGCTGACCGAGCGGGTCACCCACCCGGCACTCACGCCGATCGTCACCGGAATCGCCTCGGCGTGCGCCCTCTTCGAGAACCGGATCGACGAGGCGATCACGCTGTCCGACACCGTCCTCGCCGAATCCAGGGCGCTGCCGTGGGCGGTGGAGTGGGCGGTCTTCGGTGGCAGCCTCGCCCGTGCGGTCGCCGGTCGGGGAGCGGAGGTCGGGGCGCTGGCCGAACACTCGCGCGAGGTCGAGGTGGACGGATTGCTCCGGTTCCCCACCGGTTTCGGCGAGACCCTCGCGCTGACCCTCACCGGCCGACTCGACGACGCGGACGGTGCCGCGGGGCGTTTCGTGTCCGCCGCGCAGACCGCGCAGTACCTGGGCTGGGCGATGTCCGGAATACTCGTCGCCGCAGTCGAACTCGCCCGCGGATCGTGCGCCTCGGTGACCCGGCGGATGGAGCAGACCCTCGCCATCCTCGACAGTGGCCGGTTCTCCGAGTCGTGGAACTTCCCGGCCCACATCTTCCTGGTGCAGGCCCTGAGTGCGCTGGGACAGGCCGATCGTGCCGCGGCCGCGCTGGCCAAGGCGCGGAAACGTTCCGGCAAGCATGTGGCCGTCTTCGGGCCCATGCTCGCCATCGCGGCGGCCTGGCAGTCGGCGGCCGCCGGAACCGTCACGCCCGCCGTCGAACTCGCGCACTCCGCGGCCACATCCGCCCGTGCCGCCGGTCAGTTCGCGGTGGAGGCCGAGGCCCTGCACACCGCCGCCCGGTTCGGGGACGGCGGCGTCGCCGACCGGCTCACCGAACTGGCCGAGCGCGTCGACGGTCCGCTCTCGGATCTGTACGCGCGCCACGCCGCGGCCCTCCGCGACGGTGATGCGGTCGAACTCGATCTGTGCTCGACGGCGTTCGAGGACTCCGGGGTGTGCCTGTCCGCCGCGGACGCGGCCGCGCAGGCCAGTGTCCTGCACGACGCGGCGGGCAGACGGTCCGCGACCGTGGCGTCGGCCGCGGTGGCGAACCGACTCGCGTCGCAGTGCGGTGGCCTGCGGACGCCGGCGCTGATCTCGGCCGCGCAACCGTTGCCGTTGACGTCGCGCGAGCGGGAGATCGCCAACCTCGCTGCGGCGGGCCTGTCCAACAAGGACATCGCGCAGCGACTCACCGTCTCGGTCCGCACCGTCGAAGGTCATCTGTTCCGCGCCTACACCAAGCTGGATGTGGGTGACCGTGCCGAGCTTGCTGAGCTACTCCTCAAAGACCAGCGAAAGCCCGGCTGAAAACCACCCGTAGGAAACGGACAGTCGACGACAGCTCGCCGGTGCCGCTCGGACGGGTGGTTTCCGGTGCGGTCCTCGACGGCTCAGTCGCTCGGCCGGCTGAGGGCCGCGATCACCTCGTCGTCGTCCACCTGAGTGAAGTCGCCGTAGGACAGGCCGACGGCCCGGAACGGTTCCGGCGTCACGAGGACGATCACGTCGTCGGCGCCCCGATCCCGCAGTCGCTGAATCGAATCGGAGGGTGCCGTGGGTACCGCCACCACCACGTGGGTGGCGCCGGCGGACCGGACGGAGTCGACCGCGACGGCCATGCTCGACCCGGTGGCGAGACCGTCGTCGACCAGGATGACCGTCCGGCCGCCGAGCTCGGTGCCGGGACGTCCGCCGCGGTAACGTCGTTCGCGGTCGTCGAGGATGCGCCGCTGTCGATCGGCGGCCTCGTCGAACTCGCTGCGGGACACTTCGAGTCGACGCGGTATGTCGTCGTTGACCACCAGGTGGTGCGCGGTGAGCGCGCCCATGGCGAACTCCTCGTGGCCGGGCGCCCCGATCTTGCGCACCACCAGCACGTCCATCGCGCACCTGCCTGTCGACGCCGCGATGGCGTCGGCGACCTCGCGGGCGACCGGAACCCCGCCGCGCGCGAGTCCCAGGACAACAGGTTCTGTTGTACCGGCCTCCGGAATGCCGACGCCGTACCGGACTTCGACGACCCGCGCACCCAGCAACCGACCCGCCTCGCGGCGGTCGGCGAAGATGCGGGCGCGCATGGGCAGGCTCAGACCTGCACTGCGGGACCGACCTTCAGTGCGAAGCTCGGCACGTCGGCGAGCCCGACGGTGGCCTCGTACGTGCGGTCATAACCGGTACTGCTGATCCGCCATCCGTCTGCGGTGCGGCGGTAGGTGTCGTCGTAGAACGCCGCCCCGATGAGCATGAAGGAGAACTCGGCGACGATGACCCGGTCGTGCAGGTACCAGCGTCCGCGTGCGGTGTCCCCGTCGATCTCGATCTCCGGGTGTGCGACACGATGTTCGGTGATGACTGCGGGACCGACGTTCTCGCGCATGTATCCGACCAGCTCGTTCCGATTCGAGAAGGCCAGACTCTCACCGTAGTTACCGGTGACGTCCTCGGTGAGCGTCGACTCGAACGCCGTCCAGTCCTTGGTGTCGAGAGATCGCAGGTAGCGATACTTGAGGCTCTCGATCGCCCGCAGGTCCTCGAAGCCGCCGGCGGGCGCGCTCACTTCGTCCTCGTTCCCGGCAGGATTCCGGCATCGATGACGGCTTTCACGACCGGTCTCGTCCGAGTGAGGAGGTCGTCGGTGCCGGCCCAGATGGCTTCTCCGACAGCATCGGTGGTGGCCTCGATGTCGTCGTAGGTCGCCGCGCCGGAAGCGGTGAGACGGTGCCCGTCCTCAACGCGCTCGGCCAGCCCGGCGTCGACCAGGCGATCGACGCTGTCCTGCCAGTCCTGTTCGGACCAGCCGCGGGTCATCAGCACGATGCGCTTGCCCAGGGTACGACGACGAACCGTGGGGTCGGGAAGCTGCGACTCGTGGAAGACGGCCGCGTCGAAGCCGTTCAGGCCGTTGAGCGCGAGCGCCGCGATGTGGTTGTCCCCGCGCCACTCTCGGAGAATCGCGATGGCGTGCCACAGACGTAGGCGCGCGGTGTCCGGTCGCGGGGCCGTCGACCACGCGGCAGCGAGCGGGCGGCCGCCGAGCGGGAGCCGGGCCGCCAGATCGTAATAGGCGGAGGCGAGTTCGTCGAGGACGGCGTCGTCGATGGACTCGCCCAGGATCTCTCGCAGCGAGTCGTCGAGCATCTGATTGCGTCGTTCGTGGACCCGGTCGAGCCCGGCGTCGACGGCGGCCGCCCAGCCCTTCGCGATGAGTTCGTGGTTGAAGTTGTAGAAGGCGGAGGCGACGACCGAGGCCGCGCACGGACCGAACGGCGCGCCCCGCGCACCGACGTAGAAGGCGTAGGGATCGAGCCCGGTGTCCGCCTGCGCGCCTTTCAGTCCCGGATTGAAGTAGGCCAGAATGTGGAAGGGTTCGAGGGTTTCGTAGGCGAGCCGGGCAGCGGAGCCCGTGCTGGTCGATGTCATCAACCCACCCTCTCCATCAGCGGGGCGGGTGTCAACCACCTGCGATGACGAGAGCGGGAGCGTCAGGTGCGCCGGGAGTCCCGGCTGTCGAAGACGGGGTCGTCGGTGGTCCACAGATCGGTTTCCGCGACGTCGGGGTCGGCGTCTGCCGCGGACGCTCCGCGCTCCTCGTCGGACGTGGGTTCCTCCCGGCCACGGCGCCACCCGCCCTTCATCGGCGGCGCCTCGCCGAGGTGATCCGGGTCGACCGAGCCGTACCAGGCGACCAGCACGGCACCGATGACCGCGCCGACGAAACCGAGGATGGCCAGCCAGCCCAGTCCGGGTTTGGCCGTGTCATCGAGGAAGACGACCCCGACCAGGCTCGGGCCGGCCGTCTCGCCGACCACGAGCACCGCGGTCACCCCGTTCACCGCGCCGAGCTGCAGGGCGACGGTCTGGACGTAGAAGCCCACCGCGCCCGCGGCGGCGATGGTCCAGGCGGCCGGATCGGTCAGCAGCGCCACGGGATCGAACGGCTGGATTCCGTCGAGGATGCGCACGGCGATGGCGATGATGCCGAACAGCAGACCCGCCGATGCGCCGCCGACGATGGCGCCCGCCGGACCGAGGTTGTAGACGCCCACCAGAGCAAGAGCGCAGAGGGCGAGCGTCGCGACGAACAGACCCCAGTGGAATCCGACCTCTTCGCCGCCGCCGGTGTGATGGGACGACGCCACGCCGAGCAGGCAGAGCGACATCACGACCAGCCAGATGGCGACCCATTCGCGGGTGTGCAGCGCGATGTTGAGGATGATCGTGCCGAGCAGGGCGGTGATGACCAGGTTGGCCGACACGATGGTCTGCGAGAGGAACAGCGGTAGGAACCGGGCAGCGAGGGCGCCACCCGCGAAGCCGAGGACGACCAGTGTCGTGCCGAGGATGAAGGCCGGATCGACCAGCGTCGACATCGTGGACGAGAGGGTCGGTGCGCCGTTCTCGGTGGTGATGCCCTCGCCCTCGTCGGCAGCGGCTTCGGCCACGCGGCGGGCGCCGAGCGCGCGCAGGACCGTGGACATTCCATAGGCGACTGCGGCGAGGCACGCGGCGATGACGCCGATGACGAACAGCTGCATGCCTCCTCCAACTCGGCCCGGATGAGCCTCGACAGGCTCGGACCGACGACCACCCCGACTGCGTACGCACGCGATCGGCCCGGGCCGCACCAGCGCTGCTCCGCAACTGCTGTTCCGCAACCGGAAGCGAAGCACACGGACCGGCCGATCGTGCAAAAAGCTAACAGGGTGAACCGACAGGACGGTACTGAATATTCCCGACCCGACCGGATTTTTTCGCAGGCCGTCCGGCTTCCGTGCGCAGGGCCCGTCGGCACTACACTCGCTCGGGTGAACAGCGCCGGACAAACCCATGTACTGATCACATTCGGCAGATCGTTCCTCACCCTGGAACTCGCGCGGCTCATGGCCGCGGCGGGTCACCGGGTGAGCATCGTGGACTCCATCCCGGTCGGGATCGGCCGATTCTCCAACGCGGTGAGCGACTTTCACCGCGTGCCCCCGCCGAAGTTCGAGCCGCTCGCATACTGTCTCGCCCTCGCCCGGATCGTGGCCGACAACGACGTCGACATGGTGATCCCGGTGCACGAGGAGACCGACATCATCGCGATGCTCGCCGAGGTGTTCCCGCCCGAATGTCGGCTGTTCCTCTCCGATTTCACCACCGAGAACCGCCTGCACAACAAGTACGACTTCCAGGAGCTGCTCGTCGAACTCGGGATCCCGACGCGCGAGTTCGCGCGGGTGTCCGGACCCGAGGACGTCGGATCGCTCGATTTCACCAAGCCGTTCGCGCTCAAACACTGCTATTCGCGGGGGTCGCAGAAGGTCCACAAGGTGACTCCCGGCGATCCGCTCACCTGGCTCGAACACGATGAGCAGAACCCGTGGATCGCACAGGAGTGGGCCTCGGGGAACAACTTCTGCACGTACTCGGTCTGTCACGAGGGTCGCGTCTACGCCCACGCCACCTATCCGGTCGACTACGCCATCGACGGCAGTTCGTGCCTCAACTTCCGGTCCGTGGACCATCCGCGGATCGCCCGGTGGGTCAGCGATTTCGTTCGCCGGGTGAACTTCACCGGCCAGATCGGCTTCGACTTCATCGAGGACCGGAACGGTGGCGGCGACCTGTTCTGCATCGAGTGCAACCCGCGCGCCCCGAGCGGGATCATGATGTTCACGCCCGAGGACGGCGTCGATCGCGCGTTCTTCGGGACCTGGAATCCCGACGACGGACCGATCACGCCCGGGTCGGGCGTGGACAAGATGATCGGGCTGGGCATGCTGCTCTACGGGTGGCGTCCGTCGTCGCGCAAAGACCGGACCCTGCGCGACTTCGTCCGCGACTTCCGCGGCGCGTCCGATGTCGTCAGCAGTCCGGGCGACCAGAAGCCCGCGCTGATGCTCCCGTTCGCCTATGCCGGCATCCTGCGCAGCTGCCTCAAGTACCGGGTCGGGCTCGCGGAGGGTTTCATGCACGATCACGAGTGGGACGGTCTCCGCATCAGCCTGTGACACCCCGTCGCGGATTCGACCCTTCGGGATGGGGACGACGCCGACGCCGGGGCGTAGAATCCTCAGTCACCATCACCTGCGTGTTGACCCCATCCGCAGGGTTGTCCGGGGGGACTCGAGCTCGAGGGGAGCTGCTCATGAACATGTCCGGGATCATGCGTCGCACGTCTGTCGGGGTGGCCGCTGTCGGTGCCGCCTGCGCGATCGGTCTGGCCACCGCGCCGGCCGCTTCCGCCGCGCCGGCGCCGGTGCAACCGGTGCAGGCCGTCGGTTCGGTGGCGATCTGCTTCGGCATCCCCATCGGGCCGGTGACCATCAGCGTCTGCCTCTGATCTGATCCGAGCTGTATGACGCTGTGCCCGGAAACCGGGCACGACGTCATACGGATTCCTCGTACCCCACCAGAAGTCGACGCCGGCGTGACCATTTCGTGCCGGAGCGTCCCGATCCCCGGCCCGATGGCGCTCGCGCACGTACGATTCCCCGATGACGTCGACAACGGCCGAGGTCGAGGCGGGGACTGCTCCCAAGCGGGCGAAGGCGATCCTGGTCGCGCTGATCCTGGTCGCCGGGGTGGCCAACATCAATCTCGCGGTGGCGAATGTCGCGCTACCCGACATCGGCAAGGCGCTCGACGCGAGTTCGACGCAGTTGAACCTCGTCGCGGTCGGCTACTCGCTGGGCCTGGCGGCGTCGGTGCTCTACTTCGGCGCGCTGGGAGATCGGCACGGGCGCAAGCGGATGCTGGTCATCGGCATGTGCCTGTCGATCCCGGCGTCGCTCGTCGCCGGATTCGCGCCCAACGTCGAGGTCCTGTTCGGTGCTCGTCTGGTGGGCGGCATCGCCGCGGGCCTGGCCTTCCCGACCACCCTCGCGGTGATCACCGCACTGTGGTCGGGGCCGAAACGGGTCCGGGCAATCGCCGCGTGGTCGGCGTTCGGCGGTGCGATCTCGGCGCTGGGACCGGTCCTGTCCGGGGCGCTCCTCGAGATCCTGGCCTGGCACTCGGTGTTTCTGGTGACCCTGCCGCTCGCCGTCGTCGCGTTGATCGCGGCGTGGCGGTTGGTGCCCGATGATAACGGCGACCAGGCGGCGGTCGTCGACAACCTGGGCGGCGTCGTGTCCATCGTGATGGTGGGCTCGCTGGTGCTGGCGATCAACTTCGCCCCGAACTCCGATCAGCGACTGCAGGTCTACATCCTGGCCGCGATCGCGCTGCTGGCAGGGGCGGGTTTCGTCTGGCGGCAGCTGCGCGTGCGGGTTCCGCTCTTCGACCTGCGGATCGCAGCCCGACGCACCTTCTGGGTCGCGGCGGTGGGCGGGCTCATCGTGTTCGGCACGCTCATGGGCGCGATGTTCATCGGCCAGCAGTACATGCAGAACGTGCTCGGCTACTCGACGCTGGCGGCCGGCGCCACGATCCTGCCAGCCGCGGCCGCCATGATCGTCGTGGCCCCGCGCTCGGCCAAACTCGTGCAGAGCATGGGTTCGCGGTTCACGCTGCTGTCCGGTTACGCCTTCATCGTCGTCGGCCTGGTGCTCGCGATGCTCACCTGGGATGAGGACGCCCACTTCTGGCATGTCGGTCTGGTCTACGTCCTCGTCGGGGTGGGCGTCGGTCTCGCCGGCACCCCGGCGTCGCAGTCGCTGACCGGTTCGGTGCCGGTGCAGCGCGCGGGAATGGCGTCGAGCATGTCCGATCTGCAACGCGACCTCGGTGGCGCGATCCTGCAGTCCACCCTCGGCGCGATCCTCACCGCGGGTTACGCGAAGCAGTTGCAGGACACCATCTCCGGTTCGCCGCAGGCCGATCAGGTCACCGAACAGACCGAAGCCGCGCTGACGAAGTCGTTCTCGAGTGCCGAGGTCCTGGCCGAACGCTATCCGCAGTACGCCGATCAGATCATCGCCGCGGCCCGCGACGCGTTCGTACAGGGCGACAGGAACGCCTACGGCGCGGCGGCCGCCATCGTGGTGGTGGGTGCGGCGGTGGTGTTCTTCTTCTACCCCAGACACGAGGCGGAGCGAACGGCGATGGCGGAGTACGCGGAACAGCGCAGCCTCTGAGTCGCCGACTCAGCCGGCACTTACTCGACCAGCACTGGCCGACGGCGGCGAGTCGAACGCCGCCAACAACATTCGTGCCGCCATCGCGATGAGCGAGGTCCGGTCGGCGTCGCGGGGTCGTTGCAGGGCGATGCGCAGGCACAGGCTCGCGGTCGCACCCATGGTGAGGAACACCAGTTCGTCGATCGCCCGATCGTCGAGGTCGGGCCTCATCCGCGACGGCAGGATCCGCGCCAGCGGGAGGAGCGGTCCCTCGACCTCGGCCCAGGCCTCGCCGAAGCCGTGTTCGCCGATCTCGAGCGAGGCGCGCAGGACCGGCTCATGTGACTCGAACGACGACACGAGGGTCTCGACCACCGTGACCATCGCGGTCTCCGGTTGCTGATCCATCGCCCGGCCGATCCCGCTCGCGAGGGTGGCGGTGATGTCGTAAACGGCGGCGAGGCGCAGTTCTTCCACGATCGCGTCCATGTCGGCGAAGTAGCGGTACACCGTCCCGATGCTGACGTGCGCGTGGTCGGCGAGTTCGGCAGTGGTGGGCCGTCGGCCGGGACGACGCTCCAGGAGTGTGAGCGCCGACGTGAGGAGGCGCTGCCTCATCTCACGACTGCGCTGCTGCTTGGGTGCCTTGCGCCGTTGCGATGCGGTGGTTTTGGAAGTCGTCGACGATGCCATCAAAAGTGAATAGTAAGTGAGGATTGCTCGTGTTCTCATGGATCCATGGAACGGAGCGCACCCGCCGACCTCGTGAACACCGACCTCGCCGTGCAGCGGTTCGGGACGGCCGGCCGTGACTGGCTCGATCAGATGTGGATCGCCGACCCGCTCGCCGACGCCGTGGCCGCCGACCGGCAACCCGGCGGCCCGACCACGACAGTGCTGCGGGCGGCGCTGAAGAACGGCATCGACTCGGTCGACGACGCGACCGACTCGTTGCGCGCGCTGTTCGGGTTCCTCGATGACGAGCCCGACTGGGTCGATCATGATCGGATGAATCGCGCGGCCGACGCGCTGGTCGTCAACACCGCACCGCTGGGCATCGTGCTCGGCGCGGCATCGCTGGTCCGCGGGGCGGGAAACACGATCGCGGGCAAGCCACTCGCGGTCACCGGGCGTTACGTGTCCCAGCCGGCGGTGCGGTCGGTGGAGGTCGGTGAGTGGCTGGGGCAGGTACTGACGCCCGGCGGGATGCGCCGCGGCGGAGACGGTTTCGCGTATACGGTGCGGGTCCGGATGATCCACGCGCATGTCCGTTCCATGCTGCTCACGCGCGGAGACTGGGACGAGACCGCGTGGGGGGTGCCGATCCCGCAGCCGTACATGGCGTTCACCATCGCCGAGTTCGGGCACATCGCGATCGACGCGATGCACAAGTTGGGGGTGCGGTTCACCGACCGCGAGCTCGACGACATCTATCACCTGTGGCGGTACGTGGGGCATGTGGTCGGGATGAGCCCCGAGCTCAACCCGGTCTGCGAGGCCGACCACGTCCGGATCGAAGAGCTCTATCGGCTGACCTCGCCGGGGCCGGGTCCCGACGACCGGGATTTCGTGGTCGCGTTGACCGACGACTATCTGGTGCCCGAACTGGCCGCGGTGTTCCCGGGGCCGCAGGCCCTGCGACGCCGGCTGGCCACGAAGACCATGCACGGACTGCAGCGGGTATTCATCGGTGACGCCGACGCCGACGCGCTCGGCATCCCCGACGGCCGGTTCAAACATCTGCTGAGACGGGTCGGACCGGTTCTCGCGGTGGCGGATTCGGCGCAGCGGGTCGGCGGCGCCCGCCGGGCACGAGCACGCGTCGAGAAGTACTACCGCGCACGGGATGTCGCCATGGCGCGGATGCGGGAGGACTACCGCGTCACCCACGACCTCGTCGACGCGGCGCCCGGCCCGCAGGCCGCCGCTCAGCCGTCGAATCGGCTCGCGGCCGTGACGTCCTCGGTCAAGCAGTAACTGACCGACAGCGGCTGTGTGAAGGCCCATTTCGTCTCGTCCTCGGTGCAGGTGAGGGAGTCCGCACCGCGGCTGACGGTCTTGGCGAGGATGGTGCTCTCCGCGGGGGAGGCGTCGCACGCGACCTCGCGGTAGTCGGCGAGTTTGCCGCCGCCGATCGGGATCTGGTAGCAGGTGTCGACGGCGAAGTTGGGTGTGAGGCAGAGCTTCTGGTCGCCTTCGCCGAAGGTGAGCGCGGACGTGTTGGGGGTGCCGCACTCCGCCGACGTGCTGACCTTGTCGGCCGCGTAGAAGGTGAGCCCCTCGGTTCCCTCGCACTCGGCCTTGGTCGCCTCGACTTTGCCTTCGCCGGCTTCGGCACCGATCTGCAGGCACTCGCCCACGTCGATGTCGGAGGCCTCTTCGATCGACTGCGTGCCGACGCTGACGCTGCAGGCCGCGAGCGCGGAGAAGCCCACGCAGGCGGCGATGACCACCGCACGCCGGCCCAGCTGCCAGAGGGGCTTGTCCACGGACGGCACGTCGCCGCCGGACTCGGCAATCCGATCGTCGGAGGGGTGCGAATAGCTGGCGGTGCTGCGCGACATCGTGGTTCCTATCGTCTGGAGTGGGCGGGTGCCCGGTTTCGGCGGCTCATCGTGGTGTTCGGGTGATGAACGACAGGATGTCGCCGGGCGCTTGGTGCGAACTTGGGGTCGACTTGTCCGGCCCTTGAGAGGGCCGTCCAAGTCGGGAGCGTGTAGCGGCGGCGAGAGGAGAGCCGATGTCAGGTCCGTCCGGCGATGTCGTCCGCGTGGTGCTGCCGCATCAGTTGTTCGAGTCGCACCTCGACGCGGAGCCCGGCACCCGTTTCGTCCTCGTCGAACACGATCTGATGTTCCGGCAGTACCGGTTCCACGTGCAGAAACTCGTCCTGCACCGGGCGAGTATGCGCAGGTTCGCAGACCGGCTGCGGGACCGGGGTTTCGAGGTCGACGTGCTCGAGACCGACGCGGAGGAGTCCAGTCACGACCAGCTCGTGGAGTACCTGTCCCGCCGGGCCCCGGCGTCGGTTCACCTGTACGACGTCGTCGACGACTGGCTGACGGGCGACCTGCTGGCGGCCTTCCAGCACGCCGGGTGTCCACTCGCGGCCGACGACATCGCCGAGAGTCCGAACTTCCTCACCACCCGTTCGCAGATCCACGAGTTCTTCGCCGGCAAGCGACCGCGGATGCAGCAGTTCTACACCTGGCAGCGACGACGGCTCGGCATCCTCGTCGACGACGACGGCAAACCGGCGGGCGGTCGGTGGAGCTTCGACACCGAGAACCGGAAAAAACTGCCGAAGAACCGTGAGGTCCCGCAACCGACACCGCCGGCGCGACATACCGAGGTCGACGCCGCGATCGCCTGGGTGGCCGACGAGTTTCCCGACAACCCGGGCGACGCCGACGGTTTCGCCTGGCCCACCGCCCACGACGAGGCGCGGGCCATGCTCGAGCAGTTCCTGGCCGACCGGTTCGCGGAGTTCGGACCCTACGAGGATGCGATCAGCACCGAGCACCCGTTCGTCTTCCATTCGTTGCTGACGCCCGCACTCAACACCGGGCTCCTGAGCCCGCGAACGGTGCTGAGAAGGGCGCTGGAGGCCGGTGGACGTAACCGCGTCCCACTGGCCAGCGTCGAAGGGTTCGTGCGGCAGCTGATCGGCTGGCGGGAGTACATGCGGGCGTCGTACGAGACCCGCGGGCGTGTTCTCCGAAGCCGGAATCATCTGGGCCACGATCGCAAGCTGTCCGACGGGTGGTGGACCGCCGAGACCGGGCTCGAACCAGTCGATTTCGTCATCCGGCGGATTCTCGCCAACGGGTATGCCCACCACATCGAGAGACTGATGGTCCTGGGCAACGCGATGTGCCTGCTCCGCATCGACCCAGAGCAGATCTACGAGTGGTTCATGGAGATGTTCGTCGACGCGTACGACTGGGTGATGGTCCCCAACGTGTACGCGATGAGTCAGTTCGCGGCCGGTGAGGCGATCACCACCAAGCCCTACGTCTCGGGCAGCAACTATCTGAAGAAGATGTCGGACATACCGCCCGGCGACTGGACCGCCGACTGGGACGGGCTGTACTGGACGTTCGTTCGCGACCACCGGGACGTCTTCGAGGCCAATGCGCGGTCGAACTTCCTCGCCCGGGCCTACGACCGGTTGCCCGCGGCGACGAAGGCGGGCCACAGCCGGCGTGCCGGCCGCTGGCTGGGGTGACCGCCCCGGTCCTGAGCGCGCCCGTGTCGACCGCCGGTCACGGGTTCAGCGCCGCCCGAGCGATTCGTCGAGAGCGCGCAGCTGGTCCGCGCGGACGTCGCGGAGCACGGCGAGGGTCGCGGTGATCGCGAGGTCGCAGGCCTCGTCGACGCCGGCGCCGTCGACGATCAGCGCGCGGTGGGCGACGTCGAGGCTCATCCCCAGCAGGAGCGACGCGAGGGTGTCGGCACTGGCCGCGATCCGCGCGCCGCGTTCGGCGTAGTTCTGGCGTAGGCGTGCGGCGATACGGGGTTCGAGTGCGGCGTACAACCGGCGGTCACTGCCGCCCTCCCGGTGGCCGATGAGGACACGCAGACCTGCCGGGTGGCGTCGGGCGTAGTCGAACAGGGCCTGCACCGAGTAGCGGGCGCGGGCACCGTACGGCATGTCCTCACTCGCGTCGTACACCTCGAACATGAACGAGGTGAACGTGTCGAGCTCGCGGGTCATCACCCGGTTGACCAGCTCGTCGCGGGACCCGAAGTGTGCGTAGAGGGTGACCCGGGTGGTGCCGCCGCGTTCGGCGATGGCGGTCATCGTGGTGCGCTCGGCACCGACCTCGGCGATGACTGCGCATGCGGCGTCGAGCAACTCGTCGTCGGTGGGCCGGTTGCGCGTGTTGCGTGCCGCTCGTGCGACGCCGGCATCCGTCCGCCCCGGATCGTCTGCGTCCCCGATGGCCACGTCGTCCCGGTTCCGTCGTCTCGTCCGTACGCCTGCAGACCGCGCGGCCCTAGGAGGCGCGGTCCTCGACGGTGCGCCCGAAGTAGGCCGCCTCGACCATGTCCCGCCGGTTGCGGAGTTCGCTCGCGGGTGCCGAGAGCGCGACCCGACCGTGATGGAGCACGATGGCGGCGTCGGCGATGCCGAGGGCGAGATCGATGTGCTGTTCGACGAGGACGACAGCCATCTGGTGTTCGTCGGCGATCGACCGGAGCCGGGGCAGCAGGTCCTGGACCGCGACCGGGGACAGGCCCAGGCTCAGCTCGTCGATGAGGAGGACCTTCGGGTCCGCCAGCAGCGCCTTGGCGAGTGCGAGCATCTGCTGTTCGCCGCCGGAGAGATTGCCGCAGCGTCGGCCCCGCATCGTCTTGAGCTTCGGGAAGTACTGGTAGACGGTGTCGAGGTCGGGCCCGTTACGACGCTTGGCGAGACGGAGATTGTCCGACACCGACAGACGGTGGAAGACGCCCCGGGTGTCGGGGACCAGGGTGATCCCGCGCCGCGCGTTGCGTTCGATGCGACGGTCGATGGGGTCGCCGAGGGCGGTCACCGTGCCCGACATCAGTCCGAGGGCACCGACCGCGGCGAGCAGACTCGTCGTCTTGCCCGCCCCGTTCGGACCGAGCAGCGCGAGGATCTCGCCGGGACGGACGGCGGCGCTGAGACCGCGGACGGCGGGAACCCCGCCGTAACCGACGGTGACGTCGTCGATCGTCAACACCGGGGTCGTCGAATCCGGTGTCGTCGGGTCCGGTGTCGCCTGGCCGGGGGCGGCGTGCGCGCTCATCGCGTTTCCTTCGGGTCGGGTCCGGTCGGGGCGGCGTCCGGGTCCACCTCGGGACTGCCGAGGTAGGCCGAGATGACCGCCGGATCGTCCTGGATGGCGGCCGGGGGCCCGCTGGCGATCACCCGGCCGAAGTCGAGCACGTACAGGCGGTCGCACACGTCGAGGACGAGCGACATGTCGTGGTCGATGAGCAGGATGCCGATACCGGTCGCCGCGATCCGGCGGAGTTCGGTCCCGAAGTCGCGGCTCTCGTGGGTGTCGAGTCCGGCGGCCGGCTCGTCCAGCAGGACGAGTTGCGTCCCGCCGACCAACGCCCGCGCGACACCGACAAGTTTCTGCTGTCCCAGGGTCAGCTCGCCGGGGAACTGGTCGGCGGCATCGGCCAGGCCGACGAGTTCGAGTGCCGACGAGATGACATCGGCGGGCGGACGGGAACCGTTGAGGACGTCGGCGAGCATGGCCCGCAGGCCGACCGGCTGGACCGCCACGGCCAGGTTCTGCTCGACGGTGAGGTCGGTGAACAGTTCGCCCGCCTGCCACGTCCGGGCCATGCCGGCCCGGCGGCGACGATGGGGGCTCGCCTTGTCCAGTCTCTCCCCGCGCAACGACACCGTGCCGGTGGCCTTGGTGAATCCGGTGACCGCGTCGACGAACGTGGTCTTGCCCGCGCCGTTGGGTCCGATCAGTCCGACGATCTCGCCCGCCGAGACCGAGATGTCGATGTCGGAGTTGGCGCTGACGCCGCCGTACCGGACCGACAGCCCGCCCGTCTCGAGGAGTGTCGTCGACGTGGCCGGCTTCTCGAGTGTCGACTCAGACATGTGCACCCTCCTGTGCGTTCTGTGCCGCGCCGGGCGCTTCCGGACGGGGGGACGGTTTGTGCCGGTGGGCGCGTAGCTTCTCGCCGAGCTCCGACATGGCCCCCGCGACGCCGACGGGATTCAGCACCGCCATCAGCAGGAGGCTGCCGGCGGCGAAGAGCTCGTAGTACTCACCGAGAGCGAGGGTTTGGTTGAGGAACACGTAACCCACGCCCAGCGGTCCGATGATGCCGGCGAGGACCGCACCGGCGAACGACGTGATGCCGCCGACGTAGGTCATCGCGAGCAGCGTCAGCCCGATCATCACCGTGAACGAGCCGGCCGACAGTTGTCCGCGGCTGTAACCGATGAGGCAACCGCCGATGCCGGCCAGGAACGCCGACAGTGCGAAGCCGAGCAATTTGGTTGCGGCGACGTTGATCCCGACCGACGACGCGGCGCGCTCGTTGGAGCGGACGGCCAGGAAGGCCCGGCCGGTCGAGCCGCCCATGAAACGCAGCACCACGAGAGTCGCGATGGCAACGACGATCAGGACCATCAGCGAGAACCGGATCGTGACCAGGTTGGTGCCGTCGCGCACCCCGAGGTCGAGGCCGAAGATCGTCGGGTCCGCGATGAGGTTGCCCTCGAAGGACGTGATTGCCGGGTTGTTGAAGACGAAGCTCTGGATGGCCAGGGCCGCGGCCAATGTCACGACGGCCAGCTGGGCGCCGCGGATCCGGAGTGCGGGCACGCCCACCAGGACACCGAGGCCGGTCGCGATCAGGGCGGCGAAGATCATGCTGAACGGGAACGGCACATCCCAGTTGGTCGTCAGCTTCGACAGGGCGAACCCGGCCGCGCCGGCGAAGGCCATGCTGGCCAGCGAGATCTGGCCGAGGTAACCGGTGAGCAGGACCAACGACAATGCGATGAGGCTGAGGATCACCGAGGTGACGACGCCGAACCGCCAGCTGCCGGACGTGAGGAGGATCGCCACGACGACCACCGCGATGCAGACGACGGTCGGGATCAGCCGGATGCGGGGGATCCGGACCGCGGGCATGCGCACCTCGCCGAGCGAGCCGCGCGACGGGATCCGACCGCCGAGCAGGAAGAGGGCGATGACGACGATGACGAACGGAACGGCGTCACCGAGGCCGGCCTGCGCCCATTCCGGCCACCAGTCCTTGGTGGTGAGCCACGTGATGGTGGACTGGAATGCGCCGAGGACAAGACCTGCGGCACAGGCGATCCCGAAGGAGGTGAGCCGGCCGACGAGGGCGACGGCCAGGGCCGGGATGACGAAGAAGGTGTAGCTGGTCTCGGTGAGTCCGATGGTGTAGGACGCCAGGACGACGATGAGACCGGTTGCCGCACCGGTGAGTGCCCACACGATCGCCGCGAGGCGGTCCGGGGAGTAACCCGACAGTCGGGCGGCGAGTTCGTCTTCGGAGCCCGCGCGGGTGGCGACGCCCAGGGTGGTGAGCCGGAAGTAGGCCCACAGCACCAGTGAGATGGCGATGGCGACGCCGGCCAGGATCAGGTCCGAGACGTTGACGACCGCGCCGGCGATGTCGACGGTGTCCTCCGGCAGGATGGCCTCGGCGAAGAGGTTCTCGGTCTCGAAGCGGAGATGGACGAGCGCCTGGATGAAGAGCATGAGTCCCACCGAGGCGACGACCTGGGCGAGCACCGGGGCCGAGCGGAGCGGCCGGAAGATGAGTACGTGTGCGAGCAGGGCCCAGACGACCGCGCTGAGCACGCCGAGGACCAGTGCCAACTCCATCGAGGTGGGGTCGGACTCACTCCCGAGTTTCAGTGTGCCGATGGGCAGGACGAGACTGCCGTCGGTGCGCAGTGCGGCGACGAGATAGACCGAGTAGAGGCCGATGGCGCCCTGCGCGAAGTTGATGATGCCGGTGGCGGCATAGATGCCCACGAGGGACGACGCGAGCACCGAATAGATGGCACCGGCGGATAGTCCGAGGAAGACGAACTGGAGGAACTGGCCCATGTGGCGTACTCATTCGTTCGGCGCGTACGGATCTCACGCGCGTGTGAGGATGCGGAGCGTTCGGATCGGGGAGCAGAGCCGGGTGTGGCGGGGTGGGTGACCACCCCGCCACACCAGCGACCCGTGTCAGTAAGCGCCCGGGATGCGCTGCAGCGCAGCCGGAAGCGGGGTGATGAAGCCGCCGGTGGCGGGTTCGGTCTTCTTCTCGGCGACGACGTCGAACAGCAGCATCTCGGTGGTGCAGTTCGGCGTGGTCGGCTTACCGCAGTTGAGCTTCGGGCCGATGAACGACTGGTAGTCGGTGACTGCCTTGAGCGCACCGAGCACGTTCGGGCCGGTGAAATCGGTGACCTTGGCGTTGTTGAGCGTGATCGCGAAGTCGGCGAGGGTCGCGAAGGTGCCGTAGGCGTAGAAACCGCCGGTGCCACCCTGCTCGTCGATGAACTTCTGGGCGATCCCGAGATTCGCCTTGGCCGGCTCCGGTGCGGAGTCCATGGCCGGGGGCTGCCAGATCGGTGAGTAGGTCTGTGCGCCAACCGCTTGCGCACCCATGGTGTCGATGAAGTCGGTGCAGGCCGCCATGAACATGGTGCCCTCGTAGTTCACCGACCGCAGCGACTGCGCGAGCTTGGTGCACACGTTGTCGTTCTGTGAGGTCATCAGGCCGGCCGCGGCGGGGTTGCCCTCGGCCAGGGTGGTGGCCAGCGAGGTGAAGTTCGGGCCGGTCGGCGGGTAGTAGACCGACTTGACGTCGATGCCGAGCTGGGCGCCGAGCGGCTTCATCAAACCGTCGAAGACCTGATGTGCCTGAGGGAGATCGGCATTCGCCAGCGTCAGCGAGTTCTTGTTCGCGGCCTTGAGCTGCTGCATGAAACCGACGAGGAACGCGGCGGGTGGCGGACCGAAGTACACGCGGTTCTCCGCCGAGGCGCCGGTGGAGGTGTTGAACGGGATCTGGCCGACCAGCGGGATGCCGGCCGAGGTGAGAATCGGCACCGCGGAGGCGGATTCGGCATTGTAGCCGTCGATCGCGGCGACCACGCCGGCCTCGACGAACTGGTTGGCGCACGACACCGTCGATTCCGGTGCGGTCTGGTCGATTCCGCAGTCGACGATCTCGACGGGCCGGCCCCCGATGCCGCCGATCTGGTTGTTGATGTAGTCCAGGGCGGCGTCCTTGCCGGTGGTCACGCCACCCTGGGTGGCGGGGCCCTTGGTGGGGTTGAACAACCCCACCTTGATCGCCTCGCCCGACGCCTTGGTGCCGCTGGCATCCGCGGCGGAGCCGTCCGACGATCCGCCGTCGTCGCTGCTGCACGACACGACCGAGAAGATGCACGCCGCGGCGACGGCGACCGCCGCCAACCGTCCGGCTCTCCTGCGTGAATTCGACCAACGCATGTTTCGACTGCCTTTCCCGATGATCTCCGGGCACGACGGAACCGCCCTGCGAGAGGGCACGGCGACATCGCCCCGGCGGGGCTTAGAAGGATTGAGTTCATCGACCCAGCGCTGTGTCTGGGTCCGCGATTCCGGCACCGTCCGCCCTGGTCAAGGCGGTGAGTCCACGTCGGATGTGATGTGGGCCACTCGAAAAGTAGCCATACCCTTACGCCGGTGTCAAGCTGTTCGGCGAAACTGGACACACAGTGGACCACATGGCACGACACTGCCCGTCACGAACGAGTTCGCAACGGGCAGTGGGACAAACGATTCAGTTACCAGCAGGTCAGGGCGGTCCTCAGTGGACGGTCACCCGACCGTCGCGGCCGACCGTGACGTCGGCGGTGTAAGCACGGACGAGGTCCAGGCGCTGCCAGGAGGCGCGGCCGGGACGCTGGTCGTCGAGCGGATATCCCGCGGGCGACGCGGTCTGTTCCAGGACCTGACGCCGCTGCTCGTCGGTCAGTCGCGGGTACGCCCCGGCGATCAGTTCGACGGCCTGTCGGGGCACCACCATCGGATGTGTCGGCGACGAGACGCGTCCGAATCCGTAGGTCATGCGCTGGGCGTAGATCGTCTGGGCCGCGGCATCGGTGGCGTAGGGCGTGTCACGCGCGATGCACACCGAGAGGGCTGCGCCGCAACGCCATTCGAGTTCCTTGCGGATCTCGGTGGCAGACGCGGCGAGGAGCCGGCGGAACTGCGGGTCGTTCCAGCGATCGGCGGCGGCGGCCTGCCCGACGATCGCTCCACCGATCACGTCGAGCGGGTAGTGCACGCCCAGCACGATGCGGTGATATCCACCCTCCGAGGCACGGGCGAGGAACTGCGGCGCGAGTTCCGGGAGCATCGACGCGAACAGGGTGCCCCGCCAGAAGAACAGGCTGGTGTGGCCGGACGGGAAGGACGGGTTGCTGACCAGCGCGTCGTATTCGCTGGCTCCGGCGCGCATGTACTTGCGGATCCGCTCGGGTGCGACGATGAACGGCCGCTCGTACCCGAACACGTACTTCTCGACGAGCGTCGCGTTCGCGAGCCCACCGGCGCGGGCGAGGTAGTCGCTGAAGAGGGCCGTGGTCTTCGGGAGGCGATCGGCGGCGAGGGCGTTCCGGAAATCCCGTCCGAGCCGGTCGCCGAAGGCATCGGACATCGTCCAGAGCGGATCGTCGTGTGCGTCGGCGAGCGCTCGGCGCTGCAGTCCCGGGTTGCCGGCCGCCGACTGGTTGATCGCGACCGCCGTCTCGAGATTGCGGGCCATCACCTCGGGGTGATCGCGGCGCAGGGCGGTGAAGGTCTCGACCGGTTGCAGGTACACGCCGCCCGGATACGACGAGATGTCCGAGGCGTAGAGCCGCGCGATGTCGGTCACCGGGAAGGGCGTCGGGGTCGGCTTGGCCGGCGCGGCCTGGGCCGATGCCGCGAGCGAGAGGGCGACGGCGACCGACGCCGCGAGCGCGATGAGCGACGAGGCAAGCCGGGTTGTCGTTCGCGGTCGGGCCACGCTGTCCGAGATCACGCTCTGAATCCTAGAGGGAATGTTCGCGGGACGAACGGTCAGACGGGTGCGTCGACCCGACCGGCAACCCCTGCTCGAGCAGATCGAGCGCGCGCAGGGTCGTCTCGAGCTGGGGCATCTCCCGGTTGTCGTCGAACTCGGTGGCCAGATGGAAGGTCACCCCGGCCACCGCGTCGAGGAACACCTTGAGCCGGAAGTCGTCGGGCGCGATCCGTAAGTAGTCGGCGATGAGCTGGGTCATGTCCGAGATCATGCGCTCGGACTCGACCTGAAAGGTCTTCTGCAGCAACGGCTCGGTGCGGATCAGTTGCATGCGGAGCGGATTGCCGACCCAGGGGTCGTCGACCGTCAGGCGGTGCAGCTCGGTCATCAGGCGCCGGATGAGATCGAAGTGGCTGAGGCCGGGCGGCATGGACTCGACGATCGCGTGCGCCTCGGCATGCAGGTGCTCGTCTCCGACGACCACCTGTTCCTTCGACGGGAAGTAGCGGAAGAACGTCGTGTGTGAGACGCCGGCGGCCTCGGCGATCTGCTCGACGGTGGTCTTGGCGTACCCCTGCTCGGCGATCAGGGTGATCGCCGCCTGCCGGATGGCGTTGCGGGTGCGCAGTTTGTTCTGTTCACGCAGGCCCATCCGACGCCCCGGTGCGGGTTCCGGGGCGTCGGAGCCGGCGTGCACAGTCAGGCAGTTGCCCATACGTGCTCACTTCTTGTCAGAAGGATTGTGCGGCTTATCAACTCGCCGGGACCGGGGACCTGGTGTCGTCCGGTTCCTCGAGCCCACGATGGCGGACTGCTTCGCCCTCGATGTCGAAGTTGATCACGAAGCGGTCGAGCCAGCGCGGGAGGCCCCAGGCCCGGTCGCCGAGCAACGCGATCGCCGCGGGTACGACCAGCATGCGGATCACGAAGGCGTCGAAGAACACTGCCGCGGCCAGCGCGAAACCCATCATCTTGGCGGTCGTCTCCGGGGAGAGCATGAACGCCGCGAAGACGCTGATCATGATGATCGCCGCCGACGTGACCACCCGGGCTCCGTGCCGGTAACCGGCGACGATCGCCTCCTTGGCCGACAAGCCGTGCATGAACTCCTCGCGCATTCGGGTCACCAGGAACACCTGGTAGTCCATCGCGAGCCCGAACACCACGCCGATGAGGAAGATCGGTAGGAAGGAGATGATCGGCTGCGTGTGGGTGATCAATCCCAGCCAGCCCTCCTGGAAGATCGCCACGGTGACGCCGAAGGTCGCCAGGACCGAGAAGACGAATCCGAGGGTGCCGATGAGCGGGACCCAGAGCGACCGGAAGACGCCGATCATGATCAGGAATGCGAGACCGACGACCACGACCAGGTAGGGGATGAGTGCATCGTCGAGTTTCTGGGAGAGATCGGACATGATGGCTGTCTGACCGCCGACGTGGAGTTCCGCGCCACGGTTCTCGACCGTTGGTGCAAAGGCGCGGATCTGCTCCATGAGGTCGTGTGTGGCGGCTGACGACGGCGCGCTCTCCGGGGTGACCATGATGAGCGCGGTGTCGCCTGCTCGGTTGCCCGTCCAGGTGAGCCCCTCGGGGTTGGCGACATCACTCAGGGTTGCGATGTGCCGCACGGTCTCCTCGGCCGGGGCGTTGATCGCGCCGTCCTCGTCGTGCACGACGACGAGCAATGGGCCGTTGATGCCCTCACCGAAACCGCGGCTCAGCAGTTCCTGCGCGGGTGCTTCGGCTTCGCTGGACAGCGACAGACCGAGTTCCAGCTTGGTTGCCGGGATGGCCGCGGCCGCGAGCGCCAGCAGGCCGATCACGATGAACGGGATGGGCCACTTGACGACGGTGCGCCCGACCTTGACGCCCATAGTGTCGTCCTCGGATTCCACGGCGTGCTTGATCCAGGGGATTCGAGGTAGGAAGGCGAATCGCCCGAACGCGCCGAGAATGGCGGGGATGAGGGTCAGAGCAGCCAGCACCGCGATGAACACGGCGACGCCGGCACCCGCGCCCATCTGAGTGATGATCGGGATGCCGATCACCATGAGGGCCACCACCGCCACGATCACGGTGAGGCCGGCGAAAACCACCGCCGACCCGGCTGTGCCGACGGCTCGGCCGATGGCGTCTGATGGCGCGCCGCCGCGGAGTAGTTCCGCGCGGTACCGGGACACGATGAACAGCGCGTAGTCGATGGAGACGGCGATGCCGAGCATCGTGACGATGGCGGTGGCGGACTCGTTGATCGACAGAGCCTCGGCCGACAGCGTGAGCAGCAGGATGGTGATGCCGACACTGACGATCGCGGTGACGAGAGGTATGAAGGCGGCGATGAGAGCTCCGAACGCCACGATCATCACGACGAAGGCGACGGCGAAACCGAGCAGTTCGGCCGTGCCGCCGGCTTCCATCACCTGCATCAGCGACCCGGTTGCCTCCACCTGCAGACCGTCGACGGAGAACTCGTCCAGGATCGAGACGAGTTCTTCCTTGTTCTCGACGGTGAGGTCGAGGATCGGGATGTCCTGGCGAACCTGGAAGAGGCCGACCCGACCGTTGTCGCCGACGACCTGCGCTGCGAGTGCTGGTTCAGCGGCCGCAACCGTCAGCGGGTTGACGACAGTCTGCGGCTCGATCACGTCGGGGAGTCCGCGGAGGGCCGCGGCGAGTTCGTTCAGCTGCGTGGTGTGGTTCTGCAGCCCGTCCTCGGCAGCGACGAGGATGCTCGTCGACGCCTGTTCCTGCTGGGCCATGACCTGTGGGAAGTACTGCTCGACCTGTTCGGTGGCAACCCCCGAGTCGGTGCCGGGAAGGCTGAAGTCCTGCGCGAACTTGGGCTGGAGTGCGCCGACCAGTCCGGCGACCGCGATGAGCGCAGCCAGCCAGGCCGCGATCACCGACCATTTGTGGCGAAAGCAGAAGCTTCCGAGCTTGAACAGAAACGACGCCATGCGTGGACCCCTCTGGTGCTGCGGAAGACCGGCCCCCGAAGGTCCCGGCGCAGATGACGAGAGAAATGGTACCCACTAACACTCGGGACTGAGTACCACTTTTGGGAGCGGGCTCCGTCACACCGCGCTGCAGGTGTGGCCGGCGTCGCTTGCGAGAGGGTCTCGTCAGCGGGCGTTCGGCGGCGTCTGGTGTCCGCGGGGATCGGCGTCCGGGCGGTGACGCGGATCGATCGGGTTGTTCGACGGCTGACCGGCGTGCCGGCCTGCGGTGTTCGGGTCGTCCCGCCCGTCCGCACCACGCCCGTCGGCGCCCTGTCCCTCGGTGTCCCGTCCATCCGCGTTCCGTCGGACATCGGGGTCGAGACGGTCCGCACGGGCGAACTCGCTTTCGACCTCGTGCCGCGACTCGGCCGCGTGTCCCTGGTGGTGGCGTGCCTGTTCCTGCAGCCGCTTGGCCTCTGCGGCCTTGGCGTCGGCTTCGGCCTGCGCTTTCCGTGCCCGGGCGTCGGCCTCCTCGGCGACGGCCTCGCGGTGGCGGACGGTCGAGACCTGTTGCGTGGCGTTCTGCCTGATCTCCTCGGCTTGAACCCGTCGGCGTGCCTTTCGCTGACGAAGAAGCAGCAACACGAGCGCAAGAATGACGATCACGACGACGACGGCGATGATGATCCAGATGGCGGTGTCCACGACTCACTCCTCGGTCGGATGATGGTGCGCGTCGGGTACCCCGCGGCGGGGATGGCTAACCCATCCCGGTCAGCTCGCTGACCTGCGGTCGAGCAGCCGTCACCGCGGGTAGTCCACTCGTTCGGGTGACATTCGCCGGTCGGCGGAAGTGGTGATGCGGTCGTAGCTTCGGTGCCACAGCCATTCGAGAGGGCCCCGCTCGAACCGGCTGAGCCAGAAGCGGGAGAACAGCATGAGCACCACGGCGATGCCCAGGTACAGGGACACCGTGGCGGGGACCAGCGTCGAGCCGTCGAGATGTTGCGCGAGCCCCAGGCCCCAGCCGTAACAGACGGCACCCGCGATCGCGTTCTGTAACACGTAGCAGGACAACGCCATTCGACCGACCGGTGTCAGCGCGCGGCCGCACCGCCCGGGAGAGCGGCCGTCGGCGTAGTACCCGGCGACCCATGCGAGCAACCCCAGTGCGACGACCGGCGCCAACCCGTACCGCCCCACGACGAGTCCGGCATCGCCACCGGCCAGTCCGACGGCGAAGTCGAGAGGTAGGGCGATCCCCAGCCCGACGGCCATCAGGCGTCGCCGAAGCCGGACGCCGCGCGGTTCCAGGACGCCGGCGCGCAGCAGGGCCGCGCCGATGAGGAAGAGCGCGATCGACATCGGCAGGATGAAGAGGACCTCGGCACGGAACATCAGGAAGTTCTCGGCGCGAAAAGCGACGAGGTCGACGAAGCTGCCGTCTGCGTAGGGGTTCGGGGACAGCCCGGCGCCCGGACTCGATGCGGCGGGCGCGGCGAGAAGGGCCCAGCTCAGCAGCCCCAGCAGCGCCAGGTGCGTCGACGCAGCGATCGCGATCGCTACGTACTGGCGACGCAGTCGCATCGACAGCAGGTAGGCGACGATGAGGCCGGTGACCGCGTATCCCATGAGGACGTCGAACTCGGTGAAGAGGAAGTAGTTGATCACGCCGTCGACGAACAGCAGCGCGGCTCGCCAGTAGTACCGTCCCGGCCAGGGCCGGCCTCGTCGAACAGCCGACCGCTGCTGGATGGCCAGCCCGATTCCGAACATGATCGTGAGCAGACCGAGGAATTTGCCCTGGGCGAGCTGCTGCAGGAGGTCCTCGGCCACCGCCCAGGAGCCGGTGGCCCGGTAGGCGCCCTGGATGTAGCCGATCAACCCCTCCGGGTTGGTGAAGATCCAGATGTTGGTGGCGAGGGTGCCCAGAATCGCGATGCCGCGCAGGACGTCCAACGCCGCGTGTCGGGTCGCCATCGTGTCTCCGTTCTGTGCCACTTTTTTGCTGACACAACCGTGCTATCAAAACTCGAAGTCAAGGTAGCACGGGTGTACTAGCATGGGTCAATGCCCAAGTTGATCGACCGGGACGGGCGACGCGCCGAGATAGCCGAGGCCCTGTGGCGGATCGTGTTGCGCGAAGGCGCATCCGGAGTATCGGTCCGCGAGGTGGCGGCCGAGGCGAACATCTCGGTGGGCTCGCTTCGACACGTGTTCGCGGACAAGGAAGAGCTGCTCGAGTTCTCGATGCGCCTGATCTATGAACGGGTGGCGCTCCGCATCCGCGAGCACGACCGCATCCGCGATCCGCTCCGCTGGGCCGAAGCCGTGTTGTCCGAGGTCCTACCGCTGGACGACGAGCGGCGCGTCGAGATGCACGTCAACCTCGCGATGGTGACCGAGTCGGTGGCACATCCCGGTCTCGCGGATGCTGCGCGTGAGGCCCACGACGGTTTGCGTTCACTCTGTCGGACGGTGCTGGGCGTCCTCGGCGAGCACGGGCTGATCGGCGCCGGCCGCGATCTCGACTCTCATGCGATCGCGGTACACGCCCTTGTCGACGGTCTGGCGATGCACCTGCTCCTCGCCGACACGGATCCGCCGGCTCGCGCGCAGCGCGTGCTCCGGGAGCATCTGACAGGGCTGGCGGCCGAGAGCCGAGAGACGTTGCAGTGAAGCGATATTCGCTGTCGGGCGGATACCGTTGTGCTGCTGCGGACCGGTCGGAGGACTAACTCTCCGGGTCCGTGTCACCCTCTTCGCGGGCGCGTCGTCGGTCGGCATGCAGCGACTTGACGCGCCGCTCCTCGCGACGGACCTCGATCTGGGTGGCGCGTTCGGCGGCCAGCCAATCCGGCATCTCGGCGAGGAGGTCGTCGATCTGCGCCGTCGTGAGTGCCTCGGTGATGCCGCCGCGAACCAGACCCGAGTTCGAGATGCCGAGTTTCGCCGCGACCAGATTCTTCGGGTGCGGGCCGTCGGCGCGAAGCGTGCGGAGCCATTCCGGCGGGTCGGTCTGGAGGGCGGCGAGTTCGGCCCGGGTGATGGGGCCCTGCTGGAACTCCGCAGGAGTGGCCGGCAGGTACACGTCCAGCTTCTTGGCGGCGGTGGCCGGCTTCATCGACTGCGAGCTCATTCGACGAGGGTATCGGGCGGTAGCCTTTGGGCGTGACCACACCCGACGTTCACGCAGCGGGCGAGGCCCCTGTCTTCCGACTGGCGTACGTTCCGGGGGTCACGCCGAGCAAGTGGGTCAGGATCTGGGCCGAGCGGCGTCCCGACGTCCCGCTGGAACTCGTCGCCGTCGACGTCGCGGACTGTGCCGAGGAGGTCGGGGAGCGGCGCGTCGACATGGCGATCACCAGATTGCCCGATGCCCTGCGGTCCGGCGATGCGCGGGAACATCACACGATCGACCTGTACGAGGAGACGACGGTCGTCGTGGTGCCGAAGGGCCACGCCCTGACCGCCGGCGACGAGATGACCCTGGCTGATCTGGCCGACGAGCAGTTCCTGTGGCCGCTGGACGAGCCGTTGGCCGTTTCCGAGCGCCCGGGTGTGGCGGTGGACCATCGGCCCGATACCACCGGTGACGCAGTCGAACTCGTTGCGGCCGGCGTCGGCGTACTGCTCGTGCCGCAGTCGCTGGCGCGCCTGCATCACCGCAAGGACCTGGTGTATCGACCGGTCACCGACGCCCCGACCGGGTCCGTCGGACTCCTGTGGCCTGCTCCCACAACTCAATTGGCCGATGAGTTCATCGGCATCGTGCGCGGCCGCAAGGCGACGTCGTCGCGGGGGCGGACCGACGAGGCGCCCAAACGGTCGGCGAAGGAGAAGGCGGCGGCGAAGAGGGCGGCACGCGAGGCGGCCGGGAAGATCCCCGGCAAGAGTGCTCGTCGGGGGCCCGGTCGCCCGAAGCGCCGGTGACCCCACGCCGTGGCGTGCCGCCCCTCGGGAGGGTGCGTCAGGCGCGCCACTCAGCGGTGCGTTCCGGCGACGCCTCGGCGAGCGCCTTGAGGGTGTCGTCGACGCCGAAATCCTTGCCGTACACCGGCGTTCCCGGCTGTTGCCGCCACGACTCGGCGAGCGGTCCGGCGTCGACCGGGTCGAACCCGAGTTCGTCGACCACGCGGAACACGATCTCCTTGCCCGCCGTATCGTCGCCGGCGATCGGCAGCGCGATACGGCCCTCTGTGCCCGCGGGTACGCCCTTGTTCAGCAGGTGCTTCCAGTAGATCCCGTTGAACACCTTGTACACCGGGACGCCGAGCAGTTCCGACACCCAGACGCTCTCGGGGGTACCGTTTTCGATCGCCTCGATCTTGCCGTCGCGCTGCTGGGGGTAGTAGTTGTTGGTCTCGATCACCGGGGCGTCGGGCTTGCGGGCGTCGAGGATGCCCGGCGCGAGGTCGGGGGTGTTCTTCTGCGGGATGCTGACGATCACCAGGTCGGCGTCCTTCGCGGCGTCGGCGGCCCATACCGCGGTGGCGCCGGTCTCGGAGGCCAGTTCGGCCAGCGTCTCCGGGTCGCGCGAGTTCGCCACCCGCACCTCGTGTCCCAACGATGTCAGACGACGCGTGAGCGTCCCGCCGATGAATCCCGCTCCGATGATCCCGATCTTCACAACCGCACCTCTTGTTCGACGACGTTGTTGACCATCGTCGCAACGAGGCGACCGGTTCGGCGCATTCCCCGAGAACGACCGAAGGTGACGATCGCCTCCTCGGTGTCGCCGTGAGATGGGCCCTCGTGCCTATGAGGTGGCCGACCAGCTGTGCCACGTCAGAGACTCCACGACGATCACCGGTCCATCGGGCCGTCGGAGTCGATACTGCGGGTACTTCGCGGCCAGCGTGTCGATGCCGTGACTGCCGACGGATTCAACGGCGTCGACGACGTGTGCTCGGCCGTCGACCCGCACCCACCAGAGTTCATCCCAGCTGTCGGAGTACAGGTCAGCCAAGAGCGACACCGCGGGGTTCTCCGCGATGTTGGCGAGACGACGGAGTGCGGTGGTTCGTTTCGGCTTGTGATCCACGCACGTGTAGATGACGTCGTCGTCGAGTGCGCACACGACGGGGACCAGGTGCGGCTCGTTGGAGGGTGACACGGTGGCGAGCGTGACCGACCGGGCGGCGGCGAAGCGTGCGCGACACAGGCGCAGGTCCATCATTCGAGGATGGCATGCACTCGTGGGAAACAAGGTCACCGATGAGTTCGGGCGCCGGTTCGGGTCCACCTCTGTGTCCGATCCCCGATCCGGGGGACCCGACCCGAAAGGGCCAGCACCATGACGCACGAGAACGTTGCCGTCAGCCGCACGATCTCCGCCACGCCCGACGAGGTGTTCGCGGCGCTCGCCGACCCCCGCACACACCAGGCCATCGACGGCACCGGCTGGGTTCGGGACGCAGTCGACACGACGCCGCTGCGGGAGGTGGGCCAGGTCTTCCGGATGAACATGTACCACTCCAACCATCCGGATGGTGACTATCTGATGGAGAACCGGGTGGAGGTGATCGAACCGCGGTCGACGATAGCGTGGCAACCAGGGCAGCGCAACGACTCCGGGGAGCTCGAATTCGGCGGCTGGACATGGCGTTACGACCTGGTGCCGGTGGGGGAGGCGTCCACCGAGCTCACCCTGACTTACGACTGGTCGGCCGTGCCCGCTCACATCCGGGAGTACATCGAGTTCCCGCCGTTCGCCGACGACCATCTGCGTAACTCGTTGAACCACGTCGCCGAGCTCGTCGGCTGATCGTCAGCCGACGAGGTCCGGATCCGGATCGCGATGCGCCGACGCAGCTGATGTGGGTGACAGATCGGCGGTGAGCAGGTCGACGGTCGGGCTGCGCGTGATCACCTTGTGGCCCCACCACAGAGCGAGGAACACGAACAGTGCACCGTAGGCGGTGAGCCAGAGTTCGAGATTCCCCGCGGATCCGTCGCGGATCGCCGGGAGATTCTGCCCCGCGATGACTGCAACACACATGAGCAACGCGATGATCGGGCCGGCCGGGTAGAGCCAGGCCTTGTAGGGGAGTCTGCCGAGGTCCAGACCCTGCGCCTGCCACGCCCGACGAAAACGATAGTGGGCCCACGCGATACCCATCCACGTGATGAAACCCGCCACCGACGAGGCGGTGACCAGCCAGACATACGCGCGACCGTCACCCACCCGACTCGCCAGGAAGCAGAGGGCGCCGATGGCCGTCGTCGCGGCCACGGCGAGGAGTGGCACTCCTGATCGCGTGACCCAGGCGAACACACGTGGGGCGTTCCCCTGCACCGACAGGCCGTACAACGCGCGGGTTGCCGCGAACAGGCTCGCATTGCCCGCCGACAGGATCGCGATCAGGATCACGGCGTTCATCATCGATGCCGCCACCGCGATCCCCGCGTCGGAGAACACGAGGGTGAACGGGGCGATCGCGATGTTCTCCTCCGACGCATTCAGCAGATTGGGGTCGGTGTACGGGATCAGGAACGCGATGACGGTCAGGGTGCCGATGTAGAACAGCAGGATGCGCACGAAGACGGTGCGCACGGCGCGCGGAATCGCCGTCTTCGGTTCGACCGCCTCGCCGGCGGCGACCGCGATCATCTCGGTGCCCTGGAATGCGAAACCGGCGATGAGGAAGACCGACAGCATGCCGAGCGGGAAGTCCACGAACGGGGCGTCGTCGATCGTCCAGTTGCTGAAGCCCGGCGACGGACGGTCGCCGACGACACCGAGAATCAGCAGCACGCCGACGATGAGGAAGACGACCACCGCGATGACCTTGATCGCCGCGAACCAGAACTCGGCTTCGCCGAACGCCTTGACCGCGAACAGGTTCAGCGCCAGCAGACCCGCCAGGAACACGACCGACCAGATCCACGACGGGACGTCGGGTGCCCAGTACTTCATGATCAGCCCGGCGGCCACCAACTCGGCGGCCAAGGTGACCGACCAGTTGAGCCAGTAGTTCCACCCGGCTGCGAAGCCGAAGGACTTGGACACGAAGCGCTTTCCGTACTCCTCGAACGGGTTGCTGCACGGGATGTACGCCGACATCTCGCCGAGGCTCTGCATCAGGAAGAAGACCATGCAGCCCATCAGCAGATACGCCAGGATGGCGCCACCCGGGCCCGCGTCGGAGATGGTGGCGCCCGAGGCGACGAACAAGCCGGTGCCGATGGCACCGCCGAGCGCGAGCATGCTGATGTGACGACTCTGAAGTCCCTTGCGCAGCGACTCGTCGGGGGTGATCCCCAGGGGACTGGACATCGGCAGAGTCTAACGGCCGGTCGGCCCGTCGGCCGGGTATTGCACTGCTGCCCAATTGCTGAGCTTCAATCGAGGCTGGTCAGTTCGGAGACCAGTTCGTGCACCGGGTCACCGGGACCGATGTCGTAGGTGCACTGGTCGTGCCTCGGGTCCGGGACGAATGCCCAGAAGAGTGCGGTTGCCGTCCCGGCCGCCCGCTGACCGGCGACCTTGGTCCGGAAGTCGTCGGCGCGCTCGGATGTCGAACCGCATGAGCCGGCATGCTGGCCGATCTCGTTCACCGCGAGGGGTTTTCCGACTACGCGTGCCTGGCGTAGACGTTCGGCCAGTCCGTTCCACTGATCCCCGGGGAGCGCGACACCGTCCGCACCGTAGTCGTGATAGTCCAGGACGTCCACGTACGGGGAGCCGGCGACGTACTGGTAGTCGGGCCCGGCGGTGCCGCACTGGCCACCGCCGGTGAAGCCGGACCAGATCACCGCCCCGCCGTGCAGTCGGGTGACCATCGCGCCTGCGCTGCCGAAAAACGACCGCAGTACGCGCGCGGCGTCGACCGGGCACGACCGCTGCTGCCATCCACACGACTGATCGCCACAGATGGACGGTTCGGGTTCACCCACCAATTCCCATCCCGCCAGGGCCGACCTGCTCTTCCAGCGTCCCACTGCCGTCCTGACCCACTGCTCGAACGTGAGTCCACCCGCGCCGGCGACGGTTCGCCAGCCGGATCGGTACCAGTCTCGTTCCTTGAAAACTCCGCTCTCGCACGCGCCATCGGCGGCCGCGAGGACAGGCAAGACCATCTGACCGTGCCGCGCGGCGGCGTCGAAGACGGCATCCATCGGCCCGAAATCCAATTGCTGGGTGTACTTGTTCACGGCCAGTTGAGCGAACAGATTGAAGCGAGTGAGCGAATGCGGAGGTAAGGCGGCGAAATAGTCGTCGAGATCAACCATCGCTCCGCAACCGGCATTCACCGACCAATCGGTGGCCAGCTGGTAGGCGTCGAATCCGGATGGCCACCACTGGCGTCCATCGAGGGTCAGTCCAGCCGGAGTGGCATCGACCCGGTTGGGCGCCGCATGAGCGGGCGGCGGCAGCAGCCAACTCAGGAGCAGGCCGATGCTCAGCACCAGAATCGGAGTTCTCATCGCGGGCAGATGCATGTGTGCGTCCTGGGATGACGGGGACCGACTGTGGCGTCGGTCCAACTCGTTCGATGATTGCACGTGCGTGCGCTTTTCGATCGTGTACGGGAGTGGGTGGGGAGAAACGAGTCGTGCACGCCGAGATCGAGTAGAACGACTGGGCTCGGTTCCCGATGTCCTGACTTGCGCGACACATGTGACACCATCGAGCTCGTGCTGGGCGTACTGATAGTTGCTGCAGTGCTGCTCATCGCGAGCGCGGTGCTTGCATGGCAGGACCCACGTCGTCTGAGCCCCGGCATCCTGTTGACCGCGGGCTTGTCGGGCGTGATGCTCGCCGCGGTGATCGCGGCCGTGGACAGGGTCGTCGACGACGACGGCTCGGTTCTCGCGCCGGCGGTGGTCATCGTGGCCCTCGGACTCGTTGCGCTGCTTGCCATCCTCATTCTCGGGGTGTCGTTGATCGCCAACGGCGTGACGCTTCTGCGCCGAGAGGGACGCCGCCCCGCGAACCTGCTGTCGGCGCTCCTGGGTGCACTCCTGTCCGGTTACGCGCTCGCTGTCCTGCTCGGGATCATGGTCGGATGGTTCGACGTGTCGACGAGCAACGCGCTGCTCAACTTCCTCCTGGCGGTGGGGATGCCGGCCGGCTACCTGGGTTTCGTGTTCGCCTCGCTGCTTCTCTGGTCGTGGCTGTATGGCCGGTGGAGCAGGTGGCGGGCGCGACGGGCGAAGGTCGGCGCGATCATCGTCCTGGGTGCCGGTCTGCTCGACGGGTCCCGCGTCGGTCCGCTGCTGGCGTCACGACTCGACCGCGGTCGCGAGATCTATGATCTGGCCCGGCCTTCCGGCCTGGACCCGCTGATCATCTGCTCCGGAGGCAGAGGTGGCGACGAGCGGCTGTCGGAGGCCGCGGCGATGGCCGAGTACCTCGTCTCGAAGGGCGTCGATCGTGATGCCATCGCACTCGAGGACCGATCCACCGACACCGCGGAGAACCTCCGGTACTCGAGGCGTGTGCTCGACGAGCGTGGAGTGACCGAACCGGTCGCGGTGGTGACGAGCGGCTATCACGCTTTCCGCGGAGCGATGCTCATGCGGTCTGCCGGGATCGACGGATTCTCGACCGGCGCCCACACCGCGCGATACTTCGTCCCCAACGCCCAGGTCCGTGAGTTCTTGGCGGTTCTGCGTGACCACCGAATGGATCAACGGAGTCGTCCTGGTCCTGCTCAGTGTGCCGCTGATCGCCGGCACCGCTGTCGCTCTCTTCGGCTAGTCGATCACCGGACCAGGGGGCCTCGCGAGTTGCGGTGATGGTGGAGCCGATGACGGGAATCGAACCCGCGTATTCAGCTTGGGAAGCTG
>NZ_JAUZVK010000008.1:0-251287 GCF_031844505.1 Gordonia sp. AC31
GGCAACCCCGGCTGGGCGATCAGCATCGCCGGGATCAGCACGAGGCCACCGCCGCCGACCACGGCGTCGACCCACCCGGCCGCGGCGGCCGCCGCGATCAGCAGCGCGACGTCCAACGGAGACGTCAGGCCACTTCGACGATCAGTTCCACCTCGACCGGTGCACCGAGCGGGAGTTCGGCGACCCCGACAGCGGACCGGGCGTGCACGCCGGCGTCGCCGAAGATCTCACCGAGGACGTCCGACGCCCCGTTGATCACCGCCGGCTGCCCGGTGAAACCCGGTGCGGACGAGACGAACCCCACGACCTTGACCACCCGGACGACCGAGTCGATCCCGACCAGCGCGTGGATCGCGGCGAGGGCATTGAGCGCACAGACCCGAGCTGCCGCAGTCGCCTCATCCGGCCGAACGACGCCTTCGGCGCCCTCATGGACCTTGCCCCGCGCCGACAGTTCGCCGTCGACGATGGGCAGCTGTCCCGAGGTGTAGACGAGGTTGCCGGTGCGCACGGCCGGGGTGTAGCTCGCCACCGGTGGCACCACCGACGGGAGTTCGATGCCCAGTTCGGCCAGACGATCGGTCCACGTGGTCGCCATGGTCAGCCCTTCGGTCGCTTCAGGTAAGCGACGTGCTGCTCGCCGGTGGGACCGGGCAGAACCGAAACCAGTTCCCAACCGTCTGCGCCCCACTGATCGAGGATCTGCTTCGTGGCGTGCGTCAGCAGCGGCACGGTCACGTATTCCCACGCGGTCACTTCACTCATGGACTCACCCTATCTGGCGACGGTCAATGGATAAGGTGTTGCGGTGGCCAACGAACAGGGCTCACGATCCGGGTCGGGTGAGGCGCTCGATTCCGGCGTGACAGACAACTCCTCCGTCGCGCGCGAGAACGAGTGGCCGGCGGCCGCCGCGCGAGCTCGCCTGCACTTCGTGACAGGCAAGGGCGGCACCGGCAAGACCACGATCGCCGCGGCGCTCGCACTCGCGCTCGCCGCCGACGGCAAGAAGGTCCTCCTCGTCGAGACCGAGGGTCGCCAGGGCATCGCGCAGGTCTTCGACATCCCGCCGCTGCCACCCACCGACACCCGCATCGCGACCGCCGAGGGCGGCGGCGAGGTGTCCGCGCTGGCCATCGACATCGAGCACGCCCTTCTCGAGTACCTCGACATGTTCTACAACCTCGGCTTCGCCGGCCGCGCGATGAAGCGGATCGGCGCGATCGACTTCGTGACGACGGTCGCTCCCGGACTCCGCGACGTCCTGCTCACCGGCAAGATCAAAGAGCGCATCATCCACACCGACAAGCAGGGCAACCGCGTGTACGACGCGGTGGTCGTCGACGCGCCGCCGACCGGCCGGATCGGCAATTTCCTCGACGTCACCCAGGCCATGGCCGACCTCGCCAAGACCGGCCCGATCCGCAACCAGAGCGAAGGTGTCGTCCGCCTGCTCCACTCGGAAGAGACGATCATCCACCTGGTGACGCTCCTCGAGGCGATGCCGATCCAGGAGACGATCGAGGCGATCGACGAACTGCGGGGCAAGAACCTCAACCTCGGCAGTCTCGTCATCAACCGCGTCAGCGAACCCCACCTGCCCGCCGAGGTGATCGACGAGATCGCCGAAGGTCGGGTCGACGCGGGGCGTGTCGAGGACGGCCTCACCGCCGCCGGACTCAAGCTCGCCGACGGGGACCTGGCCGGCCTGCTCACCGAGACGATCGAGCACGCGACCCGCCTGCAGGCGCAGCAGATCGCCAAGGCGCAGCTCGACGAGGTGGAGATGCCGACACTCGAACTGCCGTCCCTCGGTGACGGCGTCGACCTGGGGTCGATCTATGAGCTGGCCGACCTCCTCCAGAAAGCGGGTGCGTGATGCCACTCGACCTCAAGATGGGCGCGGTGCTCACCGACCCCGCGACCCGCGTCGTGATCTGTTGCGGCGCAGGCGGAGTCGGCAAGACAACGACTGCTGCCGCGATGGCGATGTACGCCGCCGAACAGGGCCGGACCGTGGCCGTGCTGACGATCGACCCGGCCCGGCGCCTGGCGCAGTCGCTCGGGATGTCCGAACTCACCAACGACCCGCAGCCGGTCGCGATCGACGGCAAGGGCACGCTCGACGCGATGATGCTCGACATGCGGCGCACGTTCGACGAGATGGTGCTCGAGTACTCCACTCCCGAACGCGCCGAGGCGATCATGCAGAACGCCTTCTATCAGACGGTCGCCTCGTCGTTCTCCGGGACGCAGGAGTACATGGCGATGGAGAAGCTCGGCAAGCTTCTCGAGCAGGACCACTGGGACCTGATCGTCGTCGACACCCCGCCGTCGCGCAACGCACTGGACTTCCTCGACGCCCCGCAGCGGTTGGGGTCGTTCCTGTCCGGGCGTCTGATGAAGGTGCTGGTCGGCGGCGGTCGCGGCGTCGGCCGGATGGTGACCGGCGCGATGAGCCTGGCCATGCGGGGTGTCTCGACGATCATCGGCGGCGAGATGCTCCGCGACGTGGCGACCTTCGTGCAGTCACTGGACTCGATGTTCGGCGGCTTCCAGGACCGCGCCGCGAAGACCTATGCCCTGCTGAAACAGCCGGGCACCCAGTTCGCGGTGGTGGCTGCGGCCGAAGCCGATGCCCTGCGGGAGGCCGCGTTCTTCGTCGACCGCCTGTCCGAGGAGTCGATGCCGCTTGCCGGACTGATCCTCAACCGGACCCACCCGAACCTGACGTCGATCCACGAGGAGGCAGCGCTGGTCGCCCTCGAATCGGTCAACGACGAACTGGCTCGCGGTGTACTCCGGATTCACGCGGATCGGGCCGCCACCGGGAAGCGCGAACTCCATCTGCTGCAACGGTTCACGGCGTCGCACCCGCGGGTGCCGATCGTCGGGGTCCCGGCGCTGCCGTTCGAGGTGGCCGATGTGACCGCCCTGCGCGCGGTGGCCGAGCAGATCACCGGCCGCGGCTGATCACCGAGCGCGACCAGCAGTCACCCGCTGGTTGAGCAGGCGAGGCGTGCGCCGAGACCGCCCCCTGCTGGTTGAGCAGGCGAGGAGCGTGCGACGAGCCGCCTCCTGCTGGTTGAGCAGGCGAGGAGCGTGCGACGAGCCGCCTCCTGCTGGTTGAGCAGGCGAGGAGCGTGCGACGAGCCGTGTCGAAACAACTCGACACGGCTCGGCGGAGAAGAGGTCAGACGGCGTCGCGGTGCCGCCGGCGCTGCGCGGCGAAGAACGCCGACCAGGACGTGACCTCGGGGTGCTGGCGGAGGAGTGCGCGACGCTGACGTTCGGTCAGTCCGCCCCAGACGCCGAACTCGACGCGGTTGTCGAGTGCATCGGCACCGCATTCGAGCTGCACCGGGCAGTGGCGGCAGATCGTGGCGGCTTTGCGCTGGGCCGCGCCCCGCACGAACAGATCATCAGGGTCTCCCCCTCGGCAACGCGCCTGAGCAACCCACGCCAAGCGATCCTCTTCGTTGGAAACTGCCGCTGTCGCCATCCGCCACCCCTACCTGTCGTATCTGCGTAGCTGCGAGAACGTCTCGACCTCGCTGCTCAAGCCACATTTGCAGCGAACTGTTAAGTGAGTCACATTCTGCACTCAATCTAGGGATCTGTGCTTGGGGGCGCAACCCCTGGAGCGAACAAAGTGGGACAACCGTGCAAACTCACCCGAACGGACGGCCCGCGGACGGCGGCCTCCGGCACCTCCGCCCGGCGACCCGCGGGCACCCCGACCGTCGGCTCGGGACCACGCTGCGCCGATGCCGCGGGCGAGGCAGGACGATGTTCGGAACCAACGCACGTATCCTGTCGGGGTGATGTCGAAGAAACTGTGGTCGCTGGCGTGGGCGAGCCTGCTGGCCGGAGTTCTCGTCGCCGGCCTGCTCTACCCCGTGGCCAGCGGAATCGGCGTCGTCTCCAACCGGGCGGCGGCCGCTGTCGAGAACGTGTCCTCCGAACTGCTCAACGGCACGTTGCCGGAGGTCACCACGATGACCGACGTCGACGGGAAGCCGATCGCGGTGCTGTTCGACCAGTACCGGTATCAGGTCGGCTACAACGACATCTCGCCCGACATGATCCGGGCGATCATCTCCGTCGAGGACCGCCGGTTCCTGGAACACGACGGCGTCGACTGGAAGGGCACCATCCGTGCCGCGCTGAAGAACTCATCGTCGGGCGAGGTCCAGCAGGGTGCGTCGACGCTCGACCAGCAGTACATCAAGAACTATCAGCTCCTGGTGCTCGCACGGACCGAGGCGGACCGCCAGGCCGCGATCGAGACCACACCCGCGCGCAAGCTCCGCGAGGTGCGCATGGCGCTGACCCTCGAGCAGACCCTGATCGATCAGGCGAAACGCGACAAGGGCCTCGACGACGCCGCTGCCAAGCAGGAGGCGAAGAAGCAGATCGTCACGCGGTACCTGAACGTCGTCCCGTTCGGCAACAACGCCTACGGCATCGAGGCCGCCGCGCAGACCTACTTCGGCATCCCCGCCAAGGACCTGCGGGTCGAGCAGGCCGCGTTGCTGGCCGGCATGGTGCAGTCCAGCTCCGCGCTGAATCCGTACTCGAACCCCGAAGCCTCCCTCGCGCGCCGGAACATCGTGCTGGACACGATGATCGACAACTTCCCGGAACGACGCGCCGAGCTCGTCGCGGCCAAGGAGGCGCCCCTGGGCGTGCTCCCGAGTCCGCGGACCCCGACCCAGGGCTGCATCGCGGCCGACAACAACGGCTTCTTCTGCGACTACGCCCTGCAGTTCCTGGCCGAGAACGGCATGTCCCGCAACTCGGTCCTGCGCGGCGGCTACATCATCCAGACCACGCTCGACCCCGAGATCCAGCGGTCCACGGTGCGGGCGGTGAAGAGTCAGGCCAGCCCGACCGCCGACGGCGTCGCCGACGTGATGAGCACCCTGCGTCCGGGCAAGAAATCGCACGACGTGCTCTCGATGGCGTCGAGCCGCGACTACGGTCTCGATCTCAACCGCGGCGAGACGATGCAGCCACAACCCTTCTCGATGGTCGGCGACGGTGCCGGCTCGGTGTTCAAGATCTTCACCGTCGCCGCCGCAATGGAGAAGGGTCTCGGCGCCGGCTCGAACATCCCCGTCCCCGGGTCCATCGCCGTCGAGGGCATGGGCAACAGCGGCGGGGCCAACGGATGTCCGGCCAATGCGTACTGCGTCAAGAACGACGGCCGCTACCCGGCGTCGATGTCGGTGACGAACGCCCTGGCACAGTCGCCGAACACCGCTTTCGTGAAGCTGCTGCAGCAGGTCGGCGTCAAGCCGGCGGTCGACATGGCCGTCCGCCTGGGCCTGCGTTCGTACACCATCCCCGGGTCGTCGGGTTACGGCGAGAAGAGCATGGCCCAGTACGTCAAGGACGGGAACTTCGGCTCCTTCACCCTCGGCCCGCTACCGCTCAACGGCCTCGAGCTCGCCAACGTCGCCGCCACCATCGCGTCGGGCGGCACCTGGTGCCCGCCCAACCCGATCAAGTCGATCAGCCAGATCAAGCGGGACCAGTACGGCAACCCCGTCATCGGACCGGACGGCCGGCGCGCCCTGACCGCGGTGCCGTTCACGCCACCTCCGTGCGAGCAGGTCGTGGACGAAGGCCTGGCACACTCGCTGGCCAACGCCATGAGCAAGGACGACGTGGGCGCCGGCACCGCGGCCGGTGCCGCGGGCTCCGCGGGCTGGACGCTGCCGATGTCGGGTAAGACCGGCACGACGGAAGCGCACCGCTCCTCGGCATTCGTCGGGTTCACCAACCAGATCGCCGGCGCCGCGTACGTCTACAGCGACGGCCCGAACCCGCAGGGCGTCTGCAGCAGTCCGCTGCGCTCCTGCTACGACGGCGACCTCTACGGCGGCATGGAACCGGCGCGCACCTGGTTCCAGGCCGTCAAACCGGTGGCGACGAAGTTCGGCCCCGTCAACCTGCCCCCGATCGACCGCGAGTACTGGAACGGCAGCGACCGGGGCCGTATCCCGCAGGTCAGCGGCCTGCCCGCCAGCGAGGCCACATCGCGCCTGCAGGGTGCCGGGTTCAAGGTCAGCGAGCTCGACGTGGACAGCGGACGCCCGCAGGGCACCGTGGTCTTCACCGCACCGTCCGACTCGGCCATGCCCGGCAGCACCGTGACGATCTACGTCAGCAACGGCCGCCGCGCCGGCGGTGACGAGGGCGGCCCCACCGAGACCACCGTCGTGGTACCCGGTGTCGGCCCGGTGGTGATCCAGCTACCCGGCTGACCCGCGATCAGACAATCGACGCCCCGCCCGCGCTGCTCACGAAACCGGGGCGGGATCGTCGTGGGGGATGCGTATTCTGGGGTGATGCAGCACTCCGAACTCGACATCGCACGCCTCGGCATCTCTCGCCTCGGTCCGTCCGGTTCCGGGGTACCCGCGCGCGCTCTGGCCGGCGCGGCGGGACTCGCCGCCGCCGGACTGCTCTACTCGACGGTGATCGAGCGCAACGCCTTTGCGTTGCGACACACGACGCTGTCCGTTCTCGAACCGGGCGCCTCGCCGTTACGTGTCCTGCACATCAGCGACCTGCACATGATGCCCAACCAACGCCTCAAGCAGGCGTGGATCGCCGAGCTCGAGGCGCTCGAACCCGACCTTGTCGTCAACACCGGGGACAACCTCGCGCACCCGCAGGCCGTGCCGTCGGTCATCCAGTCGCTCGGTGGGTTGTTGTCGCGGCCCGGCCTGTTCGTCTTCGGGTCCAACGACTATTTCGGCCCCAAGCCGAAGAATCCGTTCAAGTACTTCAAGAAGGACCATCAGCGCACGCACGGCGAGCCCCTGCCGTGGCAGGATCTGCGTGCGGCGTTCACCGAGCGTGGATGGCTCGACGCGACGCACACGGTCCGCGAGCTGGAGGTCAGCGGCGTGCGGGTCGTCGCGGCCGGCGTCGACGATCCCCACATCGAGCGAGACCGCTACGAGACGATCGCGGGCCGCCCGAACCCGCTGGCACACTTGCGGCTCGGACTCACCCACTCCCCCGAACCGCGGGTCCTCGACCGGTTCGCCGCGGACGGCTACGACCTCGTGATGGCCGGACACACGCACGGCGGCCAGCTCTGCCTGCCGTTCTTCGGCGCGTTGGTGACGAACTGCCAGTTGGATCGCTCCCGGGTCAAGGGTCCGTCGAGCTGGGGGTCGTCGATGAAGCTCCACGTGAGTGCGGGTCTGGGCACGTCCCCGTACGCCCCGGCACGCTTCTGCTGCCGCCCCGAGGCCAGCCTGCTCACCCTCACACCTGTGTCGCACGGTGATGCCGACTACGACGCCGACCAGTCGCTCCCGCAGCTGGCCCGGGAGACCATGTGAGCGTTGACCTTCATCCCCGCGTGAAGGTCCTGGCGTTCGACACCTTCGGGACGGTCACCGACTGGTTCACCGGGATCTCCGGCGCCGTCGGCGCGATCGCACCGGAGGTCGACGCAGCGGCGTTCGCGAAGGAGTGGCGACGCCGGTACTCGCCGATCCTGGCTCGCGTGGAATCCGGCGAACTGCCGTGGCGTCGCCTCGACGACCTGCAGACCGAGACGCTGCACGACGTCGCCTCGCTGTTTGCACTGACACTCGACGACGATCAGGCCCGCACCCTCGTCCGTGCGTGGCGGACGATTCCGGCCTGGCCGGACGCGGTCGAGGGTCTGCAACTCCTCAAACGCGATCACATCGTCTGCGCACTGAGCAACGGCACTGTCGCACTGCTCACCGACATGGCCCGGTACAACGCGTTCCCCTGGGACGTGATCGGCGGGTCCGACCTCTGGCGGCACTACAAACCTGCGCGCGAGACCTACTGCGGGCTGGCGGATCTGCTCGAGGTGGAGCCCGCCGAGGTGATGATGGTGGCCACCCACCAGAGCGATCTCGACGCCGCGCGCTCCTTCGGCCTGCGGACGGCCTTCGTCGAGCGGCCGGACGAGTGGGGCGGGGACGAGAAGGATGATTCCGGCTCGCCGGACAACGACTTCCACGCGACGGATCTCCTCGACCTCGCGCGGCAGCTGAGCCCGTCGGTGACCGGCCCGTCCCGATGACACTCGACGACCTGCTGCGCTGGGAGGATTCGGGGGCGTCGTGGCGGGTGGTCCATCACGGACCGGATGGAATCACCCTGGGTCTGCTGCGCTGCGACGGTGGCGAGGAGGTGGACCGCGTCGTCACCGACGATCCGATCATCCTGGCCCACATCGGTGGCCGGTCGTCGTCGGCCGAGGAACCGGAGTGACCCCGCAGAGACGAGGAGACCCCGACCGGATTTCTCCAGGTCAGGGTCTCTTCTGCAATCTCAACCTTGCGTCGGGGTGGCGGGATTCGAACCCACGACCTCTTCGTCCCGAACGAAGCGCGCTACCAAGCTGCGCCACACCCCGTGTGTAGCCTGCGATAGCTTATACCCCGCCCCGGCCGACTACTAAATCGCCTGGTCAAAGATGTGCCCGGTGTGGCTGAAACCCGTGCGAAGTAGCGTCGCACATCCCATCCTTGATGTGGTCCATCCGTACCAGTGCTGCCGCGCCGTCGGTCGGGACCAAGGAATCGGCGTACAACCACTGAAAGGACACGCCAACCATGAGCGCTTCCCCCGATCAGCAGGCCAACTCGTCTGCCAAGCAGGGTTTCGCCTTCGGTATCGCGATCGTGGCCGCCGCGCTGCTCTTCGTGGCCGGCTTGGTCTCGATCTTCCAGGGCATCTCGGCCATCGCGAACGACGATTTGTTCGTCGCCGGCCAGAACTACATCTTCGAGTTCGACCTCACCACCTGGGGCTGGATCCACCTGATCCTCGGCATCGTCGGGGTCCTCGTCGCCGGCGGTCTCGCGGTGGGCGCCGACTGGGCGCGGATCTCTGCGATCATCATCGCCTCGCTGTCGATCATCGCCCAGTTCCTGTGGCTTCCTTACTACCCGGCGTGGGCCATCCTGATCATCGTGCTGGACCTGATCGTGATCTGGGCTGTCTCCACCTGGAACCCCAACAACGAATACAACCTGTGACCGACCGCTCTGACGCAGTGACGACACTTCGCTGAGACGAGGGCTGCGGGGGTAACCAATCCACGACGCGCATGCGGTCCGAATCGTCTGGTGACGCTGCTCCACCTGGGCGGCGCGACGACGAACCGCCCGAAAGGAACACCATGCGCATCACCCGGTCCCTCGCAGCCCTTGTCGCCGGCGTCCTCCTCAGCGTCGGCTTCGCCGCCGGGACGGGTCCGGCACAAGCCGCACCGCTGGCCCCCGTGGCGAAGGTCGAGGTGGATCGCTACCTCGGCAAGTGGTGGCAGCTCGCCACCGTGCCGTCTTTCTTCGGGGTCACCTGCGCCCGGGACACCAGCGCGACCTACACCTATATCGACGCCAAGACGATCGGCGTCGACAACCGCTGCACCGGGCCCACCGGCATGCGTGGTGGCGTCGTCGGCCGTGCGACGGTCGTCGACCCGCAGACCAATGCCCAACTGAGCGTCCGGTTCCCACAGACACCGGGCAGCATCAACCCGGGCGGCGCACCGAACTACATCGTCGCCTACCTCGAAGACGGGCCGGATCCCGCCGGGCCGTACCGGTACGCGGTCGTCGGGGACCCCTCGCGCGGATCGGGATTCCTGCTGTCGCGCGACAAGGTGGTCCCCAACTCGGAGTTGCGTCGCCTGACCAAGGAGATCGAGAAGGTCGGGTACAACCCGTGCGCGTTCCTCGTCTCGCCGACCACCGGTGGTCGCAGCGACTATTCACCGCTCTGCACGGTGTGACGGTCAACGCCATACGATGACGCGACTCCGGCGCAGACATGAAAAGGTCTGCGCCGGAGTTGTTTCAGCCGGCCTCGGCGTCCGGTCCCGACGCTGGCGCCATCCGGCGGAACTCGTCGGGGGTGCAGCCGAACTTCGACCGGAAGCGGTTGCGCATCGTCGCCGTCGAGGCGAATCCCGACGCGTGGGCGACGGCCTCGAGTTTCAGGTTGCCCGGACCCATGAGCAGCCCCTCCGCCCACTCCAGGCGTCGATCGGCGATCATCTCGGCGAGCGACGTGGTGCCACCGGCGAGCACCCGGTACAGGTGCCGGCGGCTCACGTGCAGGTGCCGGGCGACGACCTCCACACTGAAGTCGGGATCACGAAAATTCTGTTCGATGAGGTCGGCGACCGCGGCACGCAGGTACCGCTCACTCGTCCGGACGTCCGACCGTACTACACTCGAAACCGATTCCGGCACAACACGTATCGACTGAACGTCACGACCATTGAGGACTGCGGTCACCTGGGTTCCTTCCACGCGAGAGAATGCTCCCACCCGATACACGAGTTTATCGACGGTCACACCTGCGGTCTTGGGCCTTTGGTCCCACTTTCAAGGATCCCGGTCCCGCGATTGTGCTGCGCGACGCGAACTTCCGTGAGCGGCCATGACGGCGGAGTCGGTCAGTCGTCCAACTTCCCTGCCGGCCCGGACACTCGTCGTACTGTGAGAGTCGTGACCACCCAGGACGCCGGAGGCGAGCGACGAGCCGAGTTGCGAACAGCAGCGCTCAGGGTGGCCGACGAGGTCCTGTTCCCGGCGGCCGGCGAGGTGGACCGCACCGGAGCGGTCCCCGAATCCCACTGGCGAGCGCTGGCCGACGCCGGCCTGTACGGCATCGCGGCGCCGGTCGAGGCCGGCGGGCCGGGACTCGAATTCGGTGAGGTCACCGAGATCCTCGAAGTGCTCACCAGTGGTTGCCTCGCCACCGCTTTCACCTGGATCCAGCACCACGGCGTCGTCCTGTCCCTCGCCCGGAGCACCAACGACGAGCTACGTGGCGAACTCCTCGACGCGACCGTGAGCGGACGTCTACGCGCGGGCGTCGCCTACGCCGGAGTCGTCCCCACGCCACCACGGATGGTCGCGACGCGCACCGACGACGGCTGGCTCCTGAACGGGCACGCGCCGTTCGTCAGCGGCTGGGGTGTCGTCGACCTGCTCCAGATCTCGGCGCGCGACGCCGCGACCGATGACGTCATCTCCGCGATCCTGCGCATGCCCGATCTGGTCGGCGGCAGGTCGTCCGCAGCGGTCCGGGCAACACCCGTGGATCTGTCCGCCGCCGCCGCGACGACCACGGTGTCCCTCCGGGTCGACGGTCTGATGGTCCCGTTCGATCGCGAGGTCACGCGCGTGGGCCTCGCGGAGTTCTTCGCGACCCAGAACGTCGGCGTCCGATTGAACGGCACCCTGCCCTTTGGTCTGGTGCGGCGCTGTGCGGCACTGCTCGATGTCGGCGGCCACCACCGGGAGGGGCGGGCGCTGCGCGAGCGCGCCGACGTCGTCCGAACCGCGCTCGACGCCGGGATGGCTGATGCCACCGCACTACTGGCGGCCCGGGCCGACGCCGCGGCTCTGGCGCTCGATGCCGCGGCCGCGTTGGTGTCCGCGGACGGCGGCCGCGGCGTCGTGCGCGGAAGTGATACCGAACGGTTGTTCCGCGAAGCCGCGTTCGTCCTGGTGGCCGCGAGCCGCCCGGAACTCAAAACAGCTCTGCTACACCGCTTCAGCGGTACCTGAAGTCGCGCAGGAAGAGCGCCTCGGCCAGGGCGATCCGCTCGATCTCGGACGGGTCGACGCTCTCGTTGGGTGCGTGGATCAGGCACCGCGGTTCCTCGACGCCGAACAGCATGATCTCGGCGTCGGGGAACAGCGACTGGAGAACGTTGCACAACGGGATCGAGCCACCCTGCCCCTGGATCAGCACCTCGCTGTCGTAGGCGGTCGACAGGGCGCCGGTGAGCGTGTCGTACGCCGGACCGCTGGTGGATCCGACGAAGGGCGCGCCCACCGCCTCGCGCTCGAAGGACACCCGTGAGTTCCAGGGTGCGACGCGACGGAGGTGCTCGACGAGCGCGTCCTGCGCAACCATCGGGTCCATCCCCGGTGGCACGCGGAGGTTGATGCGCGCCCGCGCACGCGGCTGCACCGCCGCCGACGATCCGACCACCGGCGGGCAGTCGATGCCGAGCACCGTCGCGGCCGGGCGCGCCCACACCATGTCGGACACCGATCCCGATCCGACCAGGTCGACCCCGTCGAGAACCGTTGCATCGCTGCGGAATCGGTCGGGAGGGTAGGACACACCCGGCCACCGGGCGTCGGCATCGAGTCCGGCGACGGTGGTGTTGCCGTGCTCGTCACGCAGGGTCGCGAGCATCGAGATGAGCGCCGCGAGTGCATCTGGGGCGGCCCCGCCGAACATTCCGGAGTGCATCGCCGACCCCAGCGTCTCCACGGAGACGACGACGTTCGCGATGCCGCGCAGCGTCGTCGTCAGACTCGGTTTCCCGACCGCGAAGTTGCCGGAGTCCGCGATCAGGATCGCGTCGGCGGCAAGCAAGTCCGGATTGCGGACCGCGAAGTCCTCGAGGCCTCCCGTCCCCTGCTCCTCGGACCCCTCGCCGATGATCTTCACCGTCACCCCGGCCCGGCCGGCGAGCGCGCGCAGCGCGGTGAGGTGCACGGCGATGTTGCCCTTGCAGTCGGCAGCTCCGCGGCCGTACCACCGCCCGTCCCGCTCGGTCAGTTCCCAGACGGGAGAGTCCCATTCGTCGTCACCGAGCGGCGGTTGCACGTCGTGGTGGAAGTAGAGCAGGACGGTCGGAGCACCCTCCGGGCCGGGAATGGACCCGGTGATCGCCTTGCTGCCGTCGCTGGTGACATGTGCGGCGGCGTCGTCGACGCCGACGGCACCGAAGGCCGCCAGCAGCCAGTCGACCATCCCGTCACACTCCTCGACGGGAAACTGCTGCCGGTCGTGCACCGACCGGAACCGGACCATCTCCGCGAGATCCGATCTCGCCTGCGGCATCAGGGCGGCTACTTGCTCCCGCAACAACGTGTCATACTCGCGCGCAGTCGGTTCCACCGGCGACCTTCCCTGTCGGACTCAACTCTTGCCCTCGGCCGCCAGGTCGTACACCTCGAGCTCGCCTCGACCGATGGCCTCCATCATCCGGGTGTGGTCGGAGTCGTTGAGATCCGCGTACGCGAGCGAGAACTCGGCGATCGCGTCACTGAAACCCTTGGTGGTCCCGAGGTACTCGGCGATCCGGAACCGGCTCGCGGTCCGGGCGTGCGCCTGACCGAGAACCAGCCCGCACAGCTGTGCGTACAACCTCATCCCCTCCGCGCTCAGGGCCTCGACGACGACCGAACCCTTTCCGTCACGGAGCTGCCGCACGTAGAAATCGCGTCGCTCACCGTTCTCGTCGATCCCGGTCGACCAGCCGAGGAACAGGTCGCTCGTCGCCTGGAGCAGGCGTTGTCCCTCGACCACCCGCTGCCCTTGGTTGTCGAAGCCCGATCCCGGCACATGGTCGGCGAGCACCGATCGCTGCGCTTCTTTGACCTGCAAGAACAAGGGATCACCCAGCTCCTTTCCGGTGAGCAGGATGATCCACGCCCGCGTGCCGACGCTGCCGACGCCGACCACCTTGAACGCGATGTCGACGATCGCGAACTGGTCGAGGAGCGCCTGCACATGCAAGGGCACGGTGTCGCGGTAGGCGCCGACCCGCTCGCGGACCCGTTCGGCCACGATCTCGGCGGTCTCGGCCGGGAACCGCTCGTGCAGCGGCACCAGCAGCGGCGGGTCGCTGCGGATGTGCGCGGAGCCGTCGGCGCCGATCACACAGAGCTTCGCGAGGGCCTGCGCACTGTCGCGGTGCCGCGCCTTCTTCAGCGCCTTCTGCGTCCGCTCGCTCATCGACGTGTCCAGCTTGGGTCCGAACTCCGCCAGGAAATGGTCGACGTCGATCCCGGCGTACCAGTTCTCCAGAGTCGTCTTCGACGCACTGCGCACGACCGTCCGCCGGTACGCCTTGGCAACGGTCTTGGCGACCCTACGATTGGTCGCGTCGTCGAATCCGTTGTTACGTCCCGCGATCGCGAAGCTCGCGGCGAGACGCTTGACGTCCCACTCGAACGGTCCGATGTGCGTCTCGTCGAAATCGTTCAGGTCGAACACCATTCGACGCTCCGGGCTGAAGAAGAGGCCCAGATTGCTCAGGTGGGCATCGCCGCACAGCTGGGTGATGATCCCTGTGTCCGGCGTTCTCGACAGGTCGTCGGACATCACCGCGGCCGCACCACGATAGAAGGTGAACGGCGTCGCCGACATCCGCGCGTGCCGCACCGGGATCAGATCCGCGACCCGGGTCTGCGCCTGCGCTTCCAGGATGCGCAGCGGGTCGGCCCGCTCCGTCGGCGTCGGGCACTCGGCGAGTTCGACAGCGGTGGGCGGAGTGGACAGGAGTGTCGACACGGAGTGCTCCTTCACGTCGATGCGGGCCCGCCACAGGCAGAGGTCCGTGTGTCCGGGCCCGGTCGGAACCCGCGGGTGAACGCCGCCGAAAACGAAGTCCTCCGAGGGAAGATTCTCCCAGCCCGTCGGCAGTTCCGCCGATGGATCGGTGATCAATCTGCGCCACGTTCCCTCGGTCGCGTCCGGGTCGCGTCCACCGGGATCTGCCGACCGCCGCCCAGGGTGTGTGACCCGCTTCACGGCTGCAACAGGTTCTAGTTGTAGCGTGAACGTCGTGGATTACTGGGGTGTGATGGTCGGGTTGGGGCTCGTGGCGACGGCGCTCGGCGTCATCGGGTTCGTGCGGTACCGCGAGCGGGAATCGACGAGTCTGCAGCGTCAGACCCAGCTGGCGCGCGAACTGCGTGACCTCGCCGGCGGCGACGAGGTCCGGCTGGCCGCGGTCGACGAGTTCTCGCTGACCATCTATCAACGGCTTTTCTACGTCTCGGTGGTGGCCCCGTGGATACGGAGTGCCGCGTGGGCCCTGCTCGGCGCGGCGCTGGCCGGTGCGGGAGCGCTCGCGACCGGACCGCTCGACGGGGTGTTCGCGACCGTCGCACACATCGCGGCGATCCTCGTGTCCGCGGTGTTCGCGGTGGCCGCCCTCGTGTACGTCGGCATCGCGCTCTACCACTCGGCGACCACGCCTCGGGTCTCCTTCAGCGACTCCTATGCCGACGAGGACGCCGGGCCCGCCGTCGACGCCCCCGATCCCGGCACCTCCGAATCTGCTCGGTCCGTCGACTGATCAGGCCCCCCGGACACAACGAACCCCCGTCACAGTCGACGGGGGTTCGTTGCTGTGAGAGGGTCAGGCGTATTCGCTCACGCGATCTGCGCCTGCCACATCCAGTGCAGCTGCTCGAGTTTCGACGCGAACGAGATCAGCAGGTCCTGAGTGACCGGATCGGCCTCCTCGGTGACCCCGATTCGCTCGCGGAGACCCGCGACCACTGCCTTGAGATTGTCGACGATCGACTCGACGACGTCGCTGTCCTTGGTCCAGCCCTCACCGAATCCCTTGGTGTGGGCGGTCTTGGCAACTGTCTCGGCGCGGCCGTCCGGGCTCACGCCGATCGCGGTGGCCCGCTCGGCGGCCGCGTCGGTGAACTCCCTGGACACCGTGACCAGTTCATCGAGGTCGAGATGCACCGACCGGAACTGCTTGCCGACGACGTTCCAGTGCGCCTGCTTCGCGATGAGGGACAGGTCGATGAGGTCGACGAGGGTGTCCTGCAACGCCTTTCCGGCGACGGACTGCTGTTCGTCGGTGAGTGTGCTGGTGATCGGGGTGGTCATGATCAAGAATTCCCTTCTTGTCCTATGGATTACCTCTGCTCCCTGAGGTGCGAGGAGCGATAGCGACGAGCCACGAAGGGCGCCGACACCGACACCCCGCACGGCTCAACGATCAGACGCGTACGGTGACCGACGAGTCGATGTTGCCCTTGGTCGCCTTCGAGTACGGACAGAATGTGTAGGCGAGGTCGGCGAGTTCCTTGGCCTTGACCTCGTCGAGGCCGGGCAGCGAGACCTCGATGGCGACGGTCAGACCGAATCCGTTGTCCGCGGGGTCTTTTCCGATCCCGACGGCCACGTCCACGGTCGCCCCGTCGGGCACCGGGGTGTCGGCCTGCTTGGCGGTGGCGCGCAGCGCGCTCAGGAAGCAGGCCGCATAACCCGCCGAGAACAATTCCTCGGGATTGGTCCCCTCACCGCTGCCACCCAGTTCCTTCGGCGGCCGCAGGTCCAGATCGATCTGGCCGCTCGCCGAGACGACTTCGCCGTCGCGTCCGCCGCCGGACGCCTTCGACGAGATGGTGTACACCGGTTCGATTGCCATTCGAAATCCTCCTGGATGCTCAGTGCGGGTTCGGGCCAACGGTCGGTTCAACCCGACCCGCTCGCGGAACATTCCGACGACACCGGCCACAGCGACGTGATGGTCACGACACCGGTGTCGGAGTCCGGTTCACCGTCCCCGCATCATCCGCGTGGGCTTCATCCGGGTCGACTCCGGCAGCCACTGGTTGACCGGTCGCCGGAGGGTGCAGAGGGCGGCGACCACCAGGAGACCGAACTGGAGGTAGCTCAGGACGACCATGACGGACGACACGTCCGGGTATCGGAACAGCAGGTCGACGCCGACGGGGATACACAGCAGATGCACGACGACGGCGGCCAGGAAGAAGTTGCGGAGATGGCGGCTGTGTTGCGACGCAGCGGTCACCAGGCACGCGTACTCGATGGCGAGCACGACGACGATCATCACCAGCATGAACGGCGGGAAGAAGCCGGCGAGGGTCTCGACCTCACTCTCGGGTGCAGAGTTCGCCGGGTCCGAGACCACTCCTTCGAGCAGTCGGTTGCGCAGATCGTCGGTGATGGTGCCGAGGTTGAAGAAGCCGTAGATCGTCAGCACGAGACCGATCACGGCCGCGCCCCACCACACGATGCGTGCGTGCACCGCCAGCGCCTCCGGCGGCGGTCCCGCATCGCCCGGCCGCGTCGGATAGAGCGCGGACTGGTCCCGATCGCGCGAGGACCGCTCGATGGCCGCCAGATCCTCGGCGTCCAGCTCGGCCTGGCTCGGGACGCGATCGGGGTCATCCGCGGCAGAATCGCCGGACGCGCCCCCGGCCGGGTCCTTCGGATCCGTCATGTCCCGATCCTGCCACTCACCCCGGCGGGCCTCCAGCGTCGAGGAGGTTCGGCCGCGAGCGGCTCACTTCCGGAACTCGGCGAGGACGAACTCCATCCCGGGGACGAATGTGCCGAGCATGGGGACGACATGGTTCACGATCGACTTCGTCAAGATGGGCGGGGTGGGGTCGGTGACGAAGGTGACGTCGGCGCCCTGGGCGCGCCAGTCCGCCACGAGTTGCGCGACCTGGCCGTACGGGATCACGTCGTCGTGCAGTCCGCCTTCGACGAAGACGGGCGCGTTCGGCTTCAGGCGACCGATCCGCTGCTGGCGGACAGCCTCTTGCAGTCCGGGGGATCGTGCGATGAGGGACGACAGTGTCTCGCCGGTTCGGGTCCATGTCTCGACGCGGCGGAAACCGAAGGCCGGGATGATGTCCCCGATGCAGCTGGTCGAGAGCTGTTTCAGCGCGGCTTTGCCGGTGGGGTTGGTCTCTCGTCGCACCACTTCGGCGACGTTCGGATACCGCTCGGTCAGCCCGTTGACAGCGAAGCCGATCGCCCCCGCGATGGTGGTGCCGTCGATCGCGGGGATGACCTTCTCGAGGTCGGCCGGGGGCGCGCCGGCGTAGGTCGCGCGCACGTCCAGTTCCGGTGCGTAGGTCTCGGCGAGTTCGGCGGCCGACGCGGCTGCGCCGCCGCCCTGCGAGTAACCGGCGAAACCTACGGGGGCGTCCTTCGGGGCGCCCGAGATCGCGAGTGCGGCCCGGGCGCCGTCGAGCATCGCCTGACCGGTCTCCGCGCGGTTGACGTAGGTGTGGACACCGGGCGTGCCCATCCCGATGTAATCGGTGATGAACACCCGCACGCCGTTGACGAGCATGTAATACATCTCCGGCGCGGTGTAGTTGACCGAGATGCCCGGCTTCGTGATGTCCACCGCGAGGGGCACGGTCATCAGCTTCGATGGCGCACACTGGTCGCCCTGACCGATGGTCCCGGAGCCGACGACGACGGTCGGTCGCGGTCCCTTGCCGCGCCATGGCGCGGTGGGTTCGATGACGGTTCCGGTGACCGCGGCGGGTTTTCCGTCCTGGTAACGCGAGGTGTACATGACCTTGCGGGCGGTCCCCGGCCACTGACCCGCCATGCCGGGGATCTGGAGCAGCAGCGGACTCGGCTGACTGCGGATCACCGATCCCGGCTCGGACGCGAACCGGGCCGGCGGGGTGTAGAAATCCGCCGCCGCTGCAGTACCGACCGCTGTTGGGGCCAGCGACGCGACGCACGCTGCCACCAGCGCGGCGATCCCGAGCGTCCGTCTCGATGGCCTGCGATGGGTCATGAGTCTCCCCGACTTCCAGTTCATGGCCGTGTAACCTACCGCACAGTAACACGAGTCAGGTGACTGGTGTCGCTTCCGAGTGTGTGACGCCTCGCAGAGGGCCACAGGGGTGTCGCCGATCGACGGCCTAGCGGCCCGGCGTCACCTTGAGCATGCGGCCGAGAGTTGCCTGCCACAGCGATCCGTCGGCCGTGATCGTCCCGGTCAGCTCGAGTGGTTCGTCGAACGGCGCCGTCCCGACCGGCACCGTCGCGACCCGCCTGCCGGTCGCGAAGTCGGTTGCCACATAGTCGACTTCACCGATCTGCTGTGGGAGGTTCGGCCGGATCGGGCCATACCCGATCGCATGGATCAGACCGTCCGCGCGAGACAACTTGGGGAGCGTCGCGATCCGGTCGCCGTTCTCCCACACGCGACGACAGCCGCCTTCCCCGACATCGATGCGGGTGGCGCCGCCGACGAACGGTGCATCGGCCGGGTCCGACGGCCCCTGCACCGCCATCGGCGGGTACTGGTAGCCGTAGGTGCTCGGGATGACCAGCGAGTTGCCCCAGGCCATCGGCGAGTTCTCGGTGCCCGGCCCGGACGTCGAAAAGGCCCGCATGCGGCAGACCTCGGAGCCGTCATCGCTGCGCAGCACGCGGAGATCCGGCGGTTCCGCGTTGTCGACGATGGCGACCCAACCATCGCCACCGGGACCGAAGTACGTCGGCGTCGTCCCCGAGCCCCAGGTGAGCTGTCCGGGTTTGCGTGCCGACCCCCGGTCATAGGCGCGACGCCAGACGACCTCCGGTGCCGCACCCGGATCGGCACGCATCTCGTAGAGCGCGTGCGTCGTCAGGATCGACGCCCCCGTCCGCCGGATCGACAGGCCGTTGCCGAGTTCCTCTCCCGCGGGCAGCCGGGTGGACCGCACAGCGCCGTGCCGGTCGACTGTCCCGACCACCCCGCGCGTCGTCGCGAACCACACGCGGCCGTCGAAGTCGGGCGCCAGGCCGGTGATCGCGTCACCCGCCGGTATCGCGTGGTCGACGTCGACCCGATCGTCGACGAACACCCGCCAGCCGCTGGCCGTCTTCGCATGCGCGACACGGAGAATCGACCCGGACCCGTCGGCGACGACCACCCGGTCGCGATCGTCGAGATAGCCGTACACGCCGCCGAGCAGTCCGCCCTTCGTCAGCTGCGTCGACGCCAGTGGTTGCGCGGTCCGGGGATCGAAGAGGACGACCGACGGCACCGCGAATGCCGGTGGCGACGATCCGACGAATTGCGTACACAACGCGACGGGCATCCCGTCGCGTCCCACGAACGTTGCCGCGCAGGCGCCGCCCGGGATCGAGGAGCCGGCCAGTCGAGCCCCGCGGCCGGGGCCTCGATGCGCCGTGGAGTCCGTGGAGGCGAGGTCGCCGTGCATGAGCGAGGTGTCGCTCGGTCCGAGTCCGGTGCTCGGCGAATCGGGTTGTGCCGCTGCGGGGTACGCGAGCGTCGCAGCAAACGCGAGAACCCCGGTGACCACCGCCGCCCGGACCCGCATCTTCCGTGTCATGAGTGGTCAAGCTACCGCACAGGGGGCCGGCTCAGATGACCAGACCGAGTGCGAGTACCACGATCAATCCGGTCACCGAGAGGACCGTCTCCATCATCGACCAGGTCTTGAAGGTCTGTCCGACGGTCATGCCGAAGTACTCCTTCACCAGCCAGAAACCGTCGTCGTTGACGTGGGACAGGAACACCGACCCGGCACCGATCGCCAGGACGACCAGCGAGAGTTCTCCCGAACCCATCCCGTCGACCAGACCCAGGATCAGCGACGACGCGGTGATCGTGGCAACGGTCGCCGATCCGGTCGCCAGGCGGATCAGTGCCGCGAGCGTCCAGGCCAACAGGAGCACCGAGACGTTCGCGCCGGTTGCCCAGTCGGCGAGCAGGGTGCCGATCCCGGTGTCGACGAGGACCTCCTTGAATCCGCCACCCGCGGAGACGATCAGCAGGATCCCCGCGATCGCGGGGAGTGCCGCGCCCGTGCACTTCGAGATGGTCTCGCGGTCCATGCCGGAACCGCGGCCGAGGGTGAACATCGCGACGATCACCGCGATGAGCAGCGCGATGAGGGGCGTGCCGAGGATGTCGAGGACCTTGCGCACGGGCTGGTCCTCGTCGGCGATGAAGATCTCGGCGAGTGCCTTGCCGAGCATAAGCACGACGGGCAGCAGGACGCTGATCATGGTGATCGCGAAGGACGGACGCTTGGTGGTCGGGCCGTCGGACGGATCGACGTCGAAGGTCGTCGGGGCCTCGACCGTCACCCATCGCCCGGCGAGCACGCCGAAGAGCGGCCCCGACACGATGATGGTCGGGATGGCAACCAGCGCACCGAGTCCGAGTGTCATGCCGAGATCCGCGCCGAGGGCGTCGATCGCCACGAGCGGGCCGGGATGCGGCGGGACGAACCCGTGCATCGCCGACAACCCGGCCAGTGCGGGAATGCCGATCGGTATCAGGCCGAGACCCGAGCGTCGGGCCACCAGGTAGATCACCGGCATCAAGAGAACGAGACCGATCTCGAAGAACATCGGCAGACCGATGATGGCGCCGACGAGCGCCATCGCCCACGGCAGCATCCGCGGTGAGGCGTGACCAACGATCGTGTCCACGATCTCGTCGGCACCACCGGAGTCGGCCAGCAGCTTGGCGAACATGGCGCCGAGTGCGATCAGGATGCCGACTCCCGCTGCGGTGGTGCCGAATCCGGCGGTGAACGACTCGAGGACCGTCGGGATCGACTCACCCGCGACGATGCCGACGGTCGCGCCGCCGCCCACCAACGCGAGGAAGGGATGGACCTTGGCGATCGTGATCGCCACGACGATGACGGCGATACCCGCCAGCGCCGCGACGATGAGTTGCCAGCCGGGCGCGACCGGCTGCGGCAGATCTGTGCTCGCGGCGAGAATCGTGGTGGTCGGCGACATCAGTTCTCCTCGGCGTCGAGATCGGAACTGTTCGAGAGGGCCTCGACCAGTTCGTCGATGATGGCGTCCACGCTCTGGTCCACGTCGACGGTCAGGCCGCGTTCGTCGGGGGTCAGCTGTTCAAGGGTCTCGAACTGCGAGGCGAGCAGGGCCGGTGGCATGAAATGCCCCGGGCGTGATGCCTGCCGTCGCGAGATGACCTCGACCGACCCGGCCAGATGCGCGAACAGCGTCGTCGGTGCGTGATCACGAAGAAGGTCGCGGTAATGCCGTTTGAGCGCGGAGCAGCTCATGACACCGCCGTCGGCGTGTTCGGCGAGCCAGACGCCGATCGACTCGAGCCAGGGTCGGCGGTCGTCGTCGTCGAGCGGTTCTCCCGCCGACATCTTGGCGATGTTCTCGGCGGGGTGGAAGTCGTCGGCGTCGGCGAACGGCACCCGCAGGCGCTGTGCCAACGCCGCCCCGACGGTCGACTTCCCGGACCCCGACACCCCCATGACGACGATCGGCGATCGCATGTTCACTCCTCACCACGCTGTGCTGCTGATCACGTAGGCTGCCTCAATAGTCATACTTTTGCAAGCCCTCGCGACCATTAAGTACGCACATTTGTCCGTACCTCGATCAATGAGAAGATGAAACGGTGAGTCAGGGCACACGGAGCACAGGCGAGCGGCACGACGAGATCCTCGCGGCCATCGGCCGACGCATCGTCTCGGGAGCGCAGCCGGCCGGCAGCGTGCTGACCCTCGACGCCATCAGCGCCGACCACGGGGTGTCGCGGACGGTATCCCGCGAGGTGATCCGGGTTCTCGAGTCGATGGGCCTCGTCGAATCCCGGCGCCGCGTCGGCATCACGATCCAGCCGCGGACCCGATGGAGCGTGTTCGACGCCCGGCTGATCCGCTGGCGCCTCGACGGCGCCGACCGCGCCGAGTTCCTCGCCACCCTCTCGGAGCTACGACGCGGCTTCGAGCCGGTGGCGGCGGCCCTCGCCGCCGAGCGCGCGAACGAGCACCAGTGCCGCATCCTGGCGGCAGCCGTGTCGGACATGTCGGTGCACGGGCGCAACGGCGATCTCGAGTCGTACCTGTTGGCCGACAAGGTCTTTCATCGAACGCTCCTGGAGGCCAGCGGCAACGAGATGTTCCGGTCACTCACCGGGGTGGTGAACGAGGTCCTCGCCGGCCGCACCCATCACGGGATGATGCCCGCGACACCGAATCCGGTGGCCATCGCACTACACGACGATGTCGCCAGAGCAATACGCCTCCGCGACCCGGAGGCCGCGGAGGCGTCGATGCGCGCGATCATCACCGAGGCGGCGGCGGCCGTCTCCGAGTAGTCCTCTCTGCTGCCTGAGGTGCGAGCGCAGCGAGCCACGAAGGCCCCACCTGAGGTGCTCTAGACCAGCAGCTCGGCGATCTGAATCGTGTTGAGGGCAGCGCCCTTCCGGAGGTTGTCCCCCGAGACGAACAGCGCGAGACCCCGGCCGTCCGGAACACCCGGATCCTGCCGGATCCGGCCGACCAGCGAGGCGTCCTTGCCGGCGGCGGCCAGTGGCGTCGGCACGTCCGCGAGCTCCACACCCGCTGCGCCACCGAGGATCTCCTGTGCACGTGCTACCGACAGCGGGTTCGCGAACTCCGCGTTGATCGACAGCGAGTGGCCGGTGAACACCGGCACGCGTACGCAGGTTCCGCTCACGAGGAGTTCGGGCAGCCCGAGGATCTTGCGCGATTCGTTGCGCAGCTTCTGGTCCTCGTCGGTCTCACCCGAACCGTCGTCGACGAGCGAACCGGCGAGCGCCACGACGTTGAACGCGATGGGCGCGACGTATTTGTTCGGGGCGGGGAAGTCCACGGCGGAGCCGTCGTGCACGAGCTTCTCCGCGTCGCCGGCGACCGCACGCACCTGGGTGGCCAATTCGTCGACACCGGCCAGACCGCTACCCGAGACCGCCTGGTAGCTCGAGATGATCAGTCGCTGCAGACCGGCCTCGTCGTGGAGCGGCTTGAGGACCGGCATGGCGGCCATCGTGGTGCAGTTCGGGTTGGCGATGATGCCCTTGGGCGGGTTCTTGGCCAGCTCACCGTTGACCTCCGAGACCACCAGCGGCACCTCGGGATCCTTGCGCCACGCCGACGAATTGTCGATGACGGTCACGCCGGCCTCGGCGAACCGCGGCGCCTGATCGCGCGACATGGTGGCACCCGCCGAGAACAGCGCGATGTCGAGTCCGGACGGATCGGCGGTGGCCGTGTCCTCGACGACGATCTCGCCGTCGCCCCACGGCAGCTTCTTGCCCGCCGAGCGCGAGGACGCGAAGAAGCGCACCTCGTCGGCCGGGAAGTTGCGCTCCGCCAACAGGGTTCGCATGACGGCGCCGACCTGACCGGTCGCGCCCACGACTCCGATACGTACGCCCACTGCTATCGCCCCGTTCCGGCGTAGACGACGGCTTCTTCTTCGCCGCCGAGATCGAAGGCGGCGTGCAGAGCGCGCACCGCGTCGTCGAGTTCGGTGTCCCGGCACAGCACCGAGATCCGGATCTCCGAGGTGGAGATCAGCTCGATGTTCACGCCGGCCTCGCTGAGGGCCTCACAGAACGTGGCCGTGACGCCGGGGTGCGACTTCATGCCCGCGCCCACGAGCGACACCTTGCCGATGTGATCGTCGTAGAGCAGATCGGTGAACCCGATCTCGGTCTGCAGCTTGGTGAGCTTCTCGACGCCGAGCGGCCCCAGCTCGCGGGGCAGGGTGAAGGTGATGTCGGTCTTGCCGGTGTCGACCTTCGAGACGTTCTGCAACACCATGTCGATGTTGATCTCGGCGTCGGCCACGGCGCGGAACACCCGCGCGGCGTAACCGGGCTTGTCATCGAGGCCGACGACGGTGATCTTGGCCTCGCTGCGGTCATGTGCGACGCCGGTGAGAATGGCTTCTTCCACGGGGATGTCCTCCATCGATCCGGTCACAATGGTGCCGGGTTTGGTCGAGTACGACGAGCGCACGTGAACGGGAACGTTGTATCGGCGCGCGTATTCGACGCACCGCAGCATCAGCACCTTGGCGCCACAGGCAGCCAGCTCGAGCATCTCCTCGAAGCAGACGGTGTCGAGACGGCGGGCGTCGGGCACGATCCGCGGATCGGCCGAGTAGACGCCGTCGACGTCGGTGTAGATCTCGCAGACGTCGGCCTCGAGCGCGGCCGCCAGCGCGACCGCGGTGGTGTCGGAGCCGCCGCGTCCCAGTGTGGTCACGTCCTTGGTGTCCTGCGAGACGCCCTGGAAACCGGCGACCAGCACGATCTTGCCCTCGTCGAGTGCGCTGCGAACGCGCCCGGGCGTGACGTCGATAATCTTGGCCTTGCCGTGGCTGCTCGTCGTGATGACACCGGCCTGCGAGCCGGTGAACGACTGCGCCTGCGCGCCCATCGAGCTGATCGCCATCGCGACGAGCGAGTTCGAGATCCGCTCACCCGAGGTCAGCAGCATGTCCATCTCACGGGCCGGCGGCGCCGGGTTGACCTGCTGGGCGAGGTCGAGCAGCTCATCGGTGGTGTCGCCCATCGCGGACACGACCACGACGACGTCGTTGCCCTGCTTCTTGGTCTCGACGATCCGCTCGGCGACGCGACGGATGCGTTCGGCCGTTGCGACCGAGGATCCGCCGTACTTCTGCACCACGAGGGCCACGTCGAGTTACCTCCCGCCGGCCAGTGTGCCGGTCGATAGACGTCAACTTGCCGGGACAACCTTACCGGGACCGCCGCGACCGCTCTGACCTGGTCTCCGCCCCACCCGACGGGACCGGACCGAGGTGATCCGCCCTAGGATCGCTCGCGTGGCCTCCCCAACCGACGTCGGTGACACCGGAACCGGTCCCGTCGGTACGAACGGGTACGGTCGTCGACTGGCGTCGATGACCCGCGGTTATTTCGGTCCGCTCGGTTCGTCTCCCGCCGCGGTCCGCAGCCATCGCTGGTGGCTCGACGCGCTGCTCGTCTTTCTCGTCATCCGCGCCATCGGCATCCTCGTCCTGGCGCGGTTCGCCGATCTCCGCGGCACCACGCTGGGCGACTCCCTGGCGGTCTGGGACGGGCAGTGGATGATCGCGATCGCGACCCACGGCTACGACGGCGTGCCCTACACCCTCACCGACGCCCGGGGTCTGCACACCGTCGACACCGCGTACGCCTTCTTTCCCGGTTACCCGTACCTGGTGGGCCTGATCGCGAAGTTGCCGGGCCTGAGCCCCTTCGGTGCGGCGATCACGGTGAACCTGGTCCTGGGATGCGTGGCGGCGGTCGGTGCGGCACGTCTCGGAATGGTGTGCGCCCGACTCATGGCACGACGGTCCCCGATCGGCCCGGCACCCGAACGCGGAACCGGACTGTTCCTGGTGGTGCTCTTCGCGGCGACGCCGATGTCGATCGTGCTGAACATGGCCTACACCGAGGCGCTGTTCTGCGCGCTCGCGGTGTGGGCGCTGGTGGGGGTCCTCGAGAAACGCTGGCTCCTCGCCGGCGTCGTCGCCGCGCTCTGCGGTCTGTGCCGGCCGACGGCGGCGGTCCTGATCGGGGTCGTGATGCTCGCGGCCCTCGTGTTCTTGTGGCAGGCGCGCGGGACCGACGTCCCGAGAGCGGCACGCGTCCGCGCGATCGTCGCCATCGTCATCAGCCCGCTCGGTTACCTCGCCTATCTCTGCGTGGTGTGGGCGCACACCGGGTCGCCGACCGGGTGGTTCCGCATCCAGACCGAGGGCTGGGACACCCAGTTCGACTGGGGCGTGGCCGCTTTCGAGTTCATCAACGAAATGCTCGTCCATTCGGCCGAGATCGCCCCGGTGGCCACGTCGTGGATCGTGCTGAGCACGCTGGTGATGCTGGGCGTCGCCGTCTGGTCACGGGTGCCGTGGCCGGTCGTGCTCTACGGTTCGCTGCTGGTCGCGCAGATCGTGCTGTCGAGCGGACTGATGATGAGCCGGCCCCGGTTGCTGCTGCCCGCCTTCGTCCTGCTGATCCCGCTGGCGATGGCGCTGGCGCGGATGCGGCCGGTGGTCGCGGGACTGATCGTCGTCCCGATCGTGGTCGGCAGCTCGTGGTTCGGCGCGCACATGCTGACCGTGTTCCCCCACGCCATGTGAGAGTCGCGCACCCCCATTCCCCGAGGAGCCACGTTCCCCTGCTCCCTGAGGAGCGCCCGGAGCCTGCGGAGGGCGCGTCACGAAGGGTCCGGTGACCGAGGTTGCGAAACCCTTCGTGACGCTCGCAAGCTCGCTCCTCAGGGAGCAGAAAAACCCTCTTCGCTCGCCTCTCAGGGAGCCGAAGGTTGTCACACCGCCGACGCCGCGAATCCCAGGCAGAGGTAATCGATTCCGGCGTCGAGGCGCGCCCGGGGATCGAGCAGCCGGCCGGCATCGCGACGGCCGGCGAGGCGGGCGAGATGCGACGGGACTTCGACCTCTGACTCCCCCGAGATCACCTCGGCCAGTCCCGCGGACGGCAGCAGGGCGTCGTCGTGAAGCAACTGATCGCTCACCGCGACAAGGGCGACGCCGTGGACGAAGCTCCAGACCGACAGCGCCATGTCGGTGGCGCGTTCGATGCCGACGCCGAGCTCGAGGAATCCGGCCGCCAGCCAGTCGAGGCACGCCAGCGAATCCTCGCCGTAACTGTGCCGGGGCGACGAGTAGGCCAGGACCACCCACGGATGCCGGGTGTAGAGGTCCCAGTCGACGTCGACGGCGATCCCGACCCGGGTCCGCCACTCGGGCGCGGTGTCGACGGGGTACGGAAACCGCCGGCCGACCTCGGTCGACATCGCCTGCAGCAGCGCGTCCTTGTCCTCGACGTGGCGATACAGCGACATGGCCCCGACCCCGAGCTTCTCGGCGACCCGCCGCATCGACAGCGAGCCGATCCCGGCATCGTCGGCCACGGCGATGGCGGCATCGACGATCGTCGCCGTCGACAGTTTCGAGGTGTCGGCCGTCACGTTCTCGTTCCTCCTGCTCAGGGCGGGAATAATCCGATTGCGTACAGCGTACTCATCCCCGTACGCTGACCCGCGTACACCGTACGCGTAGGTAGCTGCCGTCTGCCGCGAAGGAGGAATGATGTCCGCCCAGCTCGGCCCGTCGAACCGGCTCCGCCCGACCACCTCGGGTACCGCCGACCGGCGGACGTGGCTGGGACTGGCCGTGCTGACCCTGCCGGTGTTCCTGGTCTCGATGGACGTCTCGGTGCTGTACCTCGCCATCCCGTCGATCACCGATGCCCTCGCGCCGTCCGCGGCCCAGCAGCTGTGGATTCTCGACATCTACGGCTTCCTGATCGCCGGGCTGCTCATCACGATGGGCAATGTCGGCGACCGCGTCGGCCGGCGACGCATCCTCCTCGCCGGCGCCGCCCTGTTCGGCATCGCCTCGGTCATCGCCGCCTTCGCACCCTCGCCCGAGATCCTGATCGCGGCGCGCGCCCTCATGGGCATCGGCGGTGCCACCCTGCTGCCCTCGAGCCTGTCGCTCATCGCCAACATGTTCCCCGACGCCCGCGAGCGCGGGCGCGCGATCGGTGTGTGGACCGCGGCGTTCGCCGGCGGCAGTGCGGTCGGCCCGGTCATCGGAGGCGTTCTGCTGCACCACTTCTGGTGGGGCGTGGTCTTCCTCATCAACGTCCCGGTGCTCGCCGCACTGTTCGTCTTCGGGCCGCGCCTGATCCCCGAGTACCGGGCCGCGACGAACGACCCGTTCGATGTCGTCGGCGTCGTGCTCTCGATGGCCGGAATCCTCCCGCTCGTCTATGCCGTCAAGACGGTCGCGAGCGAAGGCGCCACGACCGGCGTGGTGGTCGCCGGAGTGGTGGGTGCCGCGCTGCTCGTCACATTCCTGCTGCACCAGCGCCGGGTCACGTCACCGCTCCTGGACCTCAAGCTGTTCGGCAACGCGCAGTTCAGCGGAGCGGTCGCCGTTGCGCTGATCGGCATGATGGCCCTCGGCGGCATGTCGTACCTGACCGGCGTCTACCTCCAGTCGGTCATGGGCCACGACGTCCTGGCCGCGGCCATCGCCGGCCTGCCGATGGCCGTCGCGGTGGCGGTGTTCTCCATCGGCGCGACCCGGGTCGCCGCGTTCCTGGGCACCCGGCTGGCCTTCGTCGGTTCTGTCGGCCTGGCCGCCGCAGGCAATCTCGGCATGCTGACCCTCGGCACCTCGACCCCGGTCTGGGTGTACGTGCTGTGCACGACGATCGCGGGCGTCGGCTACGGCATCCAGTTCAGCCTGGTGTCGGTCGTGGTCGTCGGCTCGGTTCCGCCGGAGCGGTCGGGCGCCGCGTCGGGTATCTCGGAGACGAGCTTCGAGCTCGGGACCGCGATGGGCCTGGCCCTTCTCGGATCGCTGGCCACCCTCGTGTTCCGAGACGGCGACCGGGGTTGGTCGTTCGGCGACACCCTGGGCGAGACCCTGCACCGGGCGACCGACATGGGTTCGGCCGGAGAGGGGTTGGCCACCGCCGCGAAGCAGGCCTTCGTCGACGGCATGCACGCGGCGTCGCTGGCGAGCGGTCTGGCGCTCCTCGCACTCGGCACGGTCCTGCTGTTCGTGATGCGCGACGAGCCCACCGATCCGCAGGCCGAGGTCGCCGAGGTGCAACTGCCGGACGGTGCTGATCCGGTGCCGCTTGCTTCGCTCCCGGCGACCGGTCCCGTGGGCGTCGCACGCGCCGACTCCTGACGGCGAGCCCGGCGGTCGCCACGCCATTACCCTCGGGCGGATGCACGAACTCATCTCGGGCCGCCGTAGCGCCCGCGGCTACGATCCGTCCGCGACCATCTCGCTCGGCGACGTCACCACGATCGTCGACGCCGGGCGCTGGGCTCCCACCTGGGGCCGGGTGCAGCCGGTGCGCTTCATCGCGGGACTGCGCGGCGACCCGACGTTCGACGCCCTCGCCGGCGTCCTGACCCGGGGGAACTCGGGGTGGGCGCCGCGCTCGGCTGCCCTGATCCTGGTCTGCACAACCGATGACCCCGACGACGCGAAGGCCCACACGTACGGGGCCGTCGACTGTGGACTGGCGGTGGCGCAGATGATCCTGCAGTCCGAGGCCCTCGGCTTCAATGCCCATCCGATGGCCGGTTTCGACGCCGAGGCAGCCCGCGACATCTTCGGGATCCCCGCCGACAAACGACCGCTGGTGCTGCTCGGGGTCGGCGCGCTCGCCGACCCGGCGTCCCTTCCCGAGGAGATCCGCGCCCGCGACGAGAAACCCCGCACCCGGCTCCCGCTCTCCGAGGTCGCGTTCGCGGGCCGCTGGGGACGTCCCGCGTTCCCGGACTCCGCAGGCGCCTGACCGGCGAATGTGACGAACGAGGCATATGAGACAGAAGTGACGTGTGGTACTTGTTCTCCATGACTGTCACACCTCAACCTCGAGGACTTCTCCGCCGACTGGGAGCGCACCTCGCGCCCGTCGCCGCCGTCACCGCCCTGACAGCCGCGGCAGCACTGTCCGTGCCGGCGGCCGCCCACGCCGACGAGCCGTTCAGCCTCGAATTCGACGGCGCCGCCGGCACTCTCCCGTCGGCGCTGCAGCACGAGACCGGCGCCGGCGGCTGGGGCAACAACGAGGTGCAGAACTACACCGCCGATCGGCTGAACTCGCGGCTCGACGGCAACGGCAACCTGCTCATCGAGGCGCGCCGCGCGGCGACCGGCGGCTGGACGTCGGCCCGGCTCACCACCAAGGACAGCTTCGAGTTCACCTACGGGACGATCTCCGCGCGCATCTCCCTGCCGCAGGGTCGCGGGTTGCACCCGGCGTTCTGGCTGCTGGGGAGCGACATCGACTCCGTCGGGTACCCGGCGGCCGGCGAGGTCGACATCGCCGAGACGATCAACACCTCCGACTGGGTCCACGTGGGCGTGCACGGCCCGACGGCGCTGGGCACCGCGATGGGATCACTCGATCTCTCGCTCGCCGATCTCCTCCCCGGACTGCCGCTGCCGGGACCGCTCGCCGGCCGCTGGGAGCGGGGCCACGACCTCACCGGCATCGATCCGGGCGACTTCCACGTCTACGCGGTGACCAAGTCGTCGTCGCAGATCCGTTTCACCATCGACGGGAACGCGGTCTACACGATCAACCGCTCCTCGCTCACCGGCGACGAACGGTGGGTCTTCGACAAGCCGATGTACGCGCTGCTCAACGTCGCGGTCGGCGGCATCTGGCCCGGGCCCCCGTCGTCGACGACTCCGAGCCCGGCAACCATGACGGTCGACTGGTTGCGCTACACCCCTTCCACCCCCGCTCCCTGAGCTGAGGAGCGCCCGTAGCTTGCGGACGGTGGCAACAACTCCGCCCCGAGCCGACAGGCCCGGGGCGGAGTTCTTGTATGCGGTTGCGGGACGGTCGCTTACGCGACCAGCACCTGCTCGTCGTCGGAGACCGACGCCCGCATCGTCTTGTCCTTGGTCTCGACGATCTTGATCGTGCACACGACGCTGAGTGCCGACAGACCGGCGAGCAGGACACCCACCCAGATCGCACCGGGACCCGCGATCAGCGGGGCGGCGATCAGCGGCGGGATCGCCCCACCGAGGATGCCGGCCAGGTTGTAACCCATCCCCGCACCGGTGTAGCGGTACCGCGCCTCGAACAGTTCGGGCAGAAGCGCACCGGCCGGACCGTAGGCGATGCCGAAGATCAGCAGCGTCCCGAAGAGTCCGACCACGAACGCGAAGCCGCCGCCGATCTCCAGGATCGGGAACAGCACCAGCGCCCAGGGGATCGCGACGCTGCACGAGGTGAGGATGACCCGGCGACGACCCACGCGGTCCGACCACACCGCCGACGCCGCGGTCGACAGTCCGAACACCACGGCCGCGCCCATTCCCGCGGTCAGCACGAAGGTCCGCGACAGTTCCAGTGACTTGGTGCCGTAGTTCGTGAGGAACGCCGTGCCCATGTAGAACAGCGAGAACAGGCTCGCCAGCGCGCCGCCGGCGATGAGGATCTCGCGCCACTGGTGGTGGAAGGCGTCGAGGAACGGCAGTGCCGGACCGTCGACCTCGGGACCGCCGATTGTCCCGCGCTGCTGCGCTTCTCGGAACACCGGCGTCTCCGCGACCGCGAGCCGGACCCACAACCCGACGGCGACGAGCGCGAAGGACAGGATGAACGGGATGCGCCAGCCGTAGTCGAGGAACGCCGAACTGGTCTCGCCGAGCGTCAAACTCGCGATGAGGAACGTCAGGCTCGACAGGAAGAACGCGAAGGCCGGGCCGAGTTGCGGGAACATCGCGTACAGCCCCCGCTTGCCCGGTGGGGCGTACTCGGCGGTGAGAAGCGTTGCGCCCGCCCATTCGCCGCCGACGGCGAAGCCCTGCAGGAACCGCAGGCAGACGAGGAGGATGGGCGCCGCGATGCCGATCCCGGATTCGGCGAAGCCGAACACGCCGGTCTCGTAACCGGGGAGAAGACCGATCGCGACCGTCGCCAGTCCCATGATGAGCAGGGTCCACACCAGGGTGCGTTTACGGCCGATCCGGTCGCCGAAGTGACCGAAGAGCATCGCTCCGACCGGCCGCGCGAAAAAGGCCACGGCGAAGGTGGCAAAGGACGCGATGGTCCCGGTGACCTCGTCGGCGGCCGGGAAGAACACCGTCGGGAACACCAGGGCGGCGGCGGTGCCGTAGATGAAGAAGTCGTAGAACTCGATCGTCGTGCCGATGGAACTCGCGGCGGCCACGCGTCGAAGGCTCGTGCGTTTACCCTCCGGCGGTTCGGTCACCGGCGGTTCGGCGGGGATGGTCGTCACTGGCGTTCGCCCTTTCTGCAGACGGCCGCGTCGGGGTGGCGGCTCGAGATCCCGGGCATCATCGGTCCGGGTGGCCCCGTCCGCCGCTCGGATGATTTGGGTCACTCCGGCTGCGCGGTGAGAGGCATGTCATAGTCTGGAGCTCGTGCCGGTGAGGCGGCACCCCCCGAAGAGGGGGACGTCATGACCCGGCCTCACCTGCAGCTTTGGCCACCTCGTCGCCGGGGAGTACAGTCAAGCGCATGCAGCGCGCACTCCTCCTCGGTTGCCGCGGCGGGGTCTGAACCGACCGGCCCTCCGTCGCGGGGCCTCATCACGCGCCGGTCACTTTCCTTCCACACACGGAGAATGACCACCATGGCACCAGCAGACAGCTTCACTTCCGGCGCCAGCCGAATCGTCGAGCCGGCGGGCCCGATTCCCGCCGGACAACCCTCATGGAACCCGCAACGCAGCTCCGCGATGCCGGTTCATCGTTATCGCCAGTTCGCCGACGAGGTCGAGAAGGTGGCGGTTCCCGACCGCACCTGGCCCGACAAGGTCATCACCACCGCCCCGATGTGGTGCGCGGTCGACCTCCGCGACGGCAACCAGGCACTCATCGACCCCATGAGCCCGGCCCGCAAGCGCCGCATGTTCGACCTCCTCGTACGGATGGGCTACAAGGAGATCGAGGTCGGCTTCCCGTCGGCCAGCCAGACCGATTACGACTTCGTCCGCGAGATCATCGAAGACGGCGCCATCCCTGACGACGTCACGATCCAGGTGCTGACCCAGTGCCGTGAGGAATTGATCGAGCGCACCTTCGACGCCTGCCGCGGGGCGGCCAACGTGATCGTCCACTTCTACAACTCGACGTCGGTCCTGCAGCGTCGCGTCGTGTTCCGCGCGGACAAGGCGGCGATCACCAAGATCGCGACCGACGCCGCACACAAGGTCCTCGAGGTACAACAGAACTACCCGGACACCAACTGGCGGTACGAGTACTCGCCGGAGTCCTACACGGGCACCGAGCTGAGCTTCGCCAAGGAGGTGTGCGACGCGGTCACCGAGATCATCGCCCCCACCCCGGAGCGCCCGATGATCCTCAACCTGCCGGCCACCGTCGAGATGGCCACTCCCAACGTCTACGCCGACTCGATCGAGTGGATGCACCGCAATCTCGCCCGGCGCGACTCGGTCATCCTCAGCCTGCACCCCCACAACGACCGCGGAACCGCCGTCGCCGCAGCCGAACTGGGCTACCAGGCGGGCGCCGACCGCATCGAGGGATGCCTGTTCGGCAACGGCGAGCGCACCGGCAACGTCTGTCTGGTCACCCTCGGCATGAACATGTTCAGCCGCGGCGTCGACCCGCAGATCAGCTTCTCCGACATCGACGAGATCCGCCGGACGGTCGAGTACTGCAACCAGCTCAACGTCCCCGAGCGTCATCCCTACGGCGGCGACCTGGTCTACACCGCGTTCTCGGGTAGCCACCAGGACGCGATCAACAAGGGCCTCGACCAGATGAAGGTCGACGCGGACAACGCCGACTCCGACGTCGACGACATCACCTGGGCCGTCCCGTATCTGCCGATCGACCCCAAGGACGTCGGCCGCAACTACGAAGCGGTCATCCGCGTCAACAGCCAGTCCGGCAAGGGCGGCGTCGCGTACATCATGAAGGCCGACCACGGCATGAACCTGCCGCGTCGTCTGCAGATCGAGTTCAGCCGGGAGATCCAGAAGATCACCGACGGCGAGGGCGGCGAGGTCAATCCCAAGGAGATGTGGGACGTCTTCGCGGAGAACTACCTGCACCCGATCTGGCCGCTCGAGCGCATCCGGCAGAAGGTGGACGCGGCCGAGGTCGACGGCGGCGACGACCACATCACCGCCGTGGTGAAGGTCGAGGGCAACGAGCGGGAGATCTCCGGCTCCGGCAACGGTCCGCTGGCGGCTTTCGTCGACGCGCTCGGCGCCGTCGGCTACGAGGTCCGGGTCCTCGACTACAGCGAGCACGCGCTGACCGCCGGCGGCGACGCCAGCGCCGCGGCGTACGTCGAGACCGAGGTCAACGGCGAGACGGTCTGGGGTGTCGGCATCGCGTCGTCGATCACCACCGCCAGCCTGCGTGCAGTCGTCTCGGCGGTGAACCGCGCTTACCGGGTCACCTCGGTTCCGGTCGCCGACGGCGAGGCCGCCCCGGGCACCTGGGCGCCCTGACCCTCCCCCTTCGAAGACCCGATTCCGTCCCGTCGATCGCGCCGATCGGCGGGACGGAATCGTTCTGACGGGAACAAAACGGACCAGAGTTTCATTTAGAGGGCATGAAGAACATCGGTTTCCTGTCGTTCGGTCACTGGTCGGACGCCCACGGGTCCCAGGTGCGGTCCGGCGCGGACACGCTGCTGCAGTCCATCGACCTCGCGGTGGCCGCCGAGGAGCTCGGCGCCGACGGTGCGTACTTCCGCGTCCATCACTTCGCACGGCAACTCGCATCGCCGTTCCCGTTGCTCGCGGCGATCGGCGCGAAGACCAGTCACATCGAGATCGGCACCGGGGTCATCGACATGCGCTACGAGAACCCGCTGTACATGGCCGAGGACGCCGGCGCCGCAGATCTCATCTCCGGCGGTCGGCTGCAGCTCGGGATCAGTCGTGGGTCCCCCGAGCAGGTCATCGACGGCTACAAGTACTTCGGCTACGTACCGCCCGAGGGGTCGACCGATGCGGACATGGCGCGACAGCACACCGAGGTGTTCCTGAAGGTCATCGAGGGCGGCGGCTTCGCCACGCCGAATCCCCGTCCGATGTTCCCCAACCCGCCGGGACTCCTGCCCATCGAGCCGCAGTCCCCCGGCCTGCGGGACCGCATCTGGTGGGGCGCCGGGACCCGGGCGACCGCGGAATGGACCGCCCAGCAGGGCATGAACCTGATGAGCTCGACGCTGTTGACCGAGGACACCGGGGTGCCGTTCCACCAGTTACAGGCCGAACAGATCCAGCGGTTCCGCAAGGCCTGGGCCGATGCCGGACACCCGCGTGAGCCACGAGTATCGGTGAGCCGCAGCATCTTCGCAATTGTCGACGACCGCGACCGCGCCTACTTCGGACGTGGTGGTGCTGAATCGGATCAGGTCGGTGTCATCGACAACAGTGTGGCCCGATTCGGACGCAGCTACGCCGACGAGCCGGACAAGCTCATCGAGCAGTTGCGTGAGGACGAGGCGATCGCCGCGGCCGACACACTGCTGCTGACGGTGCCGAACCAACTCGGGGTCGAGTACAACGCACACGTCCTCGAGTCGATCCTCACGCACGTCGCACCGGCTCTCGGCTGGCGCTGACCTCCGACGACCCGCGGTCCTGACGAAACCGCCACACCGGGTCGTCTCGCTGACCTAACGTCACCGGGGTGTCCGGCGTCCACGTGCCAGGCATGTCCCGAGTCCACGACCCGCTGGACGCGAATGGAGTTCCACGAATGTCCGAAGTCATCGTCGTCGCCACCATCTCCCCCAAACCCGGTGAGGAACAGGCCGTGCGGGAGGCCGTGCTCGCCGCGATCCCCGAAGTCCACGGCGAGCCGGGATGCGGGAAGTACGCGTTGCACGAGGCCACCGGCGACTCGACCGACCTGGTGATGATCGAGCGCTGGGAATCCACGGAGGCCCTGGCGACGCACGGCTCCGCTCCGGCGCTCACCACGCTCGGCAAGGCGATCGGGGGCCTGCTTTCCGGACCGCTGGACGTCCGGACCTTCACCGCCGTTCCTGCAGGTCAGCCGGACAAAGGCACCATCTGACCCACCGCGACATCTGCCCCCACCCGACCTGTCGGGTGGGGGCTTCGCGCATTTCCGCGGCCAGTGTTGTTGATTCCCCTGCCGGGCGCGTGCTAGACCGGTATAACGATCGTTAGATACAGTACGCCGCGCGAAGCGGTGCGCTGCGCCGTGACCCGCTCCCGAGAGGAACCCACATGCCCGAAGCCGTCATCGTCGACGTCGTCCGCCTCGCGTCTGGAAAGGGCAAGCCCGGTGGCTCGCTGTCGGAGACCAAGCCCGTCGAGCTCCTCGCGCATGTGCTGCGCTCCCTGGTCGAGCGCAACGACCTCGATCCGGCACTCGTCGACGACGTGATCGGCGGCTGCGTCGGTCAGGCCGGCGAGCAGGCCCTGAACATCTCGCGGACCGCGCTGCTGTCCGCCGGCTTCCCCGAATCCGTACCCGCCACCACCGTCGACCGGCAGTGCGGATCGAGCCAGCAGGCCGCCCACTTCGCCGCGCAGGGCATCATCGCCGGCGCCTACGACGTGGTGATCGCCGCCGGCGTGGAATCGATGAGTCGCGTCCCGATGGGCTTCACCACCGCCGGGCGCAGCCCCTACGGCCCGAGCATCGAAGCACGGTACCCGGATGGACTTGTCGGACAGGGCATCTCCGCTGAACTGGTCGCCGCCAAGTGGAAGTTCGACCGCGACACGCTCGACGCCTTCGCCGCGCAGTCCCACCAGCGTGCCGCCGCGGCGGCCGGCGAGGGCTTCTTCGATCGCGAGATCCTGCCCATCGACGTCGCTGACGCCGACGGCACGACGTTCACGCACAAGACCGACGAGACGGTGCGCGCGACCACCACTCCCGAGGGCTTGTCGGGCCTGAAGCCGTCGTTCTACAGCGAGGACTTCGCGGCTCGCTTCCCGGAGATCAACTGGCACATCACCCCCGGTAACTCGTCGCCGCTGACCGACGGCGCGTCGGGCGCACTGATCATGAGCGACGTCATGGCCTCGAAGCTGGGCCTGACCCCCCGCGCACGGTTCCACTCGTTCTCGGTCGCCGGCGACGATCCGATCTTCATGCTGACCGCTCCCATCCCGGCCACGCACAAGATCCTCGCGCGCTCGGGACTGTCCATCGACGACATCGACGCCTACGAGGTCAACGAAGCCTTCGCCTCCGTGCCCCTGGCCTGGGCCCACGAGTTCGGCGCCGACCCGGCCAAGCTGAACCCGCGGGGCGGCGCGATCGCGCTGGGCCACGCGCTCGGATCGTCGGGCACCCGCCTGCTGGGCACGCTCGTCAACCATCTCGAGGCGACCGGTGGCCGGTACGGCCTGCAGACCATGTGCGAGGGCGCGGGCATGGCCAACGCCACCATCATCGAACGTGTCTGAGCCGGCCCGGGCGGTTCCCGCCCGGAAATTCACGATCGAGACCGACGGTCTGGACTGGCGGCTGCGCGAACAGGTTCCGCTGCCGGCCACTCTCGTCGCGGCGAAACACGCGTTCTATGAACGCGGTTACCACGGCACCTCGATCCGCGACATCGCCTCGCGAGCGGGGGTGTCGCTGCCGACGCTGTACTACCACCACGACAACAAGCTGGGGATCCTGGTCGAACTGCTCGAGGCGGCGATGACCGCTGTGCTCGCGTGGGTGGGTGCGGCCATCGAGTCCGGACGGACGCCGAGCGAGCAGCTGTCCAACGCGATCGAGTCGATCGTCCTGCACATGACCAACGACGTCGAACTCGCCAGCGTGGCAAGCGAGTTCCGCCACCTCGACGTCGAGGATCCGCGACGGGAGACCTACGTCGCGATGCGGACCGAGACCGAGGAGCTGCTCGCCAGTGTCATCGAGCGTGGCGTCGAATCCGGTGAGTTCCACTTCGACGACGACGTGAAAGACGTGCTGCGCTACCTGTTCGGCGCATGCCAGGCGATCACCACCTGGTACCGCCCCTCGGGTGCCCGGACACCGGCCGAGGTCGCGGCGTCGTATGCGCTGCTCTCACTGCGCGTCGTCGGCGCGCGCGACGCCGACCAGAACGACAACTGACCGACCGACAACTCCTGAACGACGATCGAGTAGAGCAGAAAGGCAGAAGCCATGAAACGCACCATCTTCGAAGACGAGCACGAGGCCCTGCGGGAAACCGCGCGGCAGTTCCTGCAGCGCGAATGCGCCCCGTACACCGAGGAGTGGACGCGAGCCGGTCAGGTCGATCGCATCGCATTCAAGAAGGCCGGTGACGCAGGTCTTCTCGGATTCAACATCCCCGAGGAGTACGGCGGCGGCGGTGCCATGGACGACTTCCGGTTCAACGCCGTGGTGGTCGAGGAGTTCGCGAAGTTCGACGGCGCGGCACCCGGCCTCAGCCTGCAGAACGACGTCGTCGCACCGTACTTCGTGCACCTCGCCAACGACGAGCAGAAGAAGCGCTGGATGCCCGGGATCGCCACCGGCGAGACGATCCTCGCCGTCGCGATGACCGAGCCGGGCGCTGGCTCCGACCTGGCGGGCATCAAGACCTCGGCCAAGCTCGAGGGCGATCACTATGTCCTGAACGGCAACAAGACGTTCATCTCGTCGGGCATCAACTCCGACCTCGTGGTGGTGGTCTGCCGGACCAACCCCGATCCCGAGGCGGGCCACAAGGCGTTCTCGCTGCTCGTCGTCGAGCGCGGCATGGAGGGCTTCGAGCGCGGTCGCAAGCTCGACAAGATGGGCCTCAAGGCCCAGGACACCGCCGAGCTGCACTTCAACGACGTGCGCGTCCCGGTCGAGAACCTGCTCGGCCAGGAGGGCATGGGCTTCTACCACCTCATGCAGAACCTGCCGTCGGAGCGGCTGTCGATCGGCATCGGCGCCATCGCCGGTGCGCGTGCGATCTTCGACGAGACCCTGCAGTACACCAAGGATCGCAAGGCCTTCGGCCGTCCGATCGGCACCTTCCAGGCGAACCGCTTCAGCCTCGCCGAGATGGCGACCGAGCTCGACATCGCCGAGGTCTACATCGACCGCTGCCTGCAGGGCGTACTCGATGGTGAACTGAACGCCGTCGACGCCTCGAAGAACAAGTGGTGGTGTACCGAGCTCGCCAAGCGGGTCATCGACAGCTGCCTCCAGCTGCACGGCGGCTACGGCTACATGAACGAGTACCGGGTTGCCCGCGCCTACACCGACGCTCGTATCCAGACGATCTTCGGTGGCACCACCGAGATCATGAAGGACATCGTCGGCAAGAGTCTCGGCGTCTGAGTTCTCGAAATCGTCGACAGCCCGAGGCACAAGCCCCGGGCTGTCGGCGTATCCGGGCCCGCTCAGGTGGCGTCGGGCCGTCAGCCCTGTTCGGCACCCACCGCACGCAGGTGATCGACGACCTGCTGCACGGCCGCCCGCGAACGCGGCCGGGCCAGCGCCTCGTAGACCCGTGCGGCGCGAACTCCTTTGAGCACCAGTCGTTTCACCTCCGGGTGCCGGACCGCGAAACGCGGCATCAGCGCGATGCCGTGGCCGTGGGCCACGAGCGCCTCGATGGTGGTGAAGTCCAGCATCCGCTGTGTCACCCGGGGCGCCACCCCGGTCGCCGCCGAGATCGATTGCAGCACATCGTCGACCGGGAAGCCGCCCTCGACGCTGATCCAGTCGTGATCGGCGAGTTCGGTGACCGCGACCTGGTCGCGCACGGCGAGTTCGCTGCCGGCGGCGACGATCACGTCGACGGGTTCACGCATCAGCTCAGTGACCCGGACCCGCGGGATGTTGATCGCCGGGGTCCGTTCGTCGCGGTGGGTGACCACGATGTCGTGGTCGGCGAGAGCCGGTGCCGCGTCGTGGTATCCGACGTCGAGATGGACCGCATGTACGTCGATGCCCGATGCGGTGGCCCGCTCCAGGACCGCCGGCAGCAGCAGGGTCGCACCGGACGGGAACATCGCCAGCCGGACACGCGCCTTGCCGGACCGGTACGACGACATCTCCTCCTGCGCCCGGTCCACCGCCGCGATCACGTCGTCGGCGCGCAGTACCAGGGCACGTCCCGCCTCCGTCAAGCGGATTCGGCGGCCGTCGGGTTCGAACAGCGCCACGCCCGCCTCGTCGGCCAGGACCTTCAGCTGCTGCGACACCGCCGACGGGGTCATGTGCATCGCGTCGGCGACGGCGCCGATCGATTCCCGATCGGCGAACTCCCGCAGCAGACGCAGACGCCGGACCTCCATGCGACAACGGTACTCAGCCCGGCATCACCGGCCGGCGGTGCCATGGGCCACCGCATTTCGGCCGGTCAGGAATGTCCGGGCCGTTCATACGGTTGTTGGGGGCATGGCATCCCAAGACATCACCCTGGAAACCTTCGAGGACACCATCGCCTCGGACGGCATCGTCCTGCTCGACTTCTGGGCCGGCTGGTGCGGTCCGTGCCGCCAGTTCGCGCCGGTCTTCGAGAAGGCATCCGAAGCACACTCCGACATCGTGTTCGGCAAGATCGACACCGAGGCCGAGCAGCAGCTCGCCGGCAGCCTCGGCATCCGCTCCATCCCCACCCTCATGGCTTTCCGTGACGGCATCCTGCTGTTCAATCAGCCCGGCGCGCTGCCCGCGGCGCAACTCGAGGAACTGATCGGTGCCGTCGAAGGTCTCGACATGGACGAGGTGCGCGCGAAGGTCGCCGCCGCGCAGGAGTGAGGCGCAGAATATTCAGTAAAACTGAATGGTCAATCCGTCTAAATTAGATTGTTCTTCACTTCGACAGCGTTGACCATGGGGCCATGTCCACTCGTGATCGCCTTCTCGCGTTGTTCGTCGTCGTCCTGTGGGGACTGAACTTCATCGCGATCCGCCTCGGGCTGGATCACTTCCCGCCGTTCTTCCTGGCGGCGTTGCGATTCGCGGTGATGGCGATACCGGTCATGCTGTTCGTCCGGTTCCCCAAAGTTCGCCTGAAGTGGTTCCTGCTGTACGTCGCCGGCTTCGGCAGCGTGCAGTTCATCATGCTGTTCCTGGCCATGGACCTGGGCATGCCGACCGGGCTCGCCTCGCTGGTCCTCCAGACCTCGGCGCCCTTCACGGTCATGCTCGGCGTGCTGTTCCTCCGCGAACGGATGACGACCGGACAGATCCTCGGCCTGGCGGTCGCGGTCCTCGGCATGGCGGTCATCGCGATCGACCGGATGCGCGGCAGCGACCTCGGCGTGGCCGCTCTGCTCCCGATCGGTCTCACCGTGCTCGGTGGTCTGAGCTGGGCAGCGGGCAACATCGGGGGCAGACTCGCCCGTCCCGACGACTCCTTGCGGATGACGTTGTGGATGGCCGTCGTCGCCACTCCGCCGCTGTATGCGGTGAGCTTGATCGTCGAGGGACCCTCCGCCGGCTTCGACGCGCTCGCCACGCTCGGTACCGAGAGTGGACTCCGTGCCCTGGGTGGCCTCGCCTACCTCGCGATCTTCGGCACCGTCATCGGTGCGGGTCTGTGGACCACGCTGCTGGGACGCAACGACGCAAGCCGGGTGTCGCCCATGTCGCTGCTCGTGCCCGTGGTTGGGATCTCGGCAGCATTCTTCGTTCTCGGCGAAGTCCCCAGCGTCGGGGAGATCGTCGGTGCGGTCATTGTCGTCGCGGGGTGCGCTGCCGGGGTGATGGCCCGGCCGCGAACCCGTAGGCGCCCGACCGTTCCAAGTGCCACCCCGGCGCCGGCCGATTCCGTGTCGGCGGTGACGGGCGCTCGGGAGGGCGCCGGAACACCGGTGCGCTCAGGCGGCTGAGCTGGACCCGGCCGGCGGAAGGGCCTCGCGCACCACCGCGCACAGACGGTCGACCGCGGCCCGGGCACCCGGACTGATCAAGGTCATGTTGACGAACCCGTGGATCATCGCGCCCTCTCGCCGGACCGTGACCGGCACGCCGGCCTCCTCGAGCCTGCGCGCGTACGCGAGGCCCTCGTCACGCAGCGGGTCGAAGCCGGCGACCATGACATGCGCGGGCGGGAGACCGCTGAGATCGTCGGCAAGCAGTGGCGAGCAGCGCGGGTCGCTCCGCTGCGCGGCGTCGGGCAGGTAGCGATCGGTGAACCAGCCGATGCCGTCGGCGGTGAGGAAGTACCCCGACGCGAACTCCCGGCGCGAGGGTGTGTCGGCGGCCTGGTCGGTCACCGGGTAGATGAGCAGCTGGAAAGCCGGGGTGACCGCTTCGCCACGGACCTCCCGGGCGACGACGGTCGCGAGATTTCCGCCCGCGCTGTCACCGGCGACGACGATCCGCGCCGGATCGAGACCCCACCGCGGCGCCACCTCGACAGCGAAGCGCCACGCCGCCACCGCGTCCTCGACGGCCGCGGGGAACGGGGCGTCGGGGGCCAACCGGTAGTCGACGGAGAGCACGTCGAGGCCGGTGCCATGTGCCAGACGCCGGACGAAGGTGTCGTGGCTGATCCGGCTGCCGGTGACGAAGCCGCCGCCGTGGAAGTAGACGAGCAGCCCGGCCGAGTCGGTGGTGGAGCGATACCGGGTGGCCGGGATCGGGCCGGCGGGTCCGTCGATGACGAGGTCCTCCTCCACCGCCATGGGCGGCAGCGCCTCGGCCATGGCGGCGCCGACCTCGTCGGTCTGCGCACGCGACTGCGCCACCTCGCCCTGGAAGGGATTCAGCCCGGGCACGTTGTCGTTGGCCCAGCCGATCGCGGCAAGCTCGGGGGCGACCCGCTCACCGTCGGAGTTGACCGGTGCCCGTCGCCCCAGAACGGCCAACGCTCCGGCCGGGATTCGTGCGACGGCGAGCAACAGTCCGCGTTGCACTCGGGCGGGCAGGGACAGGCGCAGATGGGTGTCGCGACTCACAGCCGCCGAGCCTACGCGGCGTCGGCGCACGGCACGACCACTCCCGTCGGATCGGCCTGTGACACACTCGTGCGCATGCCCGACCGACTCTCTTCCGCCGGTTCCGCAACCCGCACGAACACCCGTGTTCCCGCCCGTACCGCCGTCGCCCTGGGTGCTGCGGCCGCGGCCCGGTGGGCGTCGCGCACCGCGGGACGGGGCAAGGGGTCGATGATCGGCGGGCTGGTCGCCGCGAAGATCGACCCCCAGATCATGGGTCGGCTCGCCGCGGGCAAACGCACCGCGATCGTCACCGGCACCAACGGGAAGTCGACGACCACACGGATGACCGCGGCCGCGATGGCCGAACTCGGCGAGGTCGCCACCCAGGCCGACGGCGCCAACATGGACGCCGGCATCATCGCGACGCTGACCCTGAGCCGGACGGCGCCGTTCTGCTCGCTCGAGGTCGACGAACTGCACGTCCCGCACGTCAGCGACGCCGTCGACCCCGAGGTCCTCGTGATGCTCAACCTCTCCCGGGATCAGCTCGACCGAGTCGGGGAGATCAACATGATCGAGCGTCGGCTGCGTGAAGGCATCGCACGTCATCCCGAGACCACGGTGATCGCCAACTGCGACGACGTCCTGGTGACGTCGGCCGCCTTCGACGCCCCGGACGTGGTCTGGGTCGCCGCCGGCGCGAGCTGGGTCGGCGATTCCGTCAGCTGCCCCCGTACCGGCGAGCCCATCGTCCGTTCCGAGGAGGGGTGGCGGTCGACCGGCGACGACAACTTCCGCCGCCCCACCCCCGACTGGTGGTTCGACGACGAGAACATCTACGGCCCCGACGGTTTCAGCGCTCCCCTGGAGCTCGCGGTGCCGGGCAGGGCCAACCGCGGCAACGCGACCCAGGCGGTGGCCGCGGCCGTCGCGATGGGCGCCGACCCGCGCAACGCGGTGGCCGCCGTCGGCACCGTCGGCGAGGTCGCCGGCCGGTACGGCATCCACCAGGTCGGAAACCACTCCATCCGAACACTTCTCGCGAAGAACCCGGCCGGATGGCAGGAAGCGATGTCGATGATCGACCAGGACGCCGACGGGCTGGTGATCGCGGTCAACGGCCAGGTGCCCGACGGCGAGGACCTGTCCTGGTTGTGGGACGTGCGCTTCGAGGCATTCGAGACCATGCAGGTCGTCGCGGCCGGCGAGCGCGCCGCCGACCTGTCGGTCCGGCTGCTCTACGCGGGCGCCGAACACACCACCATCCCGGATCCCATGGCCGCCATCGCATCCTGCCCGCCGGGACGCGTCGAGGTCCTGGCGAACTACACGGCGTTCCGCGATCTCGGCACCGCCCTGGAACGCGCAGCACGATCACGGAAGGCGGAGCAGTGAGCGAATCGACCCTGCGGATCGGCCTCGTCCTGCCCGACGTCATGGGTACCTACGGGGACGGTGGGAACGCCCTCGTCCTGAAGCGCCGCGCACTGATGCGTGGCATCGACGCCGAGGTCATCCACATCACCCTCGACGATCCGGTCCCCGACTCGCTCGACGTCTACACCCTCGGTGGCGCCGAGGATTACGCGCAGCGGCTCGCCACCCGGCACCTGACGCGCTACCCGGGTCTGCAGCAGGCGGCGGCGGCCGGACGGCCGGTGCTGGCCATCTGCGCCGCCATCCAGGTGCTCGGCCACTGGTACGAGACATCGGCGGGCGAACGCGTCGACGGCATCTCCCTGTTCGATCTCACGACGGCGCCCCAGGCGGAGCGGAGTATCGGCGAATTGCTCGTCGATCCGACCCTCCCAGGACTGTCACAGTCCCTCACCGGTTTCGAGAACCACCGCGGCGGAACGACTCTCGGGTCCGACGCGGCCCCACTGGGTCGGGTACGGCACGGCGTGGGCAACGGCGTCGGCGACGGCACCGAGGGCGTCGTCCAGGGCAGCGTCATCGGCACCTACATGCACGGTCCGGCACTGGCCCGCAACCCCGAACTCGCCGATCACCTCCTGGCCACCGCGCTCGGCGTCGAATCCCTTGCCCCGCTTGACCTCCCCGAGGTAGACCGGCTCCGCCGGGAACGCCTCGCCGCGGGACGGCGTCGGTAACGTCGACGACGGCCTTCCGCTGACCGAGGGCTCCCTCAAGCACTCTCGATCCCCGCCGACCGCGCCGCCGCGGTGAGTACGTCGACGACCATCTCCACAGTGAGCCGTCCGGTGAAGGTGTTCTGCTGGCTCACGTGGTAGCAGCCGAAGACCTCGAGTTCGGCACCGTCGCGGACGAGGGTGGTGGAGACACCGTGACCGAACTTCGGCATCGGCTTCGGGACCGTCCAGCCGAGCCTCGCGAAGGTACGAAGCGTTGACTGCCAACCGAATCCACCGAGTGTCATCACGGAACGGACCGTCGGCGCGAGCAACTCGAGTTCGGCGTGCAGCCAGTACGAACAGGTGTCGCGCTCTTCGACCGTCGGCTTGTTCTGCGGTGGTGCACAGTGGACCGGTGCGGTGATCCGCGTGTCGAACAGCTCCAATCCGTCGCCGATCGCGACCGAGAGCGGCTGGCTCGCAAGGCCGGCGCGATACAGCGCCGAGAACAGGACATCGCCGCTGCGGTCACCCGTGAACATGCGCCCGGTCCGATTCCCGCCGTGCGCCGCGGGGGCGAGGCCGACGATCAGCAGTCGCGCATCCGCCGGACCGATACCGGCCACCGGCCTCCCCCAGTACTCCTCGTCGGCGTACGCGCGTCGCTTCTCCTGCGCGACCAACTCCCGCCATTCGACGAGGCGCGGGCATGCACGGCACTCGATCAGCTGCGCGTCGAGCTCCGCCAGATCACGGAAGCGTCGTCGGGTGGCCATCCCTCGACACTAACCGCGGCGTCCGCTCGGCATCCCGGTCGGCCGACGGGACCGTCAGTCCGAGACCCCTCAGTCCAAGCCGGCTCAGTCCAGTACGACGCACCGTTCCCGCGTGCGATCCACGCCGAACCAGCCGCGCTCGAACTCCTGCCACGCCTGAAGATGACCTCGCGCGTCCTCGCCGTCGCGGGCGACCGTCCGCTCGAGCCGTTCGCTCGGGGTCCCGCCGTCGAGCCACAGCGCGTGGGACAGGCGGCCGGCGATCCGGCGCCGCGCCGACGACACCCCTTCGATGATCAGGAGCGGCTGCCACTCGATCCACACGCGGGGCCCGGGGGCCGGGACGCCGTCCTGCCACACGCGGGGCCGGTACCGGTAGTCGCGTCGTCGGGTGAAGGGGTGCAGCACATCGGTTTCCAGCTCCGGCCACCACGCAACCGGATCGTCCCACGTCGCGAAGTCGTCGGTGCGGACCAGGGTCACCCCGACTCCCCGAGCGCGCAGGTCCGCGACCAGGAGATCGGCGATCGTCGACTTGCCCGCTCCGGACGGTCCGTCGATCGCGACGATCCCGGCGTCGAGGCGAGCGGCCAGTTCGGTCACACGGGCGCGGGTCTGCGGGCTCACCAGATCAGGGTGGGTCACCGACCGGCCGCCCCGGACGCGAACGCCGAGGGCAACCGGGTGAGCGGAGCCGTGATCGGGGCTTCGGGGACGCGCTGCACCGAGGTCCGGCCGGTGCGGAAGTACTCGACGATGGCGTCGTCGAGTGGCTTGTTGGCGCGACCGAGCTGCGCGTGGTCGCCACCACCGACGGTGATGAGGTGGCTGCGCATGAGTTCACGCATCTTCAGCGACCCGCGATACGGGGTCTGCGGGTCGCCGACGCTCTGGATCTGCAGGGGCGCCACCGCCAGCCCGCGGTTGCGGATCTCGACCGGCCGCGCAAGCGCCGGCGCTCCGGCACACGCGAGGCCGGACTCGTAGGCGAGACCAGGCGCTTCGAACGGATCCCCGGTCACGTAGTTCGCGACGAACGCCTGGAAGCCGAGCGACGGCTGCGCGGGGACCTGGTTCTCGTTGCACAGGACCGCGGCCTGCATGTCCTGCGAGACCTGGGCGGCCTCGAGCGCGGCGGGGCCCGGGGTGGGCAGCTTCCGGCCGGGGGTCGCGGTCATCAGCGCCACCGTCGGCCAGGAGTTGCGATCAGGAGCGAGCGCGCGGGTGAGCACCAGTAGCTGCGACGTCAGCTGTAGCGACCCGGGCCGGAGCAAGGTGAACACCAGGTTCTCGAACCTGGCACGCGCGTCGGCGGTCAGATCGGTTCCCGCGATGTACTGCTGCGCGACCGCCCGCAGGCCCGGCGGCACGTCCCCGACCTGCGCGGGAGGTGCCAGCAGCGATGGCGGCACACCGGCCTCGGCACTGACCCGGTCGCTCCACTTCCGGTACACGGCGAGTGGCGTCGTGCCGAGATGGTAGATCCGGTCGTGGCGCGCGATCCACGCCATCATCTCGTGCACCCGCGCCTTGTAGCCGGGTGTCTGCACGGAGAGAAGGCTGTTCCACACCACGCCCGGGTCGAAACCGGAGTCGAGGACCATCCGGTCGACGCGCTGCGGGAACAGTGTCGCGTACGTCGACATCAGCAGGGTGCCGTACGAGATGCCGTAGAGGCTGACCTTCGGTTCGCCGAGCAGCCGCCGGACGACCTCCATGTCACGGGCGGTGTTCTCGGTGGTGAGCGTCGCCCCGAGGCCCGGCGTACGCGCCTCGCAGCGATCGCGATTCAGCTTGCCCAGCGCCGTCATCAGTTCGGGCTCGTCGCCGGTGATCGGATCGCAGCGCAGCGGTGTGCCCGACACCAGACCACGCGGCTGCACGGCCACCAGATCCCATTCGTCGAGCATGGCCGCCGGCGGGCGCAGCTGACTGAACATCGCGATGCCGTCGCCGCCCGGGCCGCCCGGGTTGCCCATCACGACACCGCGACGCCGGGATTGGTCGCGCGCCTGCATACGGCTCACGCCGATCTCGATGGTCTCGCCGTTCGGCTCGGAGTGGTCGAGCGGAACTTCGACCGTCGCGCACCGGACCGTCGCCGGTACGCCGTGCACCGCGGGGCATGCCTGCCAATCGAGCGCCGGCGCAGCGGATGCTTCGGGCGGCTGCACGCCTTGTACGGCACCCACCAGGCCGCCCGCGACCACCACCGTCAGGCCTGCTGCAACACCCCGGACACGACGACGCCACCCAGTACGCGAGATCACCACATGACCCTAGCCGTCCGGTTTGCCGGGTACGACGGCCACCGACCTCACGCCAGGATGCGACGACCCGACAGTGCACGACCCAAGGTGAGTTCGTCGGCGAACTCGAGGTCGCCGCCCATCGGCAGCCCCGACGCGAGCCGGGTGACCGACAGGCCGGGAAAGTCCTTCAGCATGCGCTGGAGGTAGGTCGCGGTCGCCTCGCCCTCGGTGTTCGGGTCGGTCGCGACAATCACCTCGGAGACGTCGACGCCGTCTTCCTGATTGGCCAGCCGACGCAGCAGTTCACGGATACGCAACTGATCCGGGCCTATCCCGGACAACGGGTCGAGAGCACCACCGAGTACGTGGTAGCGCCCGGTGAACTCCTTGGTCCGTTCGATCGCGTGCACGTCTTTCGGCTCCTCGACGACACAGATCTTGCTGGCGTCGCGGCGGGCGTCGGAACAGATCCGGCACAGGCGATTGGCCGAGACGTTCCCGCACTCCGCGCAGAAGACGACGTCGTCGCGGACCCGTCCCAGCGCGGCGACAAGTCGATCGATGTCGGACTTCTCCCCGGCCAGCAGGTGGAACGCGATGCGCTGGGCGCCCTTCGGACCGAGGCCCGGCTGTTTGGCCAGCTCGTCGATCAGGTCCTGGATCGGTCCCTCATACATGCTGATCTGCGTCCACGGTGTCCGGGATTCCTACTCGTCGTTCGGCGTCGTACGCGGGTGGGCGTACTCAGCCGCCCAATCCGGGGAGGCCGCCGCCGAGACCCCCGGCGAGCGGGCCCATCTTCTCACTGGCCAGCTGCTCGCGCTTCTCCGACAGGTCGGCCAACGCACCGAGCAACAGGTCCTGCAGGGTCTCCACGTCGTCGGGATCAACGACCTTCGCATCGATCGACACGGCGGTCACCTCACCGGTGCCGTTGCCGGTCACGGTCACGAGCCCGTTGCCCGCACTGCCGACCACCTCCGCCGCCGCGATCTCGTTCTGCGCCGACAGGAGCTTCTCCTGCATCTGCTGCGCCTGGGCCAGCAGTCCGGCCATCGGGTTCTCCCCGCCCTGACCGCCGCCGAACAACGCGCTGGGATCGAATGGTTGCGTCACCCGGCCCAGGGTAGTCGCAGCGTCAGCGCAGCAACCGATCGACATGCGCGGCGATGTCGTCGACGGTCGACTCCTCGACGGCGGCCACCTCGAAGGACAGGACCTCGTCGCCGAACAGCCGACCGGCGCGCGCGGTGAGCGCGAACTCGAATCGGTCGTCGATGCGACGCCACTGCGTGATCCCGCCGTAGACAGGCGCACTGGCTCCCGTGGTGACGCAGTATTCGTCGGCGCGCGGCCCGCCGACCAGATCGCGCTGGATCTGGAAACAGGCCAGCGACTCGTCGTCGATGAAGACCACGGCCTCGCAGCCCAGGTCGGGATGCCGTTCGTAGGACGCGCGGATGGTCATGGCGCCAGGGTAGATCGTGGCCCTATCCCGACCACCGGGCGTCGGCTCTCGAACCGGCGCTCCTCGCCGGTCAGCGGGTCGGTGAACTCCAGCGCCCGGGCGACCAGGCGTAGCGGCCGGGTGAAGTCCCCGTGATCGGGAAGCGCGGCGAGTCCCGGCCGCACGTCGGGGTAGAGCGGGTCGTCGACGATGGGCACCCCGAGCGACGCCATGTGCAACCGGAGCTGATGGGTGCGGCCGGTGTGCGGCACCATTCGGTAGACGCCGAGGCCGCCGACGACCTCGGTCAGGGTGATGTCGCTGATGGCGTTGACCGGCCCGTCCACCACGAGGGCGCGCAGGTCGCCCGCGGTCTTCTCGATCCGGTCCCGCACGGTCACGGTCGACGCCAGCGCCTCGTCGGCCGGCGCGAGCGCGAGGTACTCCTTGCGGGCGGTCCGGGACGCGAACAGGTCCTGATAGGCCGCGCGCACCTCGGGCCGCAGAGTGAACAGCAGCACCCCGGCGGTGAGGCGGTCCAGGCGGTGCGCCGGCGAGACGGTGTCGGAGCCCAGTTCTCGACGCAGCCGCACCAGCGCGGTCTCGGTCACGTGACGGCCCCGCGGCATCGTGGCGAGGAAGTGCGGCTTGTCCACCACGACGATGTTCTCGTCGTGGTGGATCACCGGCAGGTCGAACGGGACCGCGATCTCGTCGTCGAGGTCGCGGTAGAGGTACAGCGAGACATTGCGGCTCGACGGCGCGGCCAGATCCGCGGGTCGGCCGTCGGCATCGACGATCTCGCCCGCGGCGGCGCGTCGACCCAGATCGTCGGCGGTCAGCCCCGCCAGCACGGGCGCGGCCAGCAGCGCCTGACCGACGGTCAGCTCCGGCCCCGAACGCAACACCACGCGCGTGGCGTCGACGCCGTCGCGCATGGGCAAGGGCGACGGCCTTGCCCGGCCACGGCGGCGCCGGACGGGATCGGTCGATCCCGCGCCGGTCATCGCACGCTGTCGGGTGAGCAGGTCATCGAGCGCCGCGGTCGGAGATGCCGAGCCGTCAGCTCTCGAGGCGCTTCTTCAGGTTGCCGAGGACCTCGGCCTGAATCCGGTTGAGACCCTTCGGCGCAAATGTCTTCTCGAAGAACCCACCGATGCCGCCGGCCCCTTGCCACGTGGTGGTGGTCGTGACGCGCGAACCGCTGCCCGATGCCGCGACGGAGTAGGTGGTCACCATCGTCGAGTTGGCGTCGCGCTCGGTGACGGTGTCCGGGGTGACGCTGACGGTCGCCTGCACGTCGCGCTGCCGCTTCGACGTGGCCTGCAGAATCCAGTGCACGACGGTGCCGTCGCCCTTGCCGCCGCTGATCACCTTGTAGTCGCGGTACTGCTCCGGGAGGATGGCCGGCCGCACGACCTCATAGTCGGCGAGAGCTCCGACCACGGCGTCCGGGGCGGCGGCGATGTCGAGCGACTGCGATGCGGAAACCTGACCCACGATTGGACACTCCTCAGTTACGAAACGATTGGCGGGCGAACTGATCAAGTCCTAGGCTAACCGGGTGACCAACGGGCTCGAGATGGGGGGAGCGGCATTCGACCAGGGGGTTGCCGACCTTCTGGCCAGCTATCGTGCCATCCCGCCGCAGGCAACCGTGCGTCTTGCGAAGAAGACGTCCAACCTCTTTCGTAAGCGCGCCGCCAATCCGCATCCGGGACTGGACGTCTCCGGGCTCGACCGGGTCATCTCGGTGAATCCCGAAGCGCGGACCGCCGACGTCGCCGGCATGTGCACCTACGAGAACCTCGTCGCGGCCACTCTGCCGTACGGCCTCGCACCGCTGGTAGTCCCACAGCTCAAGACGATCACCCTCGGCGGCGCGGTCACCGGACTCGGCATCGAGAGCACGTCCTTCCGCTCCGGACTGCCCCATGAGTCGGTTCTCGAGATCGACATCCTCACCGGCGACGGCGAGATCCTGACCGCGACGCCCACCAACGAACATGCCGACCTCTTCTTCGGTTTCCCGAATTCCTATGGCACGCTCGGCTATTCGGTGCGGTTACGCATCGAGCTGGAGCCGGTGAAGCCGTATGTGGCACTGCGCCATCTTCGGTTCACGAGCATCGTCGACCTCCAGTCGGCGATGGACACGATCGTCACCACGAAGTCGCACGACGGCGAACCGGTCGACTACCTCGACGGAGTCGTGTTCTCCGCCAACGAGTCCTATCTGACGCTCGGCCGCCAGACCGGCGAGGACGGACCGGTCAGCGATTACACCGGGATGGACATCTTCTATCGATCCATCCAACAGAAGACGACCGATAGGTTGACGATCCACGACTACCTCTGGCGCTGGGACACCGACTGGTTCTGGTGCTCACGCGCCTTCGGCGCACAGAATCCGCGAATCCGGCGCTGGTGGCCGAAGCGGTACCTCCGCAGCAGTTTCTACTGGAAGCTGATCGGTCTCGACCAGCGATTCGACATCGGCGACCGGTTGAACGCCCGCAAGGGACTACCGGCGGGTGAACGCGTCGTGCAGGACATCGAGGTTCCCATCGACCGGACCGCCGACTACGTCGAGTGGTTCCTCTCCGAGATTCCCATCGAACCGATCTGGCTGTGCCCCCTCCGGCTTCGCGAGCCCGCCCTCCCCGGCGCCGATCCGGTACGCCCCTGGCCGCTGTATCCCCTTGCCCCGCAACGCACGTACGTCAATGTAGGCTTCTGGTCCGCCGTGCCGGTCACCCCGGGCGATCCCGGGCACACCAACAAGACCATCGAACGCAAGGTCGCCGAACTCGACGGCCACAAGTCGCTGTATTCAGAGAGTTTCTACACGCCGGAGGAGTTCGACGAACTCTACGGCGGAGAGAGTTATCGGCTCCTCAAGAAGCGGTACGACCCGCGGGGTCGTCTGCTGGACCTCTACTCGAAAGCGGTGAAACGCCAATGACCACGTTCAAGGAGAGTTCGGCGTCGAGTGTGGACTCGCACGCCGGCAAGATGACCCTCGCCGAGATCTTCGAAACACTCCTCGGCGGAAACCTGTCGATCCGGATCACCGCCTACGACGGCAGCAGCGCCGGACCCGTCGACGCCCAGTACGGCCTCGACCTGAAGACCCCGCGCGGAACAACGTATCTGGTGACCGCACCCGGCGATCTCGGACTCGCGCGCGCCTACATCGCAGGCGATCTCGAACTCATCGGCGCGCACCCCGGTGATCCGTACCCCGCGCTGAAGGCACTGGCCAGCAACCTGCAGTTCCACCGCCCCTCCCCCCTGTCGCTCGCCCACATCGCGCGGTCGCTGGGCATCGATCACTTCAAGCCGATCGCACCGCCGCCGCAGGAGGCCTTGCCGCGCTGGCGTCGATTTGCGGAAGGACTGCGGCACAGCAAGTCTCGTGATGCCGAGGTCATCCACTACCACTACGACGTCTCGAACACGTTCTACGAGTGGGTGCTCGGACCTTCGATGACGTACACCTGCGCCGTCTACCCGGAACGCGACGCATCGCTGGAAGCCGCGCAGGAGAACAAGTACCGCCTCATCTTCGAGAAGCTCCGCCTCAAGCCCGGCGACCGCCTCCTCGACATCGGATGTGGCTGGGGCGGAATGGTCCGCTATGCCGCGCGTAGGGGTGTCCACGCGATCGGGGCGACGCTGTCCGCCGAACAGGCACAGTGGGCCCAGAAAGCGATCGCCGACGAAGGGCTCGGCGAGTTCGCCGAGGTCCGGCACAGCGACTACCGCGACGTTGCCGAGAGCGGCTTCGACGCGGTGTCGTCCATCGGGCTCACCGAGCACATCGGTGTCCACAACTACCCGTCCTACTTCGGGTTCATGCGCGACAAGCTCCGTCCCGGCGGCATGCTGCTGAATCACTGCATCACGCGCCCCGACAACGCGAGCCGCAGCAAGGCGGGATCGTTCATCGACCGCTACGTCTTCCCCGACGGCGAGCTCACCGGCTCCGGCAAGATCATCTCCAAGCTGCAGGACATCGGCGGCATGGAGGTCATCCACGAGGAGAACTTCCGCGAGCACTACGCGATGACGCTGCGCGACTGGAACATCAACCTCGTCGAGCACTGGGACGAAGCGGTGGCCGAGGTCGGCGAGGGCACCGCGCGGCTGTGGGGCCTCTACATGGCCGGTTGCCGAATTGGCTTCGACCGCAACATCATCCAGCTTCACCACGTGCTCGCCACCAAACTCGACGAGGACGGCGGCCACCAGGTGCCACTCCGGCCGTGGTGGGACGCCTGAGCCCGACCCGCCTCTGAAAACCGCCCTCAGAAATCGGACACGCGGCGTATCGTCGTCGAACCTGTTGCGCGGGGCGGTTTTCAGACAAAGCTTCCCGAGCGCACCCGGTCACTCGAGCGGCCGTGCCCCCAGCTCCGATTTGAGTAGTTCCAGCGCCACCTGGTCGGGGTCGAGCCGCTGCTCGGGGCTGCCGGTGCGTGCATCGGCCACCATCTCCGCGCGTTCGTCGTGCGGGATGTCCTCGTCGGCACGTGGCGGCTCGGGCTCCTCCGGTTCGGCGACCGGCTCCGGTGTGGGGGCCGGCGTCGCCGACTGGTCACGCGCGCGGCTCGGACGTGAGTACGACTGCCGAGCCTTGGCCGCTTGCTTCGTCGGCGGCGCGGTCGACGTGGCGGAGGGTGCGGCGGCGCCCGGCGCCTGGTGCACGGTACGCACGTCGAGTTCGGTGCCGAAGACCTCGGTGAGCGCCTCGCGGATGATCGTCACGGCGTGCGGTGCGGACAACCGCCCGACCAGCACCTCGACCGGATGCGAGAGCACGACGGTCGTCCCGTCGACGTCGGCGATGACCGCCGCCGACAGCATCGGCTCGAGACTCTTCGACCGTTCCCGCACCGCGGCCCGGATGTCCTGATACCGCTTGCGAACCGAGTCGGCGTCGAGCCCGGCGGTCGCCTCGGGCTCGGGCTCCGGTTCGGGCACCGGCTCGGGCTCGGGCCGACGGGCACGGACCGGCATCGCGTCGGGTGGCGGGACGTCGTCCTCGTCGACGGGCTCATCGGGCAGCGGGATGTCGTCGTACGCCGCGGTCGACGCCGGTTCGGCAATCGGTTCCGGTTCGGGCGCGGACGGGGTCCGATGGCGCGACGGCGGTTCGGGCGCGGACGGGGTCCGGTCGGACCGTGCCGGCGGCTGAGTCGGCGGCGTCGGCGGGGCGGGCACCTCGATCAGAGATGCCGTCTCGTCGTCCGATGAGGCGTCAGCGGCCGGCGCCGGTTCGACCTCTGCCGCCTCGGCACTCGGTTGGTCGGCGATCAGTTCGTCGAGCATCGACTCGTCGTCGGCGGGCTCCTCCGCGGGCAGCACGGCCTCCGCCTCGGCCCCCGAACCCGTTGCGACGCCGGTCGAGTCGGGATCAACCGCCTCGGGCGCCGCGTCTGCCGTGACCGCTTCAGCAACGACGGGTTCCGGCGCAGGAGTCTCCACCACCATCTCTGGCGCAACCGGCTCAGACACCACCGGTTCCGGCACCCGGCCGGCGTCGGGTTGCGCGGCGTCGGCCTCGACGGCTTCCGCGGCCGCGCGCTCGGACGCCTCAGCAGCCTTGGCCTCTTCCATCGCCTTGCGCTGCGAGGGTCGAACGAACTTCGGTTCCGGTTCCGGTTCAGCCGGTTTCGCGGGTACCGGGATCGACGTCGTGCCGATCCCCGACTCGAGTCGTTCGAGTCGCTGCAACAGAGCTGCGTCGTCGTCGGAGACCGCGGGCAGCAGCATCCGCGCGCACATCACCTCGAGCAGGAGTCGCGGCGACGTCGTGCCGCGCATCTCCCCGAGCGCGTTGTGCACGATCTCGGCGAACCTGGTCAGCGACGCGGGCCCAAGGGTCTCGATCTGGGCGCGCATGCGGGCGAGCTGGTCACCCGGCGCCTCGACGAGTCCGCGGTCCGCGGCGTCCGGAACAGCCTGCAGCAGAATCAGATCGCGCAGACGTTCCAGCAGGTCGACGGCGAACCGTCGAGGATCGTGCCCGGCGTCGACCACCTTCTCCACCGTGCCGAACAATGCCGAACCGTCGGCGTCGGCGAGAGCGTCGACCGCGGTGTCGATCAGCGCCACGTCGGTGACACCGAGCAGCGCGAGTGCGCGTTCGTAGGCGACACCCTGGTCGTCGGCGCCGGCCAGCAGCTGATCGAGGATCGACAGCGAGTCACGAGGCGAACCGCCACCCGCCCGGATGACGAGCGGGTACACCTCGGACGCGACGGTCACGCCCTCGCGCTCACAGATCGTCTCCAGGAGACCGCGCATGACCGGCGGCGCGAGCAGCCGGAACGGGTAGTGGTGGGTGCGCGACCGGATGGTCGGCAGCACCTTCTCGGGTTCGGTGGTCGCGAACACGAAGATCAGATGCTCCGGCGGCTCCTCGACGATCTTGAGGAGCGCGTTGAATCCCGCGTTCGTCACCATGTGCGCCTCGTCGACGATGAACACGCGGTAGCGCGACTCGGCGGGCGCATAGAAGGCGCGGTCACGCAGCTCGCGGGTGTCGTCGACACCGCCGTGACTGGCGGCATCGAGCTCGATGACGTCGAGGTTGCCCGGACCCCCCGGCGCGAGCGCCACACAGGAGACACACGTTCCGCACGGTGTGGAGGTGGGGCCCTGCACACAGTTCAGCGAACGAGCCAGGATCCGCGCCGACGACGTCTTGCCACAACCGCGGGGACCGGAGAAGAGATACGCGTGATTGATGCGACCGGAATCCAGGGCACGGCTCAACGGATCGGTGACGTGCTCCTGCCCCACGACGTCGGCGAAGGTAGCCGGGCGATAGGTGCGATACAGAGCCACGCGTCGAGACTACCGGCGACCCGTGACAGTCGATGAGTGTGCCTCACACTGGTGCAGCGGGCCCCTGATCGGGTGTCTCGGTGACGGGTTCGCCATCGGTTCCGACCAGGTCATCGGCCATCCCGCGGGTGTCTTCCGAAGGACGCAAAGTGTGCCCGGACGTGCCTCGCGAGTCGCGCGGCCCGGACTCCTCGCCACCCGTGTCCGGCCGTCGTGTGCCCTCACTGCCGGTGCCGCCCGCATCGCCGGTCGGCAGCCCGCCCTCGGCGATCACCGCAGCCGCGACGCCGGGCGGGATGATCGGGTCGGCGGGCGTCGGCGTGGAGTAGCCACGGCTGCCGACCATCCGCAGGCCGACGACCGTCGCGACGAGCACGCCGAGGTAGGCCCACAGATAGGGGCTGACCGTGAACCAGTTGAGCCACGTGATGCGGGTCTTGACGTACAGCCCCGTGTAATAGCCGTCCGGGATCAGCGCCGGTACATGCGTCGGCCACGAGAACGCGAGTAGCACCAGTGCCGCCACGCCCACGCCGGCCCACACCCGCGGTGCCCGCGGCTGCCGGGCGTCGAGAACGAGGTGGATTCCGATGACCAGGATCGGGATGAACCACACCCAGTGGTGGCCCCACGACATCGGCGACACCACGCAGGCGGTCATCCCGACGATGCTGACGGCAAGGAGTTCCTGACCTTTGCGATGGGCGTACGTCGCCACCGCGAAGCCGACCGCCAGCACTGCCAGCACCAGGGCGAGCCAGAGCAGCGTCGGCGGATTGTCGGTGTCGAGGTGGTTGGCCAGCATGCCGCGCAGGGACTGGTTACCGCGCAACTGAGCGGAACCGACCCGGTCGGACTCGAACAGTTTGCCCGTCCAGTACGACCACGAGTCCCCGGGCAAGGCGGCGAACCCGATGAGCATGGTGGTGGCGAAGCCGCCCACCACCCCGGCGAGGGCGCGCCAGTTCCGTTGCACGAGGAAGTAACCGGCGAAGATGAGGGGCGTCAGCTTGATCCCCGCGGCGACTCCGGTCCAGAACCCCTTGAGGCGTCCACCGTCCGGGCGCGCCAGATCGGCCACGATCACGAGCATCAGGAACACATTGATCTGCCCGTACCAGATCGTCGTACGAACCGGCTCGAACAACATCGCCACCGCCACCAGCGACGCCGCGATCACGCGCAACGGCCAGGTCACCGGCCGGCCGAGGCTGCGGAAGCTCAGCATGATCACCAGATAGAGCGCCACGACGATGCCCGCCGACCACAACATGCGGGCGACGTCGAAGGACATCCAGGCCAGCGGACTGAACAGCAAGGCGGAGAACGGCGAGTAGGTGTAGTCCAGGTCGCCGATCATCTTGACGTCGTAGAGGCTGACGCCGTTGGCGACCGCCCGGGCACCCGCCTGATACACCGAGAGATCGATCTGGTTGTGCAACAAACCCCAGAATTGGGCGCCCAGGGGTACGACGACATCCTGGAGTGCCAGTGCGATGACCCCCACGACGGCGAAACCGGTTGCGAGAAGAACCGGCCTGGGCAGATTCACGATTTGAAAGCCTGTCACAAAGTGGCGCGCACGCCAGCGCACTCGCCGGAGAATGAGAGCAATCTAACGCCGGGATCGGCGTGTCGGGTCAGCTGGAGCGGGCGAGCAGGGTCTCCGCCGCGGCCAGCAGCACGCACGTGGACACCCCGTCCATCGCGGCCCGCAGGTCGTCGGTGTTCGGGAACGTCGGTGCGAGTCGGATGTTCTGATCGTGCGGATCGGTCTTGTACGGGAACGCCGATCCGGCGGCGGTGAGCGCGATACCGGCTTCTTTGGCCAGCTCGATGGTGCGTCGGGCCGCGCCGTCGACGACGTCGAGGCTGATGAAGTAGCCGCCTTCCGGCTCCGACCACGACGCCACCTTCGACTCCGTGAGCCGGTCCTCGAGGATGTCGAGCACGAGCTTGAACTTCGGGGCGAGGATCTCCCGGTGGCGGGCCATGTGCGCCCGCACGCCGTCGGCGTCGCCGAAGAACTTGAGGTGACGCAGCTGATTGACCTTGTCGGGTCCGATGGTCTTCAGCGACAGGTACTTGCTGAACCAGGCCAGATTCTCCGGCGACGACCCGAAGAACGAGACGCCGGCGCCGGCGAAGGTGATCTTCGACGTCGAGCCGAGGACGTACACGCGGTTCGGGTGCCCGGCCTGCGCCGCCATCTCCAGGATCGGCAGCGGCGTCGGCGGGGTCTCCACCAGCGTGTGGACGACGTAGGCGTTGTCCCAGTAGATCCGGAAGTCCGGCGCCGCGGACATCTCGAGCAACCCGCGGGTGACCTCCTCGGAGAAGGTGACGCCGGTCGGGTTCGAGTAGGTGGGCACCGCCCACATGCCCTTGATGCTCGGGTCGGCGGCGACGAGTTCGGCGCACACCCGCACGTCGGGACCGTCGGGCAGCATCGGCACCGGGATCATCTCGATGCCGAAGCTCTCGGTGATCGCGAAGTGGCGGTCATAACCGGGCGACGGGCACAGGAACTTGATCGTCTGACGTCCCCACGGCTCGTCGGAGTCGGCGGTGCCGTGCAACAGCCCGAAGACCGTGAGGTCGTGCATGATCTCGAGGCTCGAGTTGCCAAGCGCGAGCAGGTTGTCGGGGTCGACGGCGAGGAGTTCCCCGAAAATGCCGCGCAACTCGGGCAGTCCGTTGAGTCCGCCGTAGTTGCGGGTGTCGGTGCCCGCGCCGTCTCGGAACTCGTCACCGGGCAACGACAGGAGACCGTTCGAGAGATCGAGCTGCTCGGGGGCCGGCTTGCCGCGGGTGAGGTCGAGCTTGAGACCCAGCGCGCGCAGCGCCTCGTATTGCTTGGTCAGTTCCGTCTGGGTGTTCCGGAGTTGGTCGGCACTCATCGAGTGAAAATTCAACGTTGGCCCTCTCGCGGCTCGACGCCGGTGCGGGTGGCCGACGCCCCTGACCTGAAACTTCGTATCGGGAAAATAGGGGACCCCGCGCACCCGAGAGAGCCCGTTGACCCTTGCTGCCTTCCGGCCCTGGGGGAGTTCACAGGATGCACGCCGCGCGGGATCCGTCGTCCAGTGTAGCGAGGGGTTCCGGCGGCCGGAGCCGGGGTCCTCGAACCGGTCCGCGCGGCTCGATCGCACTCGGCCCGCACGCTAGGGGATACGACGAAGGTCCGCGGTGTCACCCGGAAAGACGGGTGTCACAGCGGACCTTCGGTGGCGGAGGATAGGGGATTCGAACCCCTGAGGGCTGTTAACCCAACCCGCGTTCCAGGCGAGCGCCATAGGCCACTAGGCGAATCCTCCAACGTCGAGATGATAGCCGCCGACGGCGCACTCACCCAAACCGTCCGGCCGTCGAGTGTGACCGCTAGGGTCGACGACATGGCCGATTCCTCCCCTGTCGTTGTCGTCGGAGCCACCGGAGGGCAGGGCGGCGCCGTGCTCGACGCGCTGCTCGAGGCCGGTTTCCCGGTCCGCGCCGTCGTGCGCGACGCGGTGTCGAGCAAGTCGGCACGCCTGGCCGACCGAGGCGTCGAACTCGCCGTCGGCGACATCGTGAGCGGGTCGGGCCTCACCGAGGCGTTCACCGGGTCCGCGGGTGTGTTCGCGCTCACCACCCCGTTCGAATCCGGCGTCGAGGCCGAGATCGGTCAGGGTCGTGCGCTGATCGAAGCCGCCACGTCCGCGTCGATCCCCTACCTCGTGTTCTCCTCGGTGGCCTCGGCCGATCGTCAGACCGGCGTGCCGCATTTCGATTCCAAGTTCGAGGTCGAGCAGATGCTGGCGGCCACCGAGATCCCGCACACGATCGTCGGCCCGGCCTACTTCTTCGACAACCTGCTCGGCGGAGCCGACGCGCTCGCGGCGGGCGTGATGCCGATCGCGATGCCCGCGGACAAGCCGCTGCAACAACTCTCGCGGCGCGACCTCGGCCGACTCGTCGCCACCCTGTTCGCCGCGCCCGACGTCCACGTCGGCCAGCGCATCGACCTCGCGTCCGATCAGCCGACGCCCGAGGAGATGGCGCGCATCATCGGCGACGTTCTCGGCACCACCGTCACGGCGGAGTCCTACGATCCCGAACGTATCGAGTCCGAGGACATGCGGGCGATGTTCACGTTCCTCGGCGACCGCGGGTACGAGGTCGACATCCCGACGCTGCACCGCCGGTTCCCTGATGTGGGCTGGCAGAGTTTCGCGACCTGGGCGGCCGAGGCGCTGCGCCGCTGACCCATACGGAACCCAGGCATCAGCCGTCGGAGCGTCGGTTGCCCTGCTCATCCCAGTGCTCGGCGACCTTCTTGCTCGGCTGTACGCGCGGCGGCTCGCCCGGCATCTTGGGATAGCTGGGCGGATAAGGCATGTCGCCCAGGCCGTTTGCGTCGTCGGCCTGGACCATCTCCAGCAGTTTCTCGACGCCGCGCCGGTGGTCGGCGATGTCGGCCCATGGGTCGCCGCGATCTTCCAGGAGCTTCGGGACGGTCGCGATGGTGCAGTCGTCCGGATCGACGTCGGCGAGTTCATCCCACGTCACCGGCGTCGACACCCGGGCGCGGGCGCTGCGTCGAACGGAGTACGGGGATGCCATCGTGCGGTCGCGGGCGTTCTGGTTGTAGTCGATGAAGATCCGTTCTCCGCGTTCTTCTTTCCACCACGATGTGGTGACCGCGTCCGGGTCGCGGCGTTCGAGCTCGCGGGCGATCGCGATGACGCAGCGTCGGGTCGCGATGAAGTCCCAGAGCGGCTCGATGGGCACGTACACGTGTACTCCCCGACCGCCCGAGGTCTTCACGAAACCGGTGAACCCGAGTTCGTCGAGCAGCGGCTTCAGTCCTTCGAGCGCGACCCGCCGCACATCCTCGAAGGTCGTGCCGGGTTGCGGATCGAGGTCGATGCGAAGCTGATCGGGATGGTCGTTGTCGGGATGCAGGGTCGGCCAGGTGTGGAAGGTGACGGTGCCCAGGTTCGCGCCCCACACGAGATCCGCGGGCACCGTGGGTCGGATCGCATCGCCGGTTCGCTTGGAGGGGAACACGATCGGGGTGGACCGCACATGCTCCGGCCGCTTCTTCGCGATGTGCTTCTGGTAGATCTCCTCGCCCTCGACGCCGTCGGGGAAGCGCTGCAGAAAGGTCGGGCGGTCGCGGGTGGCGCGCATCAGCGGTCCGTCGCCGCTGTCGTCGGCCCTGCCACGCGTGTCGCCGAGTGCTACGGTGCGGTAGTACCCGACGAGATCGCGCTTGCGGCCGCCGTTCTCGCCGAGTTCGGGGAAGTAGATCTTGTCCGGGTTGCTCATCCGGACGGCGACCCCGTCGACGTCGAGTTCCTCCGCGGGCGAACGAGATGCCATGGTCATTCTCCTTCGAGGACGTCGTGGAGATCGTAGGTCAGCGGGACGTCGAGCTGGTCGTAGCCGCAGCTCTCCGGTTCTCGATCGGGCCGCCAGCGAAGGAATTTCACCGTGTGCCGGAAGCGATGGTTTTCCATCTGGTCATAGGCGAACTCCGCGACCAGCTCCGGACGGATCGGGATCCACTCCCCCGATTTCTCCGAACGCCACCGCGTGGGCTCGCCCGGCGACGCCCTCTCCGGGTCCAGCCGCATCGGCTCGAACATCTGCTGCAACTCGATCCGCTTGGCGTCGGAGAAGGCACCCGCCCCACCGACCATCCGCAATTCGCCGTCGTCGCCGTACAGTCCGAGCAGCATCGACCCGATCCCGGTGCCCGACTTGTGGATTCGATACCCGAAGATCACACAGTCCGCGGTCCGTTTGTGTTTGATCTTCAGCATCTCCCGCTTGTTCTCGACGTACACGCCGTCGAGTCGCTTGGCGACGACACCGTCTAGCCCGGCACCTTCGAAGGCGGAGAACCAGTCCTCGGCGACCGCGGGGTCGCTCGTCACCCGGCTGACATGCACGCGACGGTCCCGCCCGCCCGGACCGACGGCCCGCAGCAGCGCTTCCCGGCGCACCTCGAAGGGTTCGCCCATCACGCTCGTCGACTCCAGCGCCAGCGCGTCGAATCCGATGAAGATCGCCGGTGTCTTCTCCGCGAGCATGGTGACGCGCGATTCCGCCGGATGGATGCGCTGCGCGAGCGAATCCCAGTCGAGCCGATGCGTGTCGCCGATCAGCGCCGGCACCCCGATCTCACCGTCGAGGACCACCTTGTCGGGCAGTTCGTCCTTCACCGCCGCGACGATCTCGGGGAAGTACCGGGCCAGGTCCTTGCCGCCTCGCGATCCGATCGTCACCTCGTCGCCGTCGCGGAAGACCAACGCGCGAAAACCATCCCACTTGGGTTCATACGACCACGCCACCGAACCGTCGGGCTGCGGCGGCACGCTGGTCACCGCCTTGGCCAGCATCGGCGCAACAGGCGGCATGACCGGGAGATCCATGAAACTCATCGTTCCTCACTCGTCGACGGGACCGCAACGCCTACACGCCGCCGCATACCCGGCGTGTCGTCGTCCGGGCCGTTACAGGCAGACCGGCCGCGGCGCGGATTCTCATCGCCGACCGGTAATCTCGACGCGGTGTCGACGCAGCGAGCGGGCCGGTACGCGCCCTCCCCCTCCGGGGACCTCCACGTCGGCAATCTGCGGACCGCCGTGCTCGCCTGGCTCTTCGCGCGGACCACCGGCCGGCAATTCCTGATCCGGATGGAGGATCTCGACCGAGCCGTCGAGGGCGCGGATTCCCGGCAGTTGTCCGATCTCGCGGCCCTGGGCCTCGACTGGGACCCGCCCGTCGTCCACCAGACCGACCGGCTCGAGGCATACCGTGCCGTCCTCGACGACCTGCGCGACGCCGGCCGCACCTTCGAGTGTTTCTGCACCCGCCGAGAGATCCTCGACGCGCCGTCCGCACCCCATGCGCCGCAGGGCGCCTACCCGGGCACGTGCCGCGACCTCACCGCCGCCGAACGCGACGAACGCCGTGCCACCCGGCCACCCGCGATCCGGCTGCGGGCCGACGTCCGGGAGTACGGCGTCGATGACCTGCTGCACGGTCCCTACATGGGCGCGGTCGACGACTTCGTGCTGCTGCGCAACGACGGCACCCCGGCCTACAACCTGGCCGTCGTCGTCGACGATGCCGCGCAGGGCGTCGACCAGGTCGTCCGCGGGGACGATCTGTTGTCGTCGGCGCCCCGGCAGGCCTACCTGGCGGCGCTGCTCGGGAAGGCCCCACCGACGTACGCGCACGTCCCGATGGTGCTCAACGCCAACGGAATCCGGCTCAGCAAGCGGGACGGGGCGGTGACCCTGGCCGACCTCGCCGCCGCAGGGGTGGCGACGTCGACCGTGTTGTCTCGCATCGCCCATTCACTGGGGCTCGGCGGCCGGGACGAGCCCGTGCGCGCAGAGCAACTGGCGAACCGGTTCGACCCCGCCGCGCTGCCGGCCGAACCGTGGTTCCTGACGGCCGACGAGTGGACCTAGCGGCCCACGTCCCCAGAACGCATAATCCCTGCTCCCTGAGGTGCGAGGAGCGCAAGCGACGAGCCACGAAGGGTAAGCGACGCGCGCTCGTCAACCCTCCTACGCCGTGGTCGCCAGCAACCGCTGGAGCACGTCGTTGATGGTGATGAGTCCGACCGCGCGGCCCCCATCGGTGACGAGCGCGAGGTGGGCGCGCTGTTCCCGCATGGCGGTGAGCGTCTCGTACACCGGCTGCGCCGACTCGACGCTCAGGACCGGGCGCATGAGATCGGCCGCCGTGGTGCCGGGCGACGCGGTCAGGCTGTCGCGCACGTGCACGACACCGCGGACCGGCGCCCCGGACGCATCGTCGCGCACCAGCAGCCGCAGGTGGCCCGAGGTCCGGCCGGCCGTCTGGATCTCATCGGCGTCCGCGGCCGGACCGACCACGGCCAGATGGTCGTTGGGGGTCACGACGTCGCCGACGGTCAACGACTCCAGTTCCAGGGCACTCGTCAGGTGGGCGTGGTACCGCTCGTCGAGTGTGCCCACGGTGGCCGAGTGCTCCACCAGGTGTCGGAGGGCGTCGCTGTCCTGCCCGGTCGCGACCTGGTCCACCGGTTCGACGCCGACACGCTTGAGGCACCAGTTGGCGAGGTGGTTGAGCTGGACGATGAACGGACGGGTCACCCACATGAAGGCGCGCATCGGGATCGCGAGCATGATCGCCGACTTCTCGGGGTGGGCGATGGCCCACGACTTCGGCGCCATCTCACCGACGACGAGGTGCAGGAACGTCACGATGACGAGGGCGAGGACGAAGCCGATCACGTCGGCCGACCAGTACGGCAGACCCCACCCGGCGAACAGCGGCGTGAGCCAGTGGTGCACAGCGGGTTTCGTGACCGAACCCAGTGCGAGCGTGCACACCGTGATGCCGAGCTGCGACCCGGCGAGCAGCACCGACAGTTCTGATGCGCTGCGCAGAGCTGCGCGGGCGCTGCCGCTGGTCGCAGCCGCGTCTTCGAGCCGGTGCCGACGCGCGGCGATGAGGGCGAACTCGACCGCGACGAAGAAGGCGCTGGACGCGATCAGGCCCACGGTGACGGCCGCGACGACCCACGGGTTATCCATTGTCGCTCTCCTCACCGTTCTCGGCCGGGTTCTTCTTCTCGCCCCGGTTCCTGTCGTCCGGGCTCTTCTCGCCCGGGTTGTTGTCGTTGTGTGCCACGCTCATCGACAGCAGAGCGGGGACGCGCTTGTCGACTTCCAGCACCGTGGCCCGCACGGTGCGGGGTGGCGCCTCGTCGTCTTCGAGCAGGGTCGACGGATCGGGATCGATCTCGATCGTCACCGTGTCCCCGACCTCCGGGAGTCCGACGAATTCGGCGATCACCAGTCCGGCCATCGTCTCGTAGTCGCCTTCGGGGAGGTCCCAGCCGACGGTCCGGGAGACCTCGTCGACGTGTGCGTCACCCCGCACGCGCCATCCCTCGGGGCTCTCCTCGATCGCGACGGTCGCCTCGGAGTCGTGTTCGTCGTCGATCTCCCCGACCAGTTCCTCGGCGATGTCCTCGGCGGTCACGACCCCGGCGAAACCGCCGTATTCGTCGATGACCACCGCCATCTCGTCATGCGCGTCCGCGAGGGTCTCCAACACCTCGGGCAGCGGGAGCGTCGAGGGCACCACCACCGCGGGACGACACAGGTCGACCGCGGTGGCCGACGAATCAGCCTGCGGCGGTTGCTTTTTCAGCGCGTAGCTCCACTCCAGGAGGTCCTGGAGGTGGATTACCCCGCGTACCTCGTCGTCACCGCCGGCCAGCACGGGGTACCGCGTGTGGCCGGTGCTCATCAGTGTCAGCACCTCACCCGCCGCCAGATCGGCGTCGACATGATCGGTGTTCGGTCGCGGGATCATCGCGTGTTCTGCGGTGCGCGTGGGGAATTCGAGCACACGGTCGAGCAGGACGGACAGCTCGTCGGGCAGGTCACCCGCGTCGCGGGACTCGGCGACGATGTGCTCGAGGTCGCGCACCGACGCCGAATGCTCGACGTCGTGCACGGGCTCGATGCGCAGCGCTCGCAGCAGCAGGTTCGACGACTTGTCGAACAATGCGATGAGCCAACCGAATACGGCCAGGTAGATCGTCGTCGAACGGGCGAGCCACCGTGCGACCGGCTCGGGCCGGGCGATGGCGAGGTTCTTGGGGAACAGCTCACCGAAGACCATCTGCACGACGGTGGAGAAGATGATCGCGATGATCGTGCCGATCGCGACACCCACGCCCACCGGGATACCCACGCCGCCGAGCAGCTCGCCGACGCCGGAACCGATCAGGGGTTCGGCCACGTAGCCGACGAGAAGGCCGGTGACAGTGATGCCCAGCTGGGCGCCGGAAAGCATGAAGGACGTGCGGCGGGTGACCGCGAGCGCGCGTTTCGCGGCGGCGTCACCGGTTTCGGCACGGGCTTTGAGGCGGGACCGGTCGACCGCCATGTAGCCGAATTCCTGGGCCACGAAGTAACCGGTGAGGGCGGTGATCAGGAAGACCACCAGGATTCCGAGTCCGATTCCGAGGAGGGTCAGCATGAGACCGTCCCGGTGTCGGGGCCGGGCGGAACACCCGGGTCATTCAATTCACAACAGGGGGCCGACTGGTGTCGTCGGCGTTTTCGGCGCTTTCCGCGTCTCATCGTCTCTCTCGCTGGTGCTCGGGTGTTTCATACCGGGTGCCGGGAGCAAAGGCATGTGCGTAAATGTCCGGTATGTGGTCCCAACGTACCGAATGCGCTCCGAGTTCCGCGACATGCCCGGCAATCCTTCTCCGCGGAGTGCGGACCGACGCATTCGGCCGATGAGCGACCCGTCGATACGCGACGAGGTCGCCGCAGCCGCTCGACGGCTGGCGGCCGAAGGTCTGCTGATCGGCACCTCCGGCAACGTGTCGGCGCGTGCGGGCGATCACGTCGCGATCACCGGAACCGGGGTCGTGCTCGCGAACTGTGCCGCGACCGACGTGACGGTGGTGTCCCTTGCCGGCGACGTCGTCGACGGGCCGATCGCGCCGTCGTCCGAGCTGGACCTGCACCTCCGCGTCTACGAGGAAACCGGCACACAGGCGATCGTCCACACCCACGCACCCTTCGGGACCGCGGTCGCCTGCGTCAGCGGACTGACCTCGTTACCGGTGCTGCACTACCAACAACTCGGCCTCGGCGGTGCCATCCCGGTCGCGCCGTACGCCACGTTCGGGAGCCCGGAGCTCGCCGGGATCGTCGCCGACGCGCTGGTCGACACCCAGGTCGCGCTGATGGCGAACCACGGTTCGGTGGCACGCGGCTCCAGCCTGGCCCACGCGGTGGAGAACGCCCTGCTGCTGGAGTGGCTCGCGACCCTCTATCACCGGACCAGCAGCATGGGCCGGCCTCGCGAACTCACCGAGGACCAACAGCAGTCCACTGTCGCCCAGGCGATCCGGCTGGACTACGGGACACCCAAGGAGAACCGGACGTGACACCCTCACCGCTGCTCGAACCGCCGACGATCGCAACCGTGGGCGTCCATGTGCTGGACATCCACGTCGTCGGGATCGAGTCCATCCCGGCGGGGTCCGACGGCGCGCTCGTCCAGTCCATCGGTTTCTCCGCCGCCGGCACCGCGGGCGGAACCGCGCTCGTCCTCAGTCGGCTGGGCGCCACGGTCCGGACCCACGGAGCGATCGGCGACGACTCGATCGGGCGTTCGCTGACCGCACTGCTGGACGCCGAAGGCGTCGACACCGGCGGCCTGGTTGCGAAGCCCGGGATCCAGTCGTCGTCATCGGTCATACCCGTCCGACCCAACGGGGACCGTCCCGCATGGCACTGCATCGGGGCGAATGCGCAGTTCACGCTCGACGACCTGGGTGCAGACGTGCTGACCGGGCTCGACCACCTGCACCTCGGCGGCCCGGAGTTCCTCGGCGGCGCGGTCGCCGCAGAGCTCCTCGGCCGGGCGCGCGACAGCGGGATCACGACGTCGGCCGATCTGCTGTCGGGTGGCGACCCCGGCCTTCTCGAGTGGATCGCCGACGCACTTCCCCACCTCGACTACCTGCTGCCCAACGACGAGCAGACCCGGGGACTGACCGGAACCGACGACCTGACCGACGGCGCACGGGCGCTCCTGGACCGCGGTGTCGGTTGCGTGGCGCTCACCCGCGGCGCCGATGGCGCGCTGGTCGTGACCGGCGACGATGTGGTCACGGTGCCGGCGTTCGAGGTGGACGTCGTCGACACCACCGGTTGCGGCGACTCGTTCTCCGCCGGGTTCTTGACCGGCCGGCTGCGCGGGCTCGGTCTCGCCGACTCCGCCGAACTCGGTTGCGCGGTGGCCGCGCACGTCGCCCAGGGCATCGGGACCGCGGCGAACTCGTACGATCTCGCCGCGATCGAGTCCTTCCGGCAGTCCCGCGCCGCGGGCTGAGCGCGCCTCCTCTCGGTTTGGTGAACTCCCCCTCGGGTAGGCGATCACCATGACAGACAACAAGGAAATCAACGGCTCCACCGTCGTCATCGCCGGCGCGTCGAGCGGATTCGGACGCGGAGCCGCGGTGCGACTCGGAGAACTGGGCGCGAACGTGGTGGTCGCGGCGCGTCGAACCGCGGTGCTCGACGAGGTCGTCGCAGAGATCACCGGCAAGGGCGGATCGGCGCTGGCGGTGCCCACCGATGTCAGCGATCCGCGTGCCGTCGCCCATCTCGCGTCCGCCGCGCTCGAACGGTTCGGGTCGATCGACGTGTGGGTGAACAACGTCGGCGTCGGCGCGGTCGGGTACTTCTGGGACATCCCGATCGAGGACCACGCTCGCCTCGTCGACGTGAACCTGAAGGGCCTGATCTACGGCGCGCATGCGGCGCTGCGCGTCTTCCGGTCGCAGGGTCGCGGCACACTCGTCAACGTGGGCTCGGTCGACAGCGAGGTACCCATCGCACTCCAGAACACCTACGCCGCAACGAAAGCGGCGGTTCGGAGCCTCGGACACTCGATCAGCGAGGAGCTGCGCATGGCCGGCGACGACGCCATCAAGGTCGGCACCATCATGCCGTGGGCCGTGGACACCCCGTGGTGGGTCCACGCCGCCAACTACACCGGACACGAACCGCGGATGTCCGCGATGGACGATCCGCAAATCGTGGTCGACGCGATCGTGGCAGCCTGCACCGACCCGAAGCTGGAGCAGCCGGTCGGCTACAAGGCCAAGGCCGCCAACGCTTCTCATCACCTCATGCCCGGGATCACCGAGCGGTTCTCGGCGGCGACGGCGAAGTCCGAGACCGAGAAGGGGACGCCGGTCGAGCCGCACGCGGGTGCGATCCACGACCCCAACCCGAACAGCACCGGGGTCGCCGGCGATATCCGCGAACGGATGGTTGCCGAGGACTCCCGCTGACACCCGTCCGCCGTCGCTCGTTGTGGTGCGCCGCCCTCTGCTGGTCGAGCACCGCCGCGGTGTCCCGCTGGTCGAGCAGCTCGACCGAGCGAAGCGAGGACGCAACGCCCGTCGAGGCCACCGAGGCGACGCGTCACTCTTGTCGGTGCGGCGTGATTCGATTGCCAGACCACCCCGAGAAATCCAGTGTCATCTCGCAGGACATCGGTGACAGTTCTGCATCAGGACTTCGGTGACAGTGTGGGTGGTCGTGGTGGTGACAGTTCTTGGTCTGACGGCACTCAGGGGGGCCACAGCTTGACTTTCGAGTCGGGTCGAAGGTTTACCGTTGCGGGGTGGGCACCTATCGCATCTCCGAGTTGGCTGAACGCACTGGTGTGCCGGCGTCGACGTTGCGGTATTACGAGGACGCTGGCCTGCTGACGCCGGAGCGCACCCCTTCGGGCTACCGCGTATACGACGACTCGGCGGTCGACCGGCTGGGGTTCATCGCCTCGGCCAAAGCCATGGGGATGAGTCTCGACGAGATTCGGGATCTGCTGAGGACCTGGCAGACCGGCGCGTGCGCGGAGGTGCGTACGCAGCTGTCTCCAATGGTCGATCAACGTCTCGCCGAGACCGAACAGCGGATGGCTGAGCTTACTGCGTTTGTGCACCGGCTCCAGACGGTCCGATCCGGCCTCGCTGGGCCCGCGCCGGAGGGCGCATGCGGACCGGGTTGTGGCTGCGCGATCGCTGACGAGCCGGCTGCCGCCGCCCCGCCGGGAACACACGATCTTGGCCTGATCGCTGTCAGCGGTTCGGCGTCGGCGGTAATCGCGTGCTCTCTGGGTCCCGACGAGTTGGGCGACCGGGCCCGCCAGTGGCACGATCTGCTCGACACGGCCACCCAACGACAAGTCGCTGATGCTGACGCCCTCACCGTGGGGGTGCGATACACGTTTCCCGGCGGTCCGGAAGTAGTGTCTGCGCTAGCCGAACTGGTTGCCCTGGAACAGCAATGCTGCCCGTTCTACACCTTTACTCTGCACACGGCGGCCTCGGAGACGAGCCTTGAGGTTCGAGCCCCCCGCGACGCGCAGCCGCTGCTCGAGGACCTGTTCGGGGCGATCCCGACGTCACTTGGTTGACCGTCCGCTGACATGCCCATGCCCGCGACCACCGCATGCTGCCCGATCTGTAAGGAGCCCCCTCGATCGTGACCCGCCCCCACGGACTGGTCGAACGGATGGAACACTTCCAGGTCCCGATCTACCTGGCCGCCATGGTGCTCGGCGGGATCGTCGGGTTCACCGCTCCCAGCAGCGGCAGCGTTCTCGAGCACGCCATCAACCCGGTCCTCGCTGCGCTGTTGTACGTGACGTTCCTCCAGGTGCCGGCCGCAGACCTCGTGCGGTCCCTGCGCGATGGCCGGTTCCTCGGCGCAGCGCTGGTGGTCAACTTTGTGGTGGTGCCGATCGTCGTTGCCGCCATGTTCGGGTTCCTACCCGCCGATCAAGCAGTGCGCGTCGGCGTCTTGCTCGTGTTGCTGACCCCGTGTGTGGACTATGTCATCGTGTTCTCCGGGATCGCCGGCGGCAACAGTGAACGCCTGCTGGCCTCGACTCCGCTGCTGTTGATCCTGCAAATGGTGTTGCTGCCAGTGTTTCTCGTTCTCTTCATGGGTTCGGACCTCGCTGACATCGTCGAACTCGGACCATTCCTGCACGCCTTCCTCATCCTGATCGTCATCCCCCTCACACTCGCCTGGCTCACCCAAGCCTGGGCCGCCCGCGCGGCCGCCGGCCGCGCACTAGCCAGCGGCGCGGGCACGCTGATGGTGCCGCTGATGGTCGCCGTACTCGCCATCGTGGTCGCCTCACAGATCCCGAAACTCGACGACAACCTGACCGATGTCGCCGCGGTGATCCCGTTCTACGTCGCGTTCCTGGCCGTCATGGCGTTCGCCGGGAAGTACCTCGCCCATGCGTTTCGACTCGACGTCTCCGCCAGCCGCGCCATCGTCTTCTCCGGCGCCACCCGCAACTCCCTCGTTGTCCTGCCTCTCGCGCTGGCCCTACCCGCCGGCTACGAACTCGCCGCCGCCGTCGTCGTCACCCAAACCCTCATCGAGGTCCTCGGCATGGTCATCTACATCCGCGCAGTGCCCACCCTGGTGCCCGACAACCGCTGACCGATACCCGTCATGCGGTGGCGGTAGAGCCTTTTGCAGCGTCACTGATGTGCGCTATGACCGTCGCTCGCCGTGCCGCAGCAGTCACACCCGTCAGGCTCGCCGGCGCGCTGGCCGATGCCCGGGGTGCAGCAGGCGTCGCCCTTCCAGGCGTTGATGCCCTCGCGGACTGCGATCGCAGCAATAACGAGGGCGGCGATTGGGTCGGCCCACGACCATCCGAGCAGGCTGTTGAGAAGCAAGCCGATCAACAGCACCGCCGAGAGGTACGTGCATAGCAACGTCTGTTTGGAGTCGGCCACCGCGCTCAACGAGCCGAGCTCACGGCCGGCGCGACGTTCTGCCCACGACAGCAGCGGCATGATCAGCAAACTGATTGCCGCCAGGGCGATCCCGATCGAGGAGTGGCGCGCCTCGTCACCAAGACCAAACAGGGACCGTAGCGAGTCAACGCTGACATAGGCCGCCAGGGCGAAGAACGAGAACGCGATGATCCGCAACGCGACCTTCTCACGCCGTTCCGGATCCGAACCGGCGAACTGCCAGGCAACCGCAGCGGCCGAGGACACCTCGATGACCGAGTCCAGGCCGAAGCCGATCAGAGCCCCTGAGGACACACGCGCACCCTCGCTGATCGCGATGACGGCCTCGATGACGTTGTAGGTGATGGTCGCGGTGACGAACCAACGGATGCGGCGCTGCAACAACTCCCGACGCGCGACGTCGAGGGCGGGTCGACCCACCGACGGTAAGCCCAGCTCGGCGGCCATCAGCAGCACCCCTGCTCGTTGGAGGTCGGACAACAGGCCGGGTCGACCGCGAGGACCAATCCGAGGAGGTCATCCAAGGCGTGGGCGATCCGGCCATCGGTCAGCTCGTACCGAGTGCGGCGACCCTCGGGCACCGCGACAACAAGACCACACCCCCGCAGGCACGCAAGATGGTTCGACAACACCTGCCGCGACACCCCGATAGCCTCGGCCAGATCCGCCGGATACGCACCGCTGCCCCGCAGTCGCAACAGCACCTGCGTGCGCGTCGAGTCCGACAACGCGTAACCAAACCTCGTCAGCGCATCGCGCTGACTCACAGCAACAGTCTCCACGAAGCCAACGATACACGCATTCCTGTATTCAGATATGCCTGTACAACGCTTGGGTTGTGCCTGTTAACGAACCCATCGACCCTGTCGTGCGGCTGGCGATCTCGCAGTGGCCTGATGATGCGCCCCGCGGAGCGGTCTCGACCTTTTGTACTGAACACGGGATCTCCCGGAAGTCGTTCTACGAGTTACGTAAACGAGCCAGAGAAGAGGGACCATCGGCGGTCCTGGAACCCCGTACCCGCCGCCCGAAATCGAGCCCATCAGCACTGAGCGACGAGGTCAAAGCGCAGGCGGTAGCAGTGCGCGCCGCGCTGGAAGCATCCGGCCTGGACCATGGGCCGATCAGCGTGCACGACAAGATGCAGTCGATGGGCCTCGAGCTGGTCCCCTCGACGGCCTCACTGGCCCGGATCTTCCGCGAAGCCGGTGTCGCTCGCCGTGAGCCGAAGAAGAAGCCGCGCTCGACCTGGCGGCGGTTCGTCTACCCCGCGCCGAATGCGTGCTGGCAACTCGATGGCACCGAGTACGTCCTCACCGGTGGCCGCAGATGCGTCATCCTGCAGCTCATCGACGATCACTCACGCTACGCCGTGGGCTCGCACGTGGCCGCCGGAGAAACCGCTGAGGCCGCAATCGCCGTGTTCGACAAAGCAGTCGCAGCCCACGGAGTGCCCCAACGGCTGCTCACCGACAACGACCTCGCGCTCAACCCCTCGCGCCGCGGCCGCCTCGGTCAACTCGTCGCACACGTCCGCGCGCTCGGCGTGGAGACGATCACCGGCAAGCCGTACAAGCCCACCACCCAGGGAAAGAACGAGCGATTCCACCAAACACTGTTCCGGTATCTAGACAAGCAACCGTTGGCCGATACCCTGGCCGAGCTGCAAGCCCACGTCGACGCGTTCGACCACATCTACAACACCCAACGACCTCATCAAGGCCTGCCGGGGAGAGTCACACCGCTGACCGCCTGGCAAGCCACACCGAAAGCCGATGCGCCGCACCCGATAGCCGGTGGGCCGCTGTTCGATCGGCCCACGCCGCGCCCGCGGCCTGCGCCCCGGCCGCCCACCGATCTGCCCGACGGTGCCCTGGTCCGAACTGTCACTACCTCCGGCACCATCAGCGTGGACTCAGTCACCTACATGATCGACGTGGACCACGCCCTCGACAAGGTCCTCGTCACTACCGACGACAACACGATCGTGATCGCAAACACCGACGGCGAAGTCCTCGTCGAACACCCCCGACCCGCCCCCGGAACAAGCTACGTCGGCAACCGGAAATCCCGAGGCCCACGCCCCACCAAGACCAAACCGTCACCGAAGTCCTGACACATCAATAGTCACCAATGTCCTGATGCAGAACCTTCACCGATGTCCAGATACATCACATCTGAGAAAGTTAAGAATCAACACTTGACTCGAACTCCTGTTCGAGTAGGCTGGTGTCATGTCATCGGGGGCGGGGGCCGGATTCACAGCGGTGGACCCATCACAGGAGTCGGTCGAGCCGCGCTTTCGTCCCGACCATGAACTCTCCGCTTCTGAACTCATCGAGGTCTTGAATCACTGCGCCGGCCTGGCGGCGGCGTCCGCGCATCGAATGATGGTCGTTGCCAGCCTCATTCACGATGAACGCGAAATGGATTACGCCCAGCGGCGCGCCGAGACGCACAGCGGCGAACTCGACTCCATCGAAGCCTTCGAGCACCTGTCCGCGCGAGTGGCCGCCGGCGAGAACCCCTACGAGCAGTTCGGGCCCAACGGTCTCGAGCAGGCCATCGCCGAAGTCGGTGCCACCCTCACCGTGACACCGGCCGAGGCGAAAGACCTCATCGAGGCCGGCGACGCACTGCGCTACCGACTCTCCTTCACCGGACACGCACTCGCGTGCGGGCGAATCGACAAGCGCCGATTCCTCATCGCTCTCAAGCGCACCGATCTCATCACCGACGACGAAGAGATGCAGACCGTCGATGCCCATCTGGCCGAAGCGATCTTCGCCCGCGCACCGATGTCGACGGCCCGGTTCACCGCCATGGTCGATTCCATCGTCGCCAAGTGGGCGCCCGACGCGATCCGCCGACGCAAGGAACGCGTCAAGGGTGACCGCAAGGTGACCATCACCCCCGATCGCTTCACACCCGGGCAGTCCCGGATCTCCGGCACGCTGCCCCATGCTGATGCCGCCGAGTTCGACGCCCGCCTGACGGCGATGGCCACCGCGGTCCACGCCGGCGACCCTCGAAAGTTGGCCAACCGCAGGGTCGATGCTATGAAAGCGCTCGCGCGGGGCGAAGCTTCTATCGCGTGCGAATGCGACGACTGCCGACCTGCCGCAATGGACAGTGAAGCCGACACCACCGGGGACGTCGACGCAGCGACAGTGGACACCGCCGACCACACGACTGAGGCACCCGCGCGCCACTTCGGGAGCGATGACACCGACACCCCGGACTGCGACACGGTTGTCGCCGACCCTCCGGGTCCGGACGCGTCGCCGTCGTCATCGCCGGCTCCTCGCGCGACCTTTCACATCGTGGTGAACCTGTCGACCCTGTTCGGTCTCGACGACGACCCCGCATTCCTCGACCGCCACGGCATCATCGACGCCGACACCGCCCGAACACTCCTCGCCGAAGCCCGCCGCACCTACATCCATCCCGCACCCGACGCACCCGACGGTTCACCGCCTCCCGACGCGGACAGTTCGACAACGCGATACACCCCCTCGAAGAAGCTGCAGGCGCTGGTGCGCGCCGGCGAACTGTGCTGCACCTTCCCCGGCTGCAACGCCCCGGTCTGGCAGATCGATCTCGACCACACCGAACCCTTCGACCACGCCGACCCGCGTCGCGGTGGCCCGACCGATGCGCGCAACCTCAAACCGCTGTGCCGGTTCCATCACCGCATCAAGACCTTCACCAGCTGGCAGGACCACCAAGACGAACTCCAGACCGCCTGGTTCACCACACCCACCGGGCACATGTTCGTCGGCAACGCCTTCAGCGGACGCGACCTGTTCAACAAGCTCTTCCCCAGACGGTCACCCGATCACCCCGCCCGAGACAGACTCAACACCCAGCGCGACAACGACTTCCGACGCCACCAACGCGCCGAGAAGCGCTGGAACGACGCCAACCCGCCACCGTTCTGAGCAATGGTCACGCCTACCGGGGACCTCCGTAGTAACGCCGGAGGAACTCGTCGCGGTACTCGGTGTATGTGCCGTTCTCGATGGCCTGGCGGGCCCGGTCGACGAGCGTGACGATGAAGGACACGTTGTGCAGCGTCGCCAGCGTGGGGCCGAGGCCTTCCTTCGCCTTGAACAGATGATGCAGGTAGGCCCGGCTGTACTGCGAGGTGTAGTTCTCGACCTCGGGGTCGAGCGGCCGGAAGTCACTGCGATACTTGGCATTCGTGACGTTGTACCGGCCGTCGAGTGAGTAGATCGCACCGTTGCGGGCGACCCGGGTCGGCGATACGCAGTCGAAGGTGTCGACGCCGTTCTCGATGGCGGTGAAGATGTCGTCGGGTTCACTGATCCCCAAGAGGTGTTTCGGGGAGTCCTCCGGGAGTTCGTCGTTGACCCAGCCGACGATGGTGCCGAGGTTGTCCTTCTCGAGTGCTCCGCCGATGCCGTAGCCGCCGAAGCCCTTTCCGCCGGCCGCGCGGTCCGCCTCGCTCAAGGCGACGAGGTCGCGAGCGGCCTTGCGCCGCAGATCCTCGTACTGGGCGCCCTGGATGACACCCCAGAGCGACTGCTGCGGCCGGTGTGCGCGTTCGACGCTCAGCCGATTGTGTTCGGCGAGACAGCGAATCGCCCACAACCGGGTGCGCTCGAGCGAATTCACCTGGTACTCGCGAGTGTTCATCAGGGTGGTCAGCTCGTCGAAGGCAAAGATGATGTCGGCGCCCAGCTGGTGTTGGATCTGCATCGACACCTCCGGCGTGAAGCGATGCGCCGAACCGTCGAGGTGCGACTTGAAGGTCACCCCGTCGTCGTCGACCCGCGAGAGCCGTTCTTTGCCGTTGGCGGTGAGGTCGTCGTCGGGCGTGCCGGTGGCCTCCATCGAGATGACCTTCTTGAACCCCGCGCCCAGCGACATCACCTGGAAGCCGCCGCTGTCGGTGTACGTGGGCCCCCGCCAGTTCATGAACGCGCCGAGCCCGCCGGCCGCGTCGATGATCTCCGGCCCCGGCTGCAGATACAGGTGGTAGGCGTTGGCGAGCACGGCCTGGGCGCCGAGGGCGGAGACCGATTCCGGGAGGACCGTCTTCACGGTCGCCTTGGTACCGACGGGGATGAACGCGGGGGTGTGGATCTGACCATGCGGTGTGGTGATCGTCCCCGTGCGCCCACGGGTGCCGGCGAGGGTGGTGCCGACGGCGTAGGTGGGGTCGGCGACTTCGGTTCCGGTACTGCTCACGTCCAGCATCTTCGCAGGTCGGGCGCGCCCATCCCAAACCGCCGACCGACACCGGCCACCGGTGCGGTCGACGAGACCGCATTCGCTACCGTGGTGAACCATGTCGCGCAGATCTCGTCCCACCGGTCCCTCCACGAGCCGCTCTCGCCGACCGATCAGGGTCGCGGCGGCGACCCTCGGACTCGCGGCGGCGATGTCGATGCTCGTGGCCTGCGGCGCGGAACAGGACGTGACCACCGCGTCGTCGACCTCTCAGGCCGTTGCCGCGGAGTCGGGATCACCGTCCGCCGAACAACCCGCCACCTCGCCGCCGGTGGTCCCCGGTCGCAAGCCGGTGTCGACGACGACGTCGAGTGCGACCGCGTCCGACGATTCAGACACCACTTGCGGCACCATCCCGGGCCCCGACGGCGCGTTGCGAGTCATGATCCTCGCCGGCGACGTGTCCTGTGATTCGGCGCGGACCATCGCCACCCAGTACGGACCGAAGATCACCACCGGCCAGCAGCAGTCGGTGGCCGGTTGGACCTGCGCACCGTCTCAGCTCGAAGGCGTCCTCGCGGCCTGCCAGAAGGGCACCGCGGTCATCGGTTTCGCGCCGTAGTTCTTCTATGGGGCCCAGATGTTCGACAGCCCCATCGTCCCAATGGCGCATCATCGGCCACACCTCCTGGCGAGCGAGTTCTGTCGCGGTGGTGTCATCGAGCAACGTGTCGAAGGTGATGTGCGCGAGGATGTCCCGGGTGGCCACCACGTACTCGGGACTCATGTAGTTCGGGATACCTTCGCCGAAGTCGATGTTGCCGGGCGCCATTCCTTGCCCTCGGACCGGGTTCACAGGCATCGCCGATCGGTCGAACATCAGCTCGAGTGCCTGATACGCCTTGTCGATGTCGGTGGAGATGGTCGGGTCGGCTTCACGGAGGCTGCTGACGAAGTCGGCGATGTCCCGGGCCGAACCCATCATGTTGATTTCGCGCAGTTCATCGTCGCTGAGCCTGGTGTACGACCGAATGAGTCCCATGAGTACCCCCCTACCGACCAGTGAGCAGTGCCTCTACACGGCGAGCAGCCCGCACAGCGGTCCCTCACCGCAGCGCGGCCACGACCTGGTCGGCCATCGCCTTCTGGCCGCGCGCGTTGGCGTGCATCGCGGGGAAGCTGACCGCACCGAGCGTCGGCTCGACCCATCGCCGTTCGCCCGCGCAGGCGTCGTGGCCCGCGGAGACCTTGGTCATGTCGACGAAGGTCACGCGGGTGGCTGCGGCGGCGCGGCGCATGGCGTCGTTGAGGGCTTTGAAGACACGATGCAGGTACGCGGTGTCCCCGGGCGTCGTGAGCAACGACGCCGAGCAGAGCGCCGAACCCGTGGCCGGGAAGATCTGCGGATATCCGACGAGGACGACGCGTGCGCGCGGCGCTTCGCGGCCGACGAGGCGCAGGGCGTTCACGAGGTCGGGGTAGGTCGAGGATTTGATCTTGTCGACCAACGAGGTACCGAACTCGTCGCGACATGGGGTCGCCGACAGCGGCGCGGCCATCCACGCCCGCTGGCAGGCCGAGGTCGAGTTGCTGAACAGTCCGTTGTTGTTCGCGCCGATCGTGAGGGTGATCAAGCGGGTGGCCGGTCCGATCGCGCTGATCTGGGGTCCTTGCCACCGATACTGCGACTTGGTCAGGTCTTCGGTCGTCGCGCCCGCGCAACTGACATCGACGACCTCGGTCCCGCGTCGTTTGGCAACGAGGCTGGAGTAGTTGATCGCCGAGTTCGAGCAGAAGGTCGCCGCGCTCGTCGCCTGGGGGAACACCGATGCGCCTGCGCTGTAGCTGTCACCGAGATTCACGTATGCGTATCCGTCCGCTGCCTGGGCCCCGCCGGCCGTGACGAGTCCGACGAGGAGAGCGACTACGGTGGCCGCCGCGGTCAACAGGGCTCGGATGCCGAGGCCTCGGCGGGGGCTGCGGCCATACGGCACGGACATGCGGTGACTCCAGATCGTGGTACGCGTGTTACTGATGTTGCAGGTGATATCAACACTATCGGGCTGACGGCCCGAGCTCGGTGCACCCGTACCCTAGTTTCCAATCTGATACACATGTCAAGTTTCTATGACGCCGACGGCATGAGCCGTCCACCGATCGCTCCGCTCGCTTGACCCTCACGCGACGTCAGGCAGCAGGGTTGTCGATGTGAGCGAGGAAAAGCACACTTCGAAGGTGGACACCCGGGAGCTGACCGTCGGTGTCGTCGCCGGCATGGTCGGCGTCAGCATCCGCACGCTGCATCACTACGACCAGATCGGCCTGGTGGTGCCATCCGGTCGGACACCAGCCGGGTACCGCGTCTACGACGACACCGACGTCGAACGTCTCCACCAGGTACTCACCTACCGTGAGCTGGGCTTTTCCCTTGAGCAGATAGCGACCCTGCTCGACGATCCGGACGTGGACCCCATGGGTCACCTCGAGACGCAGCGCGAGCTGCTGACCGAACGGATCGATCGCCTGCTCCGGATGGTCGCCTCACTGGAGGAGATGATGAACGCAAAGAAGGAAGGCATCGCCCTGTCGGCGGCCGAGCAGGCCGAGATCTTCGGCGACCGATGGCCAGGCGAGGAGTACGCCGCCGAGGCCGAGGAACGCTGGGGGAACACCGACGCGTGGAAGCAGAGCCAGAAGCGGACCGGGCAGTTCTCCAAGGAGGACTGGCAGCTCATCAAGGAGGAGACCGACGACCTGGAACGGCGGCTCGCGGACGCGATGCGTCGCGGGGTGACTCCTGGCACCGCCGAGGCGAACTCGCTCGCCGAAGAGCACCGCGCACAGATCGGGCGTTTCTACGACTGTGATCACCACATGCAGGTCTGCCTCGCCGACATGTACGTCGCGGATCCGCGGTTCACCGCACACTACGACGAGCAGGCCCCCGGCCTGGCCGTCTACCTGCGGGAGGTGATCCACGCAAACGCGGGACGAGGGTGAAAGATCGCCACCCGCCGGTCGTCCGGGTCGGATAGGTTCGGTGTCCATGACCACCGACCCGGGCGTCCACAACAAGAGCGGTGGCGCCCGCGCCACCACCAACATCGGCGATGCGATGAACCTGCGCACCGTCTTCAACCGCGACGGCGAGGCCACCGACCTCCCCAAGTTCGCGCTGGGCGACTCGATGTTGTTGCCCGACACGGCTTATCAGATCGTCCACGACGAGGCGATGCTCGACGGGAACGCCCGCCTGAACCTCGCGACCTTCGTGTCGACGTGGATGGACGACGAGGCGAAGAAGTTGTACTCGGAGACCTTCGACAAGAACATGATCGACAAGGACGAGTACCCGCAGACGGCCGCGATCGAGGACCGGTGCTGGCGCATCCTCGCCGACCTGTGGCACAACCCGGACGTCGACAACGCGATCGGTACCTCGACGATCGGCTCGTCGGAGGCCTGCATGCTCGGTGGGCTCGCGCTCAAACGGCACTGGCAGACCCGGCGCCGCGCCGAGGGCAAGTCGACCGAGAATCCCAACATCGTGCTGTCGACGGCGGTCCAGGTGTGCTGGGAGAAGTTCTGCAACTACTTCGAGGTCGAGCCCAAATGGGTACCGATCAGCCCCGACCACCTCGTCCTCGACGGTCACGAGCTCGAGAAGTACGTGGACGAGAACACGATCGGGGTCGTCGCCATCATGGGACAGACCTACACCGGGATGTACGAGCCGGTGACCGCGATCGCGGCCAAGCTCGACGAGATCCAGGCCGACACCGGGCTCGACGTCAAGATCCACATCGACGGCGCGTCGGGTGCGATGATCGCCCCCTTCTGTCAGCCGGACCTCGAATGGGACTTCCGTGTCGACCGTGTCGTCTCGATCAACACCTCGGGCCACAAGTACGGACTGGTCTATCCAGGTGTCGGCTGGATCGTGTGGCGCGACACCGACGCACTGCCCGAGAGCATGGTGTTCCACTGCTCCTACCTCGGCGGCGACATGCCGACCCTGGCACTCAACTTCTCCCGCCCCGGCGCACAGGTCCTGCTGCAGTACTACGTGTTCCTGCGGCTCGGCCGCGCCGGCTTCACCCAGGTCCAGCAGGGTTCTCTCGATGTGGCGCAATGGCTTTCCGGACAGATCGCCCAGATCGACGGCCTCGAATTGGTCAGCAAGGGCGACACGATCCCGGTCTTCGCCTGGAAACTGAAGGCCGGGCACAGCGAGAACTGGAACCTCTACGACCTGTCCGACCGCCTGCGCATGAAGGGCTGGCTGGTTCCCGCATACCCGATGGCCGACGACCTCGCCGACCTGACCGTGCAGCGAATCGTCGTGCGCGCCGGGCTGAGTCACGACCTCGCCCGTGCACTCATCGCCGACATCCGGACCGAGGTCGACTTCCTCAATCGCCTGGAGAGCCCGATGCCACGCGAGGGCGACGGGTCACACTTCCACCACTGAGTCAGTCCAGCAGCGCCTGCGCCACGCGCTCGAGCGCGGCGACCCGACTCCCCTTGACCAGCACTGCGGTCCCGTCGTCGAGGTCGCCGAGTTCGGCCGACACGCCGTCGACGTCGGAAACGTGCCGGGCGGTGTCACCGTAGTCGGCCTCGGCGACCGCGATGACCTCGATGCCCAGGTCCCTGGCCTCCAGTGCGATCGCACGGTGCTGGTCCGGCGAGTCGGCGCCGAGTTCGGCCATGGTGCCGAGGACCGCCACCCGACGCGACGCGGGGAGGGTCGCCAGCGACCGCAGCGCAGCCGACATCGACGTCGGGTTGGCGTTGTAGGCATCGTTGAGGACCGTGACGCCTCGCGACGAGGTGGCGAGTTCCATTCGTAGACCGGACAATTCGGCGGCGAGGAACCCGTCCGCCATCGACTCGACCGGCACCCCGAGCCCGCCGGCGGCGGCCGCCGCCGCCAGCGCGTTGGGGACCTGGTGCTCACCGCGGGCGCCCAGTCGGACCTCCGTCGAACCCCACGGTGTGTGCAGCCGGAACGACGCGCGCAACTCGTCGTCCAGGACGATGTCGGACGCGTACACATCGGCGTCCGGCGAGAGCCCGTAGCGCAGGACACGTGCCGAGGTGCGATCCGCCATCGCCGCGACGTACCGATGGTCGGCATTGAGCACCGCGATCCCGTCGGCCGGGAGCGATTCCACCAGTTCGCCTTTCGCGCGCGCGACGGACTCGATGTCACCGAACAGCTCCAGGTGCACGCCCTCGACGCGGGTGATCACGCCGACCGTCGGTTTCGCGATGGAACACAGCAGGTCGATGTGCCCGATGCCGCGGGCGCCCATCTCGAGGACCACCGCCTCCACGTCGTCGGCGGCCGCGGCGAGGGTGATCGGGAGCCCGAGCTCGTTGTTGAACGACTTCTCGCTCGCCGCGGTGCGGTAGGTGGTGCGCAGCACGCCCGCGAGCAGATCCTTGGTCGAGGTCTTGCCCACCGAGCCGGTGATGCCCACCACGCGATCGGGGACCCGGGCGCGGACCCCTCGACCGAGGTCGGCGAGGGCGAGCGCGGTGTCGGCGACGCGGATGGCGGTCCCGCCGACCGGGTCGACCCTCGAGGTGAGGTAGGCGGTGGCCCCGGCGTCGAGCGCCGACTTGATGAAATCGTGGCCGTCGCGCTCGGCGACGATCGGCACGAACAGCTGGCCCGGCCGAACACTCCGCGAGTCGATGCTCGCCCCGTCGATCTGCACGTCGGGGCCCAGCAGCTCCCCGCCCACGGCCTCCGCGACCTCGCTCGCTCTGAAATGCACGGTCTCACGCTAGCCGACGACCCTCTCCCGCCGGCTGAGCCGGCGACGAGCGCAGCGAGGAGCCGAGTCCCCAACACACGCCGAGAACCCGATTGCGTGGGGCCGTATCGTGACAGGCATGTCTTCTCGGCTGTTGCGTCTGGTGGTTCTCTACGGTGGCGTCTCCGCCGAGCATGATGTGTCGCGGGTCACAGCGGCTCATGTCCTGGCCGCGGCCGACCGGACCAAGTACGACCTGGTCCCCATCGGCATCGCCAAGGACGGGACGTGGTTGCGCAACGACAAGGCGATCGCCGCCATCGCCGACGGCACGCCACTCCCCGACACCCTCGAGGTCGCCGGAACCGCCGTCGACCCGCTGACCGAACTGCGTGGTCACGCGGACCAGGCCATCACGGTCGTCCTTCCCCTTCTCCATGGACCACACGGTGAGGACGGCACCATCCAGGGGATGCTCGAGTTGTTCAAGCTGCCGTATGTGGGCGCGGGTGTGTTGTCGTCCGCGGTGTGCATGGACAAGGCGATGGCCAAGATCGTCGCCGAGCAGGCAGGCATCCCGCAGTGCCGCTGGGTCGAGTTCCGCGACGGTGTCGACGACCCGGAGACGATCACCGCCCGCGCGATCGACGCGCTGGGGCTCCCGGTGTTCGTCAAGCCGGCGAACCTCGGCTCGTCGGTGGGCATCACCAAGGCGCACGACGATGCCGAACTCGACACGGCGGTGAATCTCGCGCTCCGATACGACAACGTGGTCATCATCGAGGAGGCCGTCACCGGGCGCGAGATCGAGGTAGCCGTTCTCGGTGACACGGCGCCCGAGACCTCGGTGCCGGGCGAGATCAAACCCGGGAGCGAGTTCTACGACTACGAGGACAAGTACGTCACCGGCGCCGCCCAGCTGGTCATCCCCGCTGCGGTGTCCGACGCGGCGGCCGCCGAGGTCCGCGAGCTCGCGGCGAGAACGTTCACCGCGATGCGCTGCACCGGCATGGCCCGCGTCGACTTCTTCTACGAGGAGTCCGGCCGTGGCTGGCTGCTCAACGAGGTCAACACCATCCCGGGTTTCACCCCGGGATCGATGTACCCCAAGCTGTGGGAGGCGACCGGCGTGCCCTACCCGGACCTGATCGATCAGCTCGTCACGTTCGCGCTCGAGGTGCACCGCCGTCGCACGGGGTTCTCCACCGAGCACTGAGCGCGGCGCACGCTCGTGACGCCGATGTGCAGACGCGCGCATGTTCCAGGGCTCCACGAGGGTGCCGGGTTGTAGCATGCCAACCGTGACCGACTCCCAGTCTGCGCGGGCCCTGCGGGTGCTGGTCTATTCCGACGACGCGCAGACCCGCGCGCAGGTCATCGGCGCGATCGGAACCCGGCCCGACCCGGGCATCCCACCGGTCAGCTACATCGAGGTCGCCACCGCCCCAATGGTGTTCGCGCAGCTCGACGCCGGTGTCGTCGACGCCGTGATCGCCGACGGGGAAGCCACCCCGGCCGGTGGCATGGGCCTGGCCAAGCAGATGAAAGACGAACTCGATCCCTGTCCACCAGTGCTCGTCCTGCTCGGGCGTGCCGACGACCGGTGGCTCGCGGACTGGTCTCGCGCCGACGCCGTGGCCGTCCTGCCCGTCGATCCGATCACTCTTCCGCGTGCGTTCGTCGACATGATCGGAAACGCCGAACTCTAGAAAACAGTGACTCGCGCCACACACTCACACTAGGCTTGTGTTGCAGCTCACATTCGTACTGCCGGACCAGATCGGCCGACGGCACGGATAGGACGAACACCCGGGCCGGCCGCACCGAACAGATGCACTCCGGTCGCCACAAGCGAGGAGGGGTCCGCGCTTTGAACGCCTACGTCCCGATCATGGTCCTCGGGGCAATCGGCGTGGCGTTTGCCGTTTTCAGCGTCTTCATCGGCATCGCGATCGGTCCGAAACGGTACAACCGCGCCAAACTCGAGCCCTACGAGTGCGGCATCGAGCCGGTCGAACAGAGCCTGCTCTACCCGACGCGACGCACCGCCGGCGGCACGGTGGCAACCGGCTCCATCCAGCGCGTACCGGTCAAGTACTACCTCACCGCGATGCTCTTCATCATCTTCGACATCGAGATCGTGTTCCTCTACCCGTGGGCGGTCGCCTTCGACTCACTCGGGTGGTTCGGTCTCATGGCCATGCTCCTGTTCATCGTCAACGTCTCCGTCGCGTACGCCTACGAGTGGCGTCGTGGCGGACTGAGTTGGGACTGAGCGCTTTTCACCGATCCGATACGGCAAGGAGGTCACCCATGGGACTCGAGGAACGACTCCCCAGCGGATTCCTGCTGAGTACCGTCGAGGATCTGGCCGGGTTCATGCGCAAGGGCTCGCTCTGGCCGGCGACTTTCGGGCTGGCCTGCTGCGCCATCGAGATGATGGCCACCACCTCGGGACGGTACGACCTCGCCCGGTTCGGCATGGAGGCGTTCCGGGCTTCGCCGCGACAGGCCGATCTCATGATCGTCGCCGGCCGCGTCAGCCAGAAGATGGCCCCCGTCCTCCGTCAGATCTACGACCAGATGCCGGAACCCAAATGGGTTCTCGCCATGGGGGTCTGCGCGTCGTCGGGCGGGATGTTCAACAACTACGCGATCGTCCAGGGCGTCGATCATGTGGTCCCTGTCGACATCTACCTGCCGGGCTGTCCGCCACGCCCGGAAATGTTGCTGCACGCCATCCTGAAGCTGCACGAGAAGATCCAGGAGATGCCGCTCGGTGTCAATCGCGAGGAGGCCATCTGGGCGGCCGAACGTGCCGCCCTCCAGGCCACCCCGACGATCGAGCTGAAGGGGTTGCTCCGATGACCACGCCCGCAGGCCATCAGGACCCCGAGAACCCGGCACCCCCTCCGCATGACGCGGAGCAGATCGGCGTCCGGCACGGCCTGTTCGGACCGCCCGGAACCGGCGACACGTCGGGGTACGGCGGCCTGGTCCGGCCGGTCACGCTGCCGCCCAGTACGTCCCGACCCTACGGCGGGTATTTCGACGAGATCGCCGACCGCTTGCTCGACGAGATGGGTGACGGCTACGACGACGCGATCGAGAAGGTCGTGATCTTCCGGGGCGAGATGACCATCCACGTTGTACGACAGCACCTTCCCGCCGTCGCACTGACTCTGCGCAACGCGCCCGCGTTGCGATTCGAACTCTGCCTCGGCGTGAGCGGGGTCCACTATCCCGGCGACCCGGGCCGCGAACTCCATGCCGTCTATCCGCTCGCCTCCCTGACCCACGGGCGTCGCGTCCGCCTCGAGGTCGCGGCGCCCGACGCCGACCCGCACATCCCGAGCATCTGCGACATCTACCCCACCAACGACTGGCACGAACGCGAGACCTACGACTTCTTCGGCATCGTCTTCGACGGCCATCGCTCACTGACCCGGATCGAGATGCCCGACGACTGGGAGGGCCACCCCCAGCGCAAGGACTACCCACTCGGCGGAGTCCCGGTGGAATACAAGGGAACCCGCGTCGACCCGCCGGACCGGAGGAGGTCGTACAACTGATGACCGACACCCACACCCACACCTACACCGTGTCCGGACAGGACTGGGACTCGATCGTGTCCGACGTCCGCACCCGTGCCGAGCAGCAACCGGGAGACGAACGCATCGTCGTCAACATGGGTCCGCAACACCCGTCGACGCACGGCGTCCTGCGCCTGATCCTCGAGATCGAAGGCGAGACCGTCACCGAGGCCCGCTGCGGAATCGGTTACCTACACACCGGGATCGAGAAAAACCTCGAGTACCGCAACTGGACGCAGGGCGTCACGTTCGTCACCCGGATGGACTACTTGTCACCGTTCTTCAACGAGACCGCCTACTGCCTCGGCGTGGAGAAGCTCCTCGGCATCACCGACGACATCCCGGAACGCGCCACCGTCATCCGGGTGATGCTGATGGAGCTCAACCGCATCTCCAGCCATCTCGTCGCGCTGGCCACCGGCGGAATGGAACTCGGTGCCGTGACGGCGATGTTCCTCGGCTTCCGCGAGCGGGAGATGATTCTCGACCTCTTCGAACTCATCACCGGCCTGCGGATGAACCACGCCTACATCCGTCCCGGAGGTGTCGCGCAGGACCTGCCGGAGGATGGCATCGACCGGGTCGCCGAGGTGATCCGACAGCTCCCCGGCCGCCTGGACGAACTCGGAGACCTGCTGAACGACAACTACATCTGGAAGGCGCGGACCCAGGGCGTCGGTTATCTCGACCTGACCGGTTGCATGGCACTCGGGATCACCGGTCCGGTGCTGCGGTCCACCGGTTACCCCCACGACCTGCGCCGCGCCGAGCCGTACTGCGGCTACGAGAACTACGAGTTCGACGTCATCACCGAGGACACGTGCGACTCCTACGGCCGCTACCTGATCCGCGTGCGCGAGATGCGCGAGTCGATCCGCATCGTGGAGCAGTGTCTGGAACGGCTCCGGCCGGGGCCGGTGATGGTCGCCGACCGCAAGCTCGCCTGGCCGGCCGACCTCGCCCTCGGACCGGACGGACTGGGCAACTCGCCCGAGCACATCGCCCGGATCATGGGCACCTCCATGGAAGCCCTCATCCACCACTTCAAACTCGTCACCGAGGGGATGCGCGTCCCGGCCGGCCAGTGCTACGTCGCCGTCGAATCACCGCGCGGCGAGCTCGGCGTGCACATGGTCAGCGACGGCGGCACCCGGCCGTACCGCGTCCACTTCCGCGACCCGTCGTTCACGAATCTGCAGGCGGTCGCGGCGATGTGCGAAGGCGGGATGGTGGCCGACGTCATCACGGCGGTGGCCAGCATCGACCCCGTGATGGGAGGCGTGGACCGATGACCGATCCCGTGTTCGTGGACCTGAGCACCGCACCCCCGCCGGAAGGATCGGCGCCGGCACACGGCACCCCGGTCCCGCCGATCACCTTCGACGGCCCGGCCGGGTATCCCGACGAGGTCATCGAACAGCTGACGGCAGAGGCACTTCCGATCATCGCCCGCTATCCACAGTCACGGTCGGCGCTGCTACCGCTGCTGCACCTGGTGCAATCCCACGACGGCCGTCTCACACGTGCCGGTGTCGAATTCTGTGCCGCACAACTGGATCTGACACCCGCACAGGTGGCCTCGGTCGCCACCTTCTACTCCATGTACCGGCGCACACCCACCGGCGAGTACCTCGTCGGGGTCTGCACGAACACCCTCTGCGCGACCCTCGGCGGCGACGAGATCCTCCGTTCGGTCTGCGAGCACCTGGGCGTGGAACCCGGGGACACGACGGCCGACCACCGCATCACCGTCGAACACGTCGAATGCAATGCGGCCTGCGACTTCGCGCCGGTGGTGATGGTCAACTGGGAGTTCTTCGACGACCAGACCCCAGAGTCGACCATCGAGCTCATCGAGGACCTTCGCGCCGGTGTCGAGGTCACCCCGGCTCGCGGTACCGGCCCCGTGCGATCGTTCCGCGAGACCGAACGCGACCTCGCCGGGCCCCCGACTCCGCCGACCGAGCCGGCACCTTCTCCGCTGGTTCAGCCCACCCCGCCGCTGGCTGAGCCCTCCCCTCCGCTGGTTGAGCCGGCACCCTCCCCGATGGTTGAGCCGGCCCCGAGCGAAGCGAGGCGCCGAGTCGAAGCCACCTCGCAACCACCCTCTCCGCTGGTTGAGCCGGCCCCGAGCGAAGCGAGGCGCCGAGTCGAAGCCACCTCGCAACCACCCTCTCCGCTGGTTGAGCCGGCCCCGAGCGAAGCGAGGAGCCGAGTCGAAGCCACCTCGCAACCACCACAACCCGACCCCGAACCCGAACCCCCCGAGACCCCGGTCCTCTCCCGCCACTGGGACGAACCGCAATCCTGGACCCTGGACAACTATCTGCGCCACAACGGTTATCGAGCGTTGTCGACCGCACTGACCACTCCCCCCGACGACATCATCGAGACGGTCAAGGCCTCCGGTCTCCGTGGCCGAGGCGGCGCGGGCTTCCCGGTCGGGATGAAGTGGTCGTTCATTCCCCAGCAGGATTCCACGCAGACCGACCCGTCTGTCCCGCACTATCTCGTGGTCAACGCCGACGAATCCGAGCCGGGCACGTGCAAGGACATGCCGCTGATGCTCGCGTCGCCGCACACCCTCGTCGAAGGCGTGATCATCGCGGCGTATGCCATCCGCGCGCACCACGCGTTCATCTACGTGCGCGGTGAAGTCGCCTCGGTTCTCCGTCGACTGCGCACCGCCGTCGACGAGGCGTACGCCGCAGGCTATCTCGGCACGGACATCCTGGGATCCGGCTTCGATCTCGAACTGATCGTCCACGCCGGCGCGGGCGCCTACATCTGCGGCGAGGAAACCGCCCTGCTCGATTCGCTCGAGGGCCGCCGGGGACAACCCCGTCTGCGCCCGCCCTTCCCGGCGGTCGCCGGCCTGTACGCGAGTCCGACGGTCGTGAACAACGTGGAGTCGATCGCGAGCGTCCCGGCGATCATCCGCAACGGCGTCGACTGGTTCCGGTCCATGGGCACCGAGAAGTCACCCGGGTTCACCCTCTACTCGCTGTCGGGGCACGTGACGCGTCCCGGACAATACGAAGCACCACTCGGGGTTTCGTTACGGCAACTACTCGACCGGGCGGGCGGGGTGCGCGCCGGGCACGAGCTGAAGTTCTGGACACCGGGCGGGTCGTCGACACCACTGCTGACGCCGGAGCACCTCGACGTCCCGCTCGACTACGAGGGCGTCGGCGCGGCCGGTTCGATGCTGGGCACCAAGGCCCTGCAGATCTTCGACGAGACGACCTGCGTCGTCGGCGCGGTCCTGCGGTGGACGGAGTTCTACGAACACGAGTCCTGCGGTAAATGCACCCCGTGCCGCGAGGGCACGTACTGGCTGGTGCAACTGCTGCACCGGCTGGAGCACGAGGGCGGAACCGCCGCGGACCTCGACACCCTCGCCGATGTCACCAACAGCATCGTCGGGAAGTCGTTCTGCGCGCTCGGGGACGGAGCGGGCAGCCCGATCGTGTCGTCGCTGAAGTACTTCCGCGACGAGTACCTCGCCCACCTCGACCACGGGTGCCCGTTCGACCATTCACGCTCGACCGTCTGGGCAGGAGGCGTCCGATGACACTCACCCACGGGAGCGACCCGGCGGCCGCGACCGACAACCTGGTCGGCATCACCATCGACGGTCGCGCCGTCCGGGTACCCAAGGGCACGTTGGTGATCCGCGCGGCCGAACAGATCGGCATCATGATCCCGCGCTTCTGCGACCATCCGCTCCTCGAACCGGTCGGTGCCTGCCGGCAGTGTCTCGTCGAGGTCGAGGGGCAGCGCAAACCGCTCGCATCATGCACGACGGTGGCCACCGAGGGGATGGTGGTGCGGACGCAGCTCAGCTCGGAGATCGCGGCGGGAGCGCAACGCGGGGTGATGGAACTCCTCCTGATCAACCACCCGCTGGACTGCCCGGTATGCGACAAGGGCGGTGAGTGCCCGCTGCAGAACCAGGCGATGTCGGCCGGCCGTTCCGAGTCGCGGTTCGACGGCGTCAAGCGGACCTTCACCAAGCCGGTCCCGTTGTCGTCGGAGGTCCTGCTCGACCGGGAGCGATGTGTGTTGTGTGCCCGCTGCACCCGGTTCTCCACACAGGTCGCGGGTGATCCGCTCATCGAGCTCGCGGATCGCGGTGCGCTACAACAGGTCAGCATCTACGCCGACGAACCGTTCGACTCCTACTTCTCCGGCAACACCGTGCAGATCTGCCCCGTCGGTGCGCTGACGGGGGCGCAGTACCGGTTCCGCGCCCGGCCGTTCGACCTGGTGTCGACGCCGAGCGTGTGCGAACACTGTGCGAGTGGATGCGCCCAGCGCACCGATCACCGCCGTGGAAAGGTGCTGCGCCGGCTGGCCGGTGACGATCCCGAGGTCAACTCGGAGTGGAACTGCGACAAGGGGCGATGGGCGTTCGCCTACACGTCGTCGCCCGACCGGATCACCGCCCCGCTCGTCCGGGACCGGCACGGCGATCTCCGTGAGGTGTCGTGGGCCGACGCCGTGCGCGCGGCGGCCGAGGGATTGACCCGTTCACCGGGCAACGTCGGTGTACTCACGGGTGGCCGGTTGACCGTGGAGGACGCCTACGCGTACTCCCGCTTCGCGCGAACCGTGTTGCACACCAACGACATCGACTTCCGCGCCCGAAGCCACAGCACCGAGGAGGCCGCCTTCCTCGCCGCGCGTATCGCCGGTCACGGACTCGCGACCACCTACGACGACCTGTCCGCCGCACCCGCGGTGCTGCTCGCCGGTTTCGAACCCGAGGAAGAGTCCCCGATCGTCTTCCTCCGTCTCCGGCGGGCAGTACGCACCGCCGGGCAGCGCGTCGCGACGGTCGCCCCGTTCGCGAGCCGCGGCGCCACCAAACTCGACGCCGCGGTCTTCCGGTCCGTTCCCGGCAGCGAGGCACAGGTGCTGCAATCGGAGGAGGTGACCGCGCACCTGCGGCCCGCCGGCTCGGTCATCCTCGTCGGTGAACGGCTGGCCACCCGGCCCGGCGCGTTGGCCGCAGTCGCGGCACTGGCCGACCGCACCGGCGCCCGGCTGGCCTGGATTCCGCGCCGCGCCGGCGAACGAGGCGCGCTCGAAGCGGGCGCCTTGCCGGGCCTGCTACCCGGCGGCCGGCCACTCGACGACGAGGACGCCCGTACGGCGGTGTCGGAGATCTGGGGCACCGATCTCGCCCCGCGGCCCGGACGCGACACCGCCGGGATCATCGACGCCGCGCGCTATCACGGGCTCTCGCTGGTGATCGGCGGCGTCGACGTCGACGACCTCCCCGACCCCGTCGCGGCGACCGAGGCGCTGACCGCCGCACCGTTCGTCGTCAGCCTCGAGCAACGCCGCAGCGCCGCCACACGCTGCGCGAACGTGGTCTTCCCGGTGGCTGCCGTCGCGGAGAAGGAGGGCACGTTCGTCGACTGGGAGGGCCGCCCGCGGAGCTTCACCACCGCCCTGACGGACTCGGGCCACCTGTCCGACCACCGCATCCTTGACGCGATCGCCCGGCAGATGGGTGTCGACCTGCGGTGCGCCGACGTCCCGACCATCCACATCGACCTGCGACGCATCGGCGCATGGTCCGGCCGGCGGGCCCCCATCGACGCCGCTGACAGGCCCCAGCCCGACCCGGCTGCCGGCCAGGCGGTGCTGGCGGGGTGGCACACGCTGCTCGACGACGGCCGGATGCAAGACGGGGAACCGCACCTCGCCGGCACCGCCCGCCCGCCGGTGGCCCGGCTCGCGCCGTCGACCGCCGCCGAAGCCGGTGTCGGGTCGGGCGACCTCCTGCGCGTCAGCACCGCCGACGGCGCCATCGTTCTGCCGGTGGAGATCACCGACATGCCGGATCGGGTCGTCTGGCTCCCGCTGTTCTCTCCCGGCTCGCACGTCCACGCCACGCTTCGCGCGCAGGAGGGTGACCTCGTGGCCCTCGCGCCGGCCCCGGTCGACGCCACCGACGCCGCAGGGGGTGCCGCGTGAACCTCGCCACCGACTTCCCGACCCTCGACGACTTCGGCCAGGACCCGATCTGGCTCGTCGTCGCCAAGGCGCTGGCCGTGTTCGTGTTCCTTGTGCTCAATCCGCTCATCGCCATCCTGCTCGAGCGAAAGATCATGGCACGCATGCAGACCCGCCTCGGGCCGAATCGGGTCGGCCCCAAGGGAATCTTGCAGAGCCTTGCCGACGGCGTGAAACTCGCACTCAAGGAGGGGATCATCCCCACCGGCGTCGACAAGGTGATCTATCTGCTGGCACCGATCATCGCGGTCGTCCCGGCGGTGATGGCCTTCGCGGTCATCCCGTTCGGGCCGATGGTGTCGGTCTTCGGTCACCAGACTCCGTTGCAGCTCACCGATCTCCCCGTCGGGGTGCTGTATGTCCTGGCGGTCACGTCGGTGGGTGTCTACGGGATCGTGCTGGCCGGCTGGTCGTCGGGCTCGACCTATCCGCTGCTCGGCGGACTCCGCTCGACGGCACAGGTCATCTCGTACGAGATTGCGATGGGACTCACCTTCGCCGCGGTGTTCCTCGACGCCGCGACCATGTCGACGTCGGGAATCGTTGCCGCCCAGGAACACCACTGGTACGTGTTGCTGCTGTTGCCCTCGTTCGTCATCTACGCCATCTCGATGGTCGGCGAGACCAACCGGGCGCCTTTCGATCTGCCCGAGGCCGAGGGTGAGCTGGTCGGCGGGTTTCACACCGAGTACTCGTCGTTGAAGTTCGCCATGTTCATGCTCGCCGAGTACATCAACATGGTCACCGTCTCCGCGCTCGCCACCACTCTGTTCCTCGGCGGTTGGCAGGCGCCGTGGCCGCTGAGCACGTTCGACTGGGCGAATTCCGGTTGGTGGCCCGTTCTCTGGTTCACGCTCAAGGTGTGGGCGTTCCTGTTCGTGTTCATCTGGCTGCGAACCAGTCTGCCGCGCTTGCGGTACGACCAGTTCATGAATCTGGGTTGGAAGGTCCTGATCCCCATCTCTCTCACCTGGGTGATGGTCGTCGCGATCATCCGCGCCGCCTTCGCCGGCGAGGACGCCGACCTCACCCGCGCGCTGGTCTCCGCCGGCGCCGGACTCGTCGTCACCGGGCTCATCGCCTACGCGGTGTGGCGGTTGATGCGGGTCCCCGACATCCCGGACCCGACGCAGGACTCCGCAGACCCGTCCGCCGCACCCGACGAGTTCGACCCGATGGCCGGCGGATTCCCCGTGCCGCCGATGCCCAGCACCGTGAGGGAGACCACCGATGCCTGACTTCCTGAAACCGGTGAGCGGATTGCGCGTCACCTTCGGCGGCATGTTCCAACCCACAATCACGGAGCAGTACCCCGAGCAGAAACGGCCGACCGCAGCGCGCTATCACGGTCGCCATCAACTGAATCGGCACCCCGACGGTCTCGAGAAGTGCATCGGGTGCGAGCTGTGCGCGTGGGCGTGCCCGGCTGACGCCATCTATGTGGAGGGCGCCGACAACACACCCGACGAGCGCTACTCGCCCGGCGAACGGTACGGGCGCGTCTACCAGATCAACTATCTGCGGTGCATCGGTTGCGGGCTCTGCATCGAGGCGTGCCCCACGCGCGCGCTCACGATGACCAACGACTACGAACTCGCCGATGACAATCGCGCCGACCTCATCTACGAGAAGGACCGTCTGCTGGCCCCGCTGCAGCCCGGCGTCGACGCGCCGCCGCACGCGATGGCGCCGGGCTCCACCGAGGAGAACTACTACCGGGGCGAGGTGACGTCCGACGGGCGGGTCGCCCTGCCCGATCCGACTGTCCCGACCAGACGCGAGCCGCGGTCATGACTTCCGGTGGCACCCTGTGGCTCGCCGACGAGGTGGTGCGAACCTCCACCGGTGAGGCGATCCAGTTCTGGGTTCTCGGGGCCGTCGCGGTTGCCGGTGCGCTGGGTGTCGTCTTCGCCACCAAGGCCGTCTACTCGGCGATCTTCCTGGCCACCACGATGATCGTGCTGGCCGTCTTCTACGTCGCGCAGGGGGCGCTGTTCCTGGGCGTGGTGCAGGTGGTCGTGTACACCGGTGCGGTGATGATGCTGTTCCTGTTCGTCATCATGCTGATCGGCGTCGACTCGTCGGACTCACTGCGGGAGACCCTGCGCGGCCAGCGACTGTCCGCGGTGTTGCTCGGTGTCGGCTTCGGGATCCTGTTGATCGCCGGGATCGGCAGCGCCACCGTCGGTGTCGTCACCGGTGCCACCAACCCCGACGTGGTGGCCGCGCAGAGCGACGCCGGTGTGGAGGCCATCGCCGAGCTGATCTTCGTCCGCTACCTGTGGGCGTTCGAGCTCACCGGAGCCCTCCTCATCGCCGCCACGCTCGGCGCCATGGTGCTCGCGCACCGGGAGCGTTTCGGCCCACGACTCACCCAGAAAAAACTGTCGCAGGCGCGGTTCCGCAGTGGGGTCAACCTGACCCCGCTGCCGACACCCGGGGTCTACGCGCGACACAACGCGGTCGACGTGCCGGCCCGTCTGCCCGACGGGTCGCCGTCGGACCTGTCGGTCAACGCCATCCTGGCCGCGCGGACACTCCGCACCCGCCCGGCCGACGACCCGGGGACCGACCGGTGAACCCGGAGAACTACCTCTACCTCGCAGCGCTGCTGTTCACCATCGGCGCGGCCGGAGTACTGCTGCGACGCAACGCGATCGTCGTGTTCATGTGCGTCGAGCTCATGCTCAATGCGGCCAACCTCGCCTTCGTCACCTTCGCCCGGATGAACCAGTCGTTCGACGGCCAGGTCATCGCGTTCTTCACCATGGTCGTCGCCGCGGCGGAAGTGGTGGTCGGGCTGGCGATCATCATGACCATCTTCCGATCACGCCGCTCGGCGTCGGTCGACGACGCGGATCTGCTGAAGAGGTAGAGGAGGATTGGTGAACGCCGAACTCACTGCGTCATTGCTCTGGCTGATACCGGCTCTGCCGCTTCTGGGTGCGGCGATCCTCCTTCTCGGTGGTCGCGCCACGGACCGGTGGGGGCATTTGCTCGGGACGGGCCTCGCGATCGCGTCGTTCGCGGTGGCGCTGATCATGTTCATCGGCATGGTGTCCCGATCTGCCGACGACCGCGTCGTGTCGGACGTCCTGTTCAGTTGGGTACCGGTGGGCGAGCTCCAGGTCGACTTCGGGTTTCTCCTCGACCAGCTGTCGATGTGCTTCGTCCTGCTGATCACCGGCGTCGGCTCGCTCATCCACGTCTATTCGATCGGCTACATGCAGCACGATCCGGATCGTCGCCGATTCTTCGCCTACCTCAACCTGTTTCTCGCGGCCATGCTCGTCCTGGTCCTGGCCGACAACTACCTGGGTCTCTACCTCGGCTGGGAAGGCGTCGGACTCGCGTCGTACCTGCTGATCGGTTTCTGGCAGCACAAGCCGTCGGCGGCCACCGCGGCCAAGAAGGCATTCGTCGTCAACCGGGTCGGCGACATCGGACTCGCTGTCGCCCTGATGATCATGTTCGCCACCTTTGGCTCAGTGGCCTTCACCGCGGTGTTCGACGGTGCCTCCCAGGCGGGCGAGACGACACTCACCGCACTGGGTTTCGTGCTTCTTCTCGCCTCATGCGGCAAGTCGGCGCAGGTGCCGCTGCAGTCGTGGCTGGGCGACGCGATGGAGGGCCCGACGCCGGTGTCGGCGCTGATCCACGCCGCGACCATGGTGACCGCAGGCGTCTACCTCATCGTGCGCTCGGGCCCGATCTTCGACCTCGCCCCCGCCGCCCAGGTCGGGGTCGTGGTCGTCGGCGCGGTCACCCTGCTGTTCGGCGCCGTCATCGGTTGCGCGAAGGACGACATCAAGAAGGCGCTCGCCGCGTCGACGATGAGCCAGATCGGGTACATGGTCCTGGCCGCCGGGCTCGGTCCGGCGGGTTACGCGTTCGCCATCATGCACCTGCTCACCCACGGCTTCTTCAAGGCGGGGCTGTTCCTCGGTGCGGGATCGGTGATGCACGGGATGAACGACGAGACCGACATGCGCCGCTACGGCGGATTGCGCACCCTCATGCCGATCACGTTCGTCACCTTCGGTGTCGGGTATCTCGCGATCATCGGTGTGCCGCCGTTCGCGGGCTTCTACTCGAAGGACCACATCATCGAGGCCGCGTTCGGCGCCGGTGGAGCGAAAGGTCTGATCCTCGGTGGCGCAGCACTTCTCGGCGCCGGGATCACCGCGTTCTACATGACCCGGGTCATGTTGCTCACCTTCTTCGGCGAGAAGCGTTGGCACGACGGCACGCACGCGCCGGCACCTCACCCGCACGAGTCGCCGCGTGTCATGACCGGCCCGATGATCCTGATCGCGCTCGGCTCCGTTGCATCGGGCGGCCTTCTGGCCATCGGCGGATCGCTGGAGACGTGGCTCGAACCCGTTGTCGGAGAACACACCGAGCACCATCTCGTCCCGGTGTGGGCCATGACGGCGATCATCCTGCTCGTGGTCGCCGTCGGCGTGGCTGTCGCCTACCGTCAGTACGCGACTCGACCGGTGCCGGTGACCGCGCCCGAGGACGTATCCGTGCTCACCGTCGCCGCTCGCCGCGATCTGTACGGCGACGCCGTCAACGAGGAGCTGCTGATGCGGCCGGGTCAGCGGGTCACCGCCGGCCTCGTCGCGGTCGAGTCCGACGGCGTCGACGCGCTCACCAGTGGTGTCGGTGATGCGGTGACCGGCGCGTCGCGTCGGATACGCGCGTGGCAGAACGGTTATGTCCGGTCGTATGCCTTGTCGATGTTCGCGGGTACCACCGTGATCGTGGCCCTGGTGATGGCGGTGAACGTCCTGTGAGCATCCCCTGGTTGACCATCCTCTGGGTCGCGCCCGCCGTCGGCGCGGCCCTTGTCCTCGCGGTCCCGGCGCACCGGGCGACCGCGGCGAGATGGTTCGCGCTCGTGGTGTCCGTGGCTGTCCTCGTCCTCTCGATCGGTCTCGCGGCCGGTTTCGATCCCGGTGGGGAGCGCTACCAGTTCGTCGAAGACGTCAGCTGGATACCGGCGCTGGGTACGCGGTATGCGCTGGGGCTCGACGGCATCGGACTCGTCCTGGTGCTGCTGACCGCGGCGCTCCTGCCCCTGCTGCTCGTGGCCGGCTGGCGCGATGCCGAGTCGGCGGGCTCGCTGGACAATTCGGGTGGCCGCGCGCAGAAGGGCCCGCACATCTACCTGGCGCTGTTCCTCGCCACCGAGGCGATGGTGCTGATGAGCTTCGTCGCGCTCGACGTGCTGCTGTTCTACATCTTCTTCGAGGCGATGCTCATCCCGATGTACTTCCTGATCGGCGGGTTCGGCACCGGACCCAACCGATCGGCAGCCGCGGTGAAGTTCCTGTTGTACAACCTCTTCGGCGGACTCCTTCTGTTGGCCGCGGTCATCGGACTGTACGTGGTGACCGCCCAGGACGGGGTGGGCCCAGACGGTGGCGGGACGTTCGCGCTGCCGGACATCGCCGCAGCTGTCGCGAGCGGACAGATCGATGACTCGACCGGGTTGGCCAAACTCCTGTTCCTCGGCTTCCTGTTCGCCTTCGCGGTGAAAGCACCGCTGTGGCCGTTGCATTCGTGGTTGCCCGACGCCGCCGTCGCCGCCACGCCCGCCTCGGCGGTGCTAATGATGGCCGTGATCGACAAGGTCGGGACCTTCGCGATGCTGCGATTCTGCATGCAGCTGTTCCCGGACGCATCCCAGTACTTCGCGCCGCTCGTCTGCGGACTCGCGGTCGTCAGCATCGTCTACGGCGCGGTCCTGGCAATCGGCCAGACCGACGTGATGCGGCTCATCGCCTACACCTCCATCTCGCACTTCGGCTTCATCATCCTCGGCATCTTCGCGATGACCGACCAGGGCCAGACCGGGTCGACGCTCTACATGGTCAACCACGGGATCTCCACCGCCGCACTGTTCCTCATCGCCGGCTTCCTCGTATCACGTCGTGGGAGCACCCTGATCGCCGACTACGGCGGCGTGCAGAAGGTCGCGCCCGTCCTCGCCGGCACCTTTCTCGTCGCCGGGCTCGCCACCCTCTCGCTCCCGGGGCTGGCCCCGTTCATCAGCGAGTTCCTGATTCTCATCGGCACCTTCACCCGCTACCCGGTGGCCGCGGTGATCGCCTGCTCGGCGCTCGTCCTGTCGGCGATCTACATCCTGTGGACGTATCAGCGCATGATGGGCGGGCCGACGAAACCGGCCGGCGACCGCTTGTCGTCGATGCGGGACCTGGCGGGTCGCGAACTCGTGGTCGTCGCTCCGCTGCTGGCTCTGCTCATCGCGCTGGGGGTGTATCCGAAGCCGATGATCGACCTGATAGATCCGGCGGTACAGGCAACCCTCACCACTGTCGGCGTCGAGGCGCCGGAACCGGCCGTCGCCGAGTCTGATCCGGAGGGCAACTGATGACATCGACCACCCTCGTCGACGGTCCGATGACGCTGGCCGCCATCGACACCCCCAGCGTCGAATACGCATCTCTCGCACCGATGCTCATCGTCTTCGGCGTGGGGGTCGTCGGGGTCCTGGTCGAGGCGTTCGCGCCGCGTCGTCTGCGGTATCCCCTGCAACTCTCGCTCGCGCTCGGCGGGTTGGTCGTCGGATTGGGTGCCCTGATCGCGGTGGCGGTCGCGCAGACACACGATGGCGCGAACGGCGAGTTCGCGATGTCGGGTGCGGTCGTGATCGACCGACCGGCGCTGTATCTACAAGGGCTGCTGCTGATCATCGCGGTCATCGCCGTCGGGTTCATGGCCGAGCGCCGACTCGAGCGAGTGGTCGCACCGGTGACGATGCGAAGGCTCGCCGGGGTCGGCGGCGGGGACGACGCGATCACGCGTGGCGGCCCGGCCGGTGGCGGTGTGGACGCCGACATGTTCACCCCCTCGGGCGCCTCGGTACCCAACACCGATGCCGAGTTCGAGGCCACCCGCGCCGGAGCGGTGACGACCGAGGTCTTTCCCCTGGCCCTGCTCGCGGTGGGCGGGATGATGCTGTTCCCGGCGTGTGGGGACCTGCTCACGATGTTCATCGCGCTGGAGGTGTTCTCGCTCCCGCTGTATCTGCTGTGCGGACTGGCCCGGCGTCGGCGCCTCATCTCGCAGGAAGCCTCCCTGAAGTACTTTCTGCTGGGCGCGTTCTCGTCCGCATTCTTCCTGTTCGGAGCGGCCTTCGTCTACGGCGCCACGGGTTCGCTGAACCTCTCGACGATCGGTGCGTCGATCTCGGCGACCGCCGACAGCGGCGGTGACACGACACTGGCACTCATCGGGCTGGCGCTGCTCGCCGTCGGCCTGCTCTTCAAAGTGGGTGCGGTGCCGTTTCATTCGTGGATTCCGGATGTCTATCAGGGCGCTCCGACGCCGGTCACCGCATTCATGGCCGCCGCCACCAAGGTCGCCGCTTTCGGCGCGCTGCTCCGGGTCTTCTACGTCGGCTTCCCGGGCCTGAGGGAGCAGTGGGAACCCGCGTTGTGGGCGGTGGCCATCGCGTCGATGGTCATCGCCTCGGTCATGGCGGTGACCCAGAACGACGTCAAGCGGATGCTCGCGTACTCGTCCATCGCGCACGCCGGGTTCATCCTGCTCGGCCTGATCGCCTTCGACGAAGCCGGACTCGGCGCCACGCTGTTCTACCTCGCCGCCTACGCGTTCACCACTCTCGGCGCCTTCGCCACCGTCGCCGTCATCCGTGAGCCCGACACCGACGCCGGTCCCTCTGCCCGCGCAGTCGCCATCCACGGCACCGCACCGCTGCCGCGAAACCCACACCTGTCCGGCCGCGAGGCCACCGACCTCACCCAGTGGTCGGGGTTGGGGCGCCGTTACCCGCTGGTGGGCGCCATGTTCTCGGTGTACCTGCTCTCCTTCGCGGGCATCCCGCTGACCAGTGGCTTCATCGCCAAGTTCGACGTCTTCGCCGCAGCCGCCGGTTCCGGCGGCGGCGTCCTGGTGGTCATCGGCGTCATCAGCAGCGCCATCGCCGCCTACGTCTACGTCCGCATCATCGTCGCCATGTTCTTCGACGACGTTCCCACCGCCGGCGCCCCGCACGTGGTGAAACCCAGCGTGCTGACGACGACCGGCATCGCCCTGTGCACCCTCGTGACCGTGGCCCTCGGTATCTTTCCGCAACCGCTGCTCGACCTCGCAGACTCGGCAGCGGTGTTCTTGCGCTGACAGATGATCAGGAACGGATCCGTCAACGAAACGTCGACCACTGCGGAGTTGTGCAGGATCGTGCACGGTCACGTGTCGAGTTGGGGCATTTGGGTCCGGTATGCGACGCAGACTGCCCCCGCGTCAGGCGCTGTGTGTGGTCACTTCTCAGCTGAGGCCTGCCCGGGTGCAACCATGCCATCTTGGAACCCGTGGATCTGATCAGGCACCTACGGTTCTTCGTCGCCGTGGCCGAGGAGGGCCACTTCGGCGAGGCCGCTGCGCGCTTGGAGATGACACAACCGCCGGTGTCGCAGGGTCTGCGTCGCCTGGAGAAGCAGCTGGGACTCCAGTCATCCGACGCACCACTCGCGGCGCCGAACTCACCGATGCCGGACGCGAACTGCTTCCGCGCGCACGTCTACTCGTCGACGACGCTTCGAGATTCGTCGGCGAGGCCCGTCGGCTCCACGAGCGGACCGAGGTATTGCGTTGGGGTATCCCATCACTGGTCGGCCCGACGATCACGGCCACGCTGGCACGCCGCATCGCCGGGGTCGCGTCCGGACAGGACACGGTCAGCTCCTCGACGGTCGATCTCGTCGAACAGGTGTCGGCCGGGTCACTCGACCTTGCGGTCGTCGAAGCGCCCTGTGTCACCGGCTCTTTGAGCAGCGGCCCGATCGTCGTCCTCAAGCGTTCGGTCGTGGTGCCTGCTTCGCATCCGACAGCAGATGCCGACCGGCCGCGCCTGCGTCAACTCGCGGGGCTGCACTTCTGCCACACGCCACGGGCGTTCAACCCGCCTGCGCACGACCAGCTGATCGACCGGCTCCGAGAGTCCGGCCTCGACCCGCAGCTGAATCCGGTGACCTCCGCCGACCAAGTGCTGGCCGCGGCCGCCGCCGGGCACGCCTTCGCGCTGACCGTCGATCGCGGTGTCCTCGCCGCGGTCGATGCGGTCCGCTGTCTGTCCGTCGGACCGGACGCCACCGCGCTGCGCCTTCGCGTCGTCTACCGCGAACCCGGCCTCAGCGAGGTGGCGGAGGTCGTCACCGCCGCCCTCTACCGGATCGGCAAAGCGACGTGAGCTCGTCGGCGCCCCTGCCCGAGTCGGTCCGCACCGAGCTCGACCGCGCTGTCCACGAGACCTTCGCCGACGCCGGCTGTTCGGGGTGCGTGCATGTTCGGACGATCGGTCCGGCGCCGGTCGAGTACTGCCACGACGCCGACACCCCGGTCGTCCTCGCGTCGGTGTACAAACTCGCGGTGCTGGTCTCCCTGTGCCGGATGGCAGATCGCGGCGACATCGATCTCACGGCGTCGATCACCATCGATCCCACCCGGTGGGCGCAGGGCCCGACCGGGCTCGCACTGTTCTCGGACCCGGTGGCCGTGTCCTGGCGTGACCTGGCCACGTCGATGATGACCGTCTCGGACAATGTCGCCGCCGACGTCATACTCGCCCACATCGGACTGCCGCAGATCCACGACGACCTGGTCGACCTCGGCCTCACGCACACCCGCATCGTCGGTGGTGTCGCCGAATCGCACGCACGTCTGCAGCGGGAGACCGGCACGAGCACCGTTGCCGAGGCGTTCGCCGCCCTGGCCGATCCCGACTTCGACGCCTCGGTCAGCGCCTACGACGCCGCCTACTCCAGTGCCGCGACACCGCGCGACTGCACGACGCTGCTCGACGCAATCTGGACCGATCGCGCAGCGTCCGCGGCGTCGTGCGAGTTCATTCGCCAGACGATGAGGAAACAGGTCTTCACCTCGCGCCTCGCTTCGGGGTTTCCGTTCCGACGGGTGAGCGTCGCGGGAAAGACGGGCACGCTCGTCGCCGTTCGCAACGAGATCGGCGTCATCGAGTTCCCCGGCGAAGTGCCGATCGCGGTCGCGGTGTTCACGATGAGCGCGAGATCCGAGATGGCGCTACCCGAGGTCGACCGCGCCATCGGAGAGGTGGCCCGCGTGATCGTCACCGAACTCCGAAGACCGGACGACTGAGCGGAAACTCGCCCAGGAACAGCGACGATAGCGAACCACTATCGGCCGATCGCGTGCCGAAACTTGGCATCGCTTCGTCCCGATGGGTTGGCTCGGGTCATGCGTCGATGGTGGGCACTGGTGAGTGCATGTGCGGTGATCGTGGGCACGGTGTCGGGTTGCTTCCTGCCCTCAGACTCACCTGAGGACGCGCTACGGTCGTTCGCGGCCGCGCTGCAGGAGGGCGATGCCACCAGGGCCGCGGCCCTCACCGATGATCCGGCCGCGGCAGGCGCGGCGATCACCGCCATGTTCGACGGCATGGGCCGCACGCCCAAGCTCTCGGTCGCGGCCGACCTGGTCGACGGCAAGGAGGTCAGTGGCACACTCGACCATCGCTGGCAGATCCGCGATCGGAGCGTCGGGTATCAGACCTCTGTCGTCCTCGCCGAGGCGGATTCCCACTGGAAGATCCGGTGGCAGCCCTCCGTCCTGCACAGGCAACTCCGTGCCGGAGAATCGTTCTCGTACAGCGATGATCGCGCCTATCGAACGCCGGTCCTCGACACCAACGATCGACCGCTCATGACCTGGCAGGCCGTCACCCTGGTCACTCTGCAACGCGCGCAGCTCGATTCGGCGGAGATGCTCGCCCGCGCCCTCCGACCCGTCGAACCCGGTATGACCGCCGCCGGTATCCGCGCGGCCTTCGCAGGCAACAATGCGCCGCAGCACACGGTGATCCGGCTCCGCGAGTCCGATCTCCGGCGCGTCCGGCGCTCGGTGGAGTCGATTCCGGGTGTCGCGCTCAGCGAGCAAGGCGCGCTGCTCAGCGCCACCAAAGCACTGCATTCGCCGGCGATGTCGGGACTCGAGGAGATCTGGCGCGAGCACATCGACGCCACGGCGGGGTGGTCCGTCCAGATCGTCGGCGCCGACGGCACACCCACTCATCTCGTCGACTCGGCGCAACCCGGTGTCACGCCACCGGTACGCACGACCCTCGATCGCGATGTCCAGACCCGAGCGCAACTCGCCGTCGACGGCGAACGACGCCCTGCCATGGTCGTGGCCATCGAACCGTCGACCGGAGGCATCGTCGCCGTCGCGCAGAACGACGCCGCCGCCAGGTCGGGATCGGTCTCACTGTCCGGGCTCTACCCTCCGGGTTCGACGTTCAAGACCATCACGACCGCAGCAGCACTGGACGCCGGAGCCGTGCAACCGACGTCACAGGTCCGCTGTCCCGGCCGCACCACCATCGAAGGTCGGACGATCCCGAACGAGGACGACTTCGACCTCGGGACCGTGGCACTTCCAACAGCTTTCGCGCGCTCGTGCAACACGACGATGGGCGCCCTCGCGAACAGGCTCCCCGACGATGCGCTCACCGCCATGGCACGACGGTTCGGCATCGGCGCGGACTACACCGTTCCGGGCCTGACGACCGTCACCGGGTCGGTGCCCCGCGCCGATTCACCAGCGTTGCGGGTCGAGAACGGCATCGGTCAGGGTACGGTGACCGTCAGCCCCTTCGGTCTCGCCCTGGCCGAGGCGAGCCTCGCGCGCGGTGAGACCGTGACCCCCGGCCTGGTTCGCGGAAGGGACACGACGGGAGACGTGGAACCGCAACAGATCCCGGGCGACGTCACTCGTGCACTCCGAAGCATGATGCGCGACACGGTCACTCGCGGCACGGCCACCGCACTCCGCGACATCCCCGGTCTCGGCGGAAAGACCGGCACGGCGGAGTACGGCGACAACAAGAACCCGCACGGCTGGTTCGCCGGCATCGTCGGGGACCTCGCGTTCGCGACGCTCGTCGTCGGAGGCTGGTCGTCCGCACCCGCTGTCGAGGTGACCGGAGAGTTCCTGCGGCCGCTGAGCGAGTGAGCGCTTCCGCAAAGTGCGGGAAAGGTACCGGATTCCGGGACGAATCCCGCACTCTGTCAACGGGTCGTCACGACGCCGGCTCGAGGTCCTTTCGGTACAGGGTCTTGCCCGACGCGTCGACCAGATCCACGCTCAACACTTTGGTCCTGCCGTCGATCGTCACCTCGCCGAAGTGTTGAAACCCCTCCGCCGGTGACACATTCGACTCGGTAGGTGCATGGACGAATTGGTACTCGGCACCGAATGTGCTGTCCAACGGGCTCTCCGGGAACGCACCGGCGTGCAACGGTCCGGCGACGAACTCCCAGAACGGCGCAAAATCCTTGAAGCCGGCGCGGTCAGGCTCGTAGGAGATCGCGGCGGTGTAGTGGACATCGGCGGTCAGGAACACCACGTTCCGGACGTTCTTCGTCTGAGACAAGAAGCGAGAGAACGCGATCTCACGACCAAGCGGATCGCCGGCATCACCCTGGGCCACCGCTTCCATTGCCTTCGGACCGTCCGGCGGTGTCGTGTTCTTGTCCGCCACGACGATGCTCAGCGGCAGGTCATTGGCGACGATCTTCCAGGTCGCCGTCGAACCCCGCAGTCCGTCGATGAGCCACTGGGTCTGCTCCGGACCGAGCGTGCCGTCGACGTTGTCCCTCGACCACGCATCGGGGTTCGGGTCCTTGTGGCTGCGCATGTCGAGGATGAAGACGTCGAGCAGCGGACCGTATGACACCTTGCGGTACAGACGATCCGTGGCACCGATCTCGACGGGTTGCCATTCCTGCCACGCCTGACGTCCGTTGCGCGCCAACACGTCGACGCTCATCTCGGTGTATCCCTCGCGGCCCTGCCCCTCGAGACTCTCCCCGGGGAACCAGTTGTTGACGACCTCGTGGTCGTCCCACTGCACCAGCTGCGGGACTGATCCGACGAAGCGTCGGAAGTGGTCGTCGGTCAGGTTGTACGCGTAGTTTCCACGAAACTGATCGACGGTCTGCGCCACCTGCGCCTTCGCCGGACTGGTGATGTTCCGATAGGTCTTGCCGTCGTTCTGTTCCTGAGTCGCCTCGACCGGGTTGTCGGCGTAGATGGCGTCACCGGAGTGGATGAAGAACTGCGGATCACGGTCGGCCATGGTGGCGAAGATGGTCATCCCGCCCATATCGGGGTTGATGCCCCACCCCTGCCCGACCACGTCGCCGGACCACTGGAACCTGATGTCGCCGTCTCGTACCGGAGCTGTCGTGAAAATTCCGGTCGCCGGTTCGGAGAGCGCGCCGTCCTCACCTTCGAAGGTGACGCGATAGTGCACGGTCTGGCCGGGCTCCAGGCCGGCCACCCGTAGTCGGCCGGTCCCGTCGCCGGCGGGCGTCACCTGCGGTCCGCGAAATTTCCGTGCAGCACCGAAGGACTCGCTCGATGCGGTCTCGACGATCATGGTCGCCGGCCGGTCCGACCGCGCCCACACCAGCGCCCCTCCGCTGGTCACCTCGCCGGTGGCCACCCCGTGGGTGAGGACCGGCCGGTTCCTGACCAGACTCGGCGTTGCCGAACCAGGATTCGACGACCCGCAGGCCGCCAGCGCGGACCCGACCGGGACGAGGAGCGCGCCCGCGGCGGCAGTCCGCAGAATCGTGCGTCGGGGCGTGGGACGGTCTGCTCGAAGAGGTCGGGTCATGGGCGCCAGGGTGGCGCAGCACTTCCAATGGCTGGTGACATGTGGGTGACGAGAAGGTGTCCGTCTCCGAGCTCGGTGTCATCCGGCACGCGCGCCGCTTGACCGGATATGCCCGGTCGGCTCAGATGGACTGATGAGCGACGAACTGTTCGAGCACAAGACCAAGACCGAACTGACCCGTGAAGAGGCGGCGAAGAGGATCCACGAGCTCGCGGACGCCATCGCGCGTCACAACGAGGTGTCCTTCGTGGAGAACAACAAGACCGTCCGCGTCGACATCCCGGCGAAGGTGCAGCTGAAGATCGAGATCGAGCGGGGCGAAGACGAATCCGAGCTCGAGATCGAGATCACCTGGTAGGCAGCTTTTATCGGCTGGGTACGTCAGAATCGGTGGACGCCAATGACGAGGCTGGGTTCGGCGTCTGTAGGGCCGACCGCTCGGTGCGCATCAATCGCCAAGCGGCCACAGCGAAGGCTGCTTGACTGACGGCGTTGATCGACTGCTCGATCCATTGCAGCGAGAGAGTCTGTTCCTGACCGGCCAGTGGTCCGAGCGTGTAGGTCCCCGCCAGGCACACCGCGAGCAACGCCACCGTGCGCACATCCCGAACGCTCCACGCGTCGCGCGCGAGGGCCACGTAAAGTGCTGTCGCGCCGATGATCACGGCGATCAGAAACCAGCCGGCAATAGATGGGACCGCCACTCCGACGACCGAGAGACCGGCGAGCAGTAGGGCCGGCGTGAGTCTGCGAAGACCCCAGGCAGCGGCGGCGAGGAGCGGAAACCCGCAACCCATCAGCGGGAAGAGCGAATCGGCGAGCCGCGGGATGTCGGCGATGTCCGTGGCGGCCAGGAACTTCCACGACGCTTTGGCGAAACCTCCGGCAAAGATCAAACCAGCGCCGACATATGCAGGTAGCCAGTCGGTTCGACGCGCGACCAGGAGTGCACCGAGCGCGCCGAACGCGACCGGTACGAAGTCGAACAGCGCCAGGGGGACCGTGACCTGTTCCGCGGGTGTCACCCTCGCCCCTCAGACTGCGGCCGGCATCGGAGCGCGGTCGGAACCCCGGATTTGTTCAGCATGCTGAACAATCTAGCTCGTCCGGCTCACCCGCGCCACCAACGGAGGGGTGTTCGTTCGGTGCTCGGGCGGTCGAGGGCGACGACGCTGACCGTTCAACCGGACCACGCGATCGCGCAGGGTGCTCCTCCGCGCCGCAACATCCAAGTGTTCCGCTCACCATGATGCAGAACGTCGTCGTTCTCGATGCTCCTCGCTACCTTCGTCGGCAACAGGACCGTCGAAGGAGCACCATGACCGAGACCGCCACCCGCCTCAACGACGTGGACATCGCCGCCGTCGGCCAACTGGTCGAAGCGATTCAGGACGACGCCGGCAAGGCCCAGACGACATGGGCCGCGCATGTCCAGTGGAACGGTTCGTTCGCGTCGGCGGCACGGATACGCGACTTCTCGCCGGTCCCGTCCGACGAGCCCGCCGCACTCGGCGGCGGCGACACGGCACCCAACCCGGTCGAACAGCTCCTCGGTGCGTTGGGTAATTGCCTGGCCGTCGGTTACGCCGCGAACGCCACAGTGGCGGGCATCGAACTGAAGGACCTGCGAATCGATCTGAAGGGCGACGTCGACCTGCACGTCTTCCTCGGACTGGCGGAGGGACATGCCGGATTCGGATCGATCACCGCGAGAGTCACCATCGATTCCGACGCCCCGCGCGAGAGGCTCGATGAGCTGCACGCCAAGGTCCAGGCCAGCTCACCGGTCGGGCACACCCTCGCGAACGCGGTGCCGGTGGAGATCGTGTTGAACTGACGCCGACCGACGACACAGCAGTCGTAAGCAAAGCACACGCCCCGCCAACAACCGAAGATCTGTGCCAGAAGCGTCGGAGATTGCCAAACAGTCGTTGAAGTCATCAAGGATCACCGAATGCCAACGATGACCGAGCGTCGACTTCTTGCTGGACTCGCCACCGTGCTGGCGCTGACGATTGGTTCATTGCTGACCGGCGCGGCCATCGGGGACGCACCGGCAGGGGCGGACCCAGCCATCCACGAGGTCGACTACAGCTGCGGATCCGGGTGGTACGAGAATTCGGACGGCAACTGCGTCCCAGGGCCGGACAACTCACCCACGGGGATTCGTTGCAAGGACGGAACGTACAGCCACGCGAAGAACCGACAGGGTGCGTGTTCCCGGCACGGGGGAATCGCAGACGACTCCGGAACAGCCGGGGCAGGCAGCGATGAGAGCGGCAGCTCCGAGCTGGGAGTCGGGAGCGCGGTGATCGGCAGTTCCGTGATCGGTGCGGCACTGCTGGGCGCCCTGCTGTTCGGGAGTAGTTGACCTTCTGTCGTATGGTCGCCCCGTGACCGACCGCATCACCGACGAACGACCAGCCGAACACGAGATGACCGGTCACGCGCTACTCGACAACCCGGCTCTCGCGGCCCTCACCGGGCCACATGCCCACTTCGCTCAGCGCCACGGTGCGGCTCTCCGGTATCACCCCGATGTCTGCCCCATGGCAGCTCTCCCCGACTCCCCGACCACTGGAGATTGGTCGAACGCTGCCGAACTCATCGGCCCGGGTGGTTCCCTGTTCTTGCCGGTGGTCACGAATCGTCCGCCCGCGGAATGGGATACGACGATGGACCTGCCCGGTGTGCAGATGATCGACGCCGGCGTCGACACCCGGCCTGACGATGAGGCCGCGCCGTTGACCGCCGCAGATGTGCCGGAGATAACCGACCTGGTCGAACGCACTCGCCCAGGGCCCTTCCGCCCCCGCACGATCGAGATGGGCACCTACCTCGGAATTCGACGCAACGGCCGCCTCATCGCAATGGGTGGTGAACGGCTGAGACTTCCGGGCTACACCGAGATCAGCGCCGTCTGCACCGATCCCGACCACCGCGGACACGGACTCGCGTCCCGGCTCGTACTCGACCTCGCGCACCGCATCCGACGTCGCGGTGATGTTCCGATCCTCCACGCCGACGCCCGCAACGTCGGCGCGATCCGGCTGTACGAGCAACTGGGGTTCGTCGTTCGCCGTGAGGTCCTGTTCCAGATCTTGCGGGCGCCTGGCTGAACTCGGACTCAGTCAGTCCCGCGTCAACGACTTCGCCAAGGGCGCGATCTCGTCGAGATAGATCGATGCCAACACGTCCGACTCGTCGGCCAGGTGCCGCACCCGATCACCCTCGGCCCGGTCCCATTCGGTGGCGACGGCATGCTCGAAGTCGTCGATTCCACTGACGCGGTCGAGCCACGCCTGCTTCTCCTGGCGCTGTTGGATGCGCGCGACGATCGACTCGTACCCCGCGAACGCCTCGAGGCGCCGCACCAGCTCGTCGAGTCGGCCGGACAGCAGGAGCGACTTCTCGACGAACGTGGACACCACCTGCGGGTCAGTGGCCAGATGACCGGCCGGCGCGGCACCCAGGAGTGCGAGTTGGTCGCGTAGGCCGACGGCAATGGTCGAGATGGCGGTGACCTCCCCCTCGAGGTCGACGCGAACGGCGTGACGGTCGAAGAAGTCGAGCTGCCACGCGGGGAATCCACTGATGCGGTCCGCCACCGCGGCGGTCGTCCACGCGATCTGGCCGACGGGATCAGACGAGAAACGCTCCAGTTCGCCCCTGTCGCGACTACGACGACGGGACAGCGCCGAGACCCCGGTTCCGCCGCCTTCTACGTCTCCGGTCGCCCGGCCATGCCAGATGTCGGCGGCCGAGGCGACGAAGTCGGCACCCTCGGCATCGCTGTCGACGGCCGCACCGGCATCATCACCCAACTGCTGCCGGATGGCCTGGCACGACGCCCAGCGTCTGGCCTGCGCAAGTCGGATCGTGTCGGCGAGGTCGGCCAGCGGAGCAGACGAGGACGTACCGGAACCGGCGGTCGACGACGCTTTCGTCGTCGACCGCGCCGCTGACCTTCGATGCCGGAGGTCGTCGCGCATGCCGGTGAACATCGCCGAGAACGCCCCGATCAGCATTCCGAGGAGCACCACCAGCGCGGCCGCGATCACCACCACGAAAACGGCGATCACGACGTACATCATCTGTCCAGTAGACCACGGTTCACGACGACTGAGGTCGGTTCCTGCGCAGCTCAGCGAGGCGCAACGGAGTCCTTCATCACTGTGGTCCGGACCAATGGACTCACACTCGGGTGATGGACTCCGACCGACGTTCATGGGTCGAGATGAAGTCCATCTGTCGCCGAGGCCCGTGAGTCACTTCGGGTCAGACCCGGCCGGCGAGCCGCCGAGCAACTCGCGGATGTCGTCGGCGTCGATGGCCGCACCGAACATGTCGCCGTCATCGACGACGGCGTTGAAGAGGTCGCGTTTACGTTCCTGCAGCGCAACCACTTTCTCTTCGATCGTGTTCGCCGACACCAGACGATAGACCGTGACCGGACGAGTCTGACCGATGCGATGGGCGCGGTCCACGGCCTGGGCCTCGGCCGCCGGATTCCACCACGGATCACATACGAAGCAGTAGTCCGCCTCGGTCAGGTTGAGGCCGAAACCGCCGGCCTTGAGGCTGATGAGGAACACCTTCGACGACCCACTCGTGAAACGTTTGACCGCCGCGGAGCGCCGGCTTGCGGTCATCGATCCGTCGAGATAGCTGTAATCGATTTCGGCACCGGCGAGCTCTCTTTCCAAGAGTTTCAGAAACCCGGTGAACTGGCTGAAGATCAGGGCGGAATGCCCTTCGGCGATGAGCTCGGGAATTTGCTCGACGAGGAACTCGATCTTGGCGGAGTCGATGTCGGTGTGCTTCTCGTCGACGAGCCCGGCGTGCAGGCTCAGTTGCCGGAGCATGGTGAGCGATCGGAAGATCTGGAACCGGTTGCCGTCGAAGTCGTCGAGCAGGCCGAGCACGCTCTGCCGCTCCCGAGTGAGGCGCGTCTGATACAGCTTGTCGTGCTTCGCGTTCAGGCTGATCGAAAGTACCTGTTCCTGCTTGGCGGGCAGGTCTGTGGCAACCTGATGCTTCGTGCGCCGCAGCATGATCGGACGGATCCGTCGTCGTAGCAACGCCAACCGCCCGGGCTCCGTGCCACTTTCGATCGGCTTGCGGAAGTACGACGTGAAGGTCTTCGCCGACGGGAACAGACCCGGCACGGTCAACGCCATCAGCGACCACAGCTCCATCAGGTTGTTCTCCAGCGGCGTGCCGGTGATCGCGATCTTGACCTCGGCATCAAGACGGCGAGCGCACTGATGAGCTTTGCTGGCGTGGTTCTTGACGAACTGTGCCTCGTCGAGAAACACGGCCGTCCAACTGACCGATGCGAATTCGTCGATCCCGATGCGCATCAGCGCGTATGAGGTGACGATCAGTTGCGCTCCCGCGATACGATCGGCGAACGCGATCTTCGCCCGTCCGCTCGTCTCGGTCACCGTTGCAATCCTCAGACCTGGTACGAACCGTTCTGCTTCGACCGCCCAGTTCGAGATCACGCTCGTCGGTGCGACCACGAGAAAGCGAGCCTGCGGTTCCTCCTCGATGACCTTCGCGATCAGCGCGAGGGACTGGAGGGTCTTGCCCAGCCCCATGTCGTCGGCGAGCACTCCGCCGATTCTGTTCTCCCACAGGAAGTTCAGCCAGTCGAGGCCAGCCCTCTGATAGTCACGCAAGTCCGCACGCAGCCCGGTCGGCACCGGACAAGGCGCCGGCGGTGTCGCGGCGGCCAGACGACGCAACTGCTCGCGCCACTTCGTGAGATCGTCGTCGGCCGTCCCGAGTTCGAGCAGCTCGTCCCACAGAGTGGCGTTGTGCGTATCCCGGCGGACCCGCCCGCGGTCGAGTTCACCCAGTGCGCGGGCCTCGGCCACCAGTTCGGCCAGGCGTTGCAGCTCCGGGGTGTCGAGCACGAAATAGGCCCCGTCGGGCAACAGCATGTGTGTCGCTCCGTTCGACAACGCCGTCAGCACCTGGTGCAGCGGCACTGCGACGCCGTCGACCTCGACGGTGATCGACAGGCCGAGCCAGTCGTTGTCATCGGACCGTTCGGCACCGAAACCGATCTCGGGGACGACCTCGGCGGCACGGTAGTCGGGGAGCTCGCCGACGATCTCCACCTCGATCCCGTCAGCCCGCAGCTCCGGGGCGACCTCGGTGACGAACCGCGCAGTGTCGACGGGCGAGTAACGGTAGCGGCGGGTCAGGAGCGCAACCGATGCCGATGCGAGAGCCTCGTCGCGACTCATCTCGGCGAGTTCCGGATCGTCTGCGAACTTGCTGCCCGGAAATCCGGCGACCTGAATCTGCCATCGATCACACACCCGAGCCGCAGCTTCGAGGTGGCCACGGAGTTGCTTCCACAGGCGACGTTCGGCCACGTCGTCACCGAACCCAGAGCTCTGCCCGGACGGGAAGAATCGTCTGCTCCCGTTCACGCGGTAGACGACACCCCACTCGAGGTGCGCGCCGCCATCGTCGGCGACCCGAAGCGTGACTGCCGCGTCGGGACCGGTGATCTCGGGTCGGGTCACGGCGCCATCGGCCACGGTCACCGACATCCGACCGGCGAGGTCGGGGAGGACCTCGTCGGCGAACTCCGCGATGTCGGTGTCGGGAATCCCGATCGTCCCGGCGTCGAGCAGTGCCCGGAGGGCTTTCGACGTCCCGTCGTCGACGAGCGGCGCCAGGAACATCGTGCCGCCTCGTACCAGGCTCGCTCCGTGAGGTACCGAGCCGAACAGCATCAAAGCGTCGTCCGCAGACGGCCCGACGGTCGGGAAGTCGACACCGCCGGACACCACGAGACCCTCGTCGTCGCGATCGACGGTCAACGCGGCCGACGCGGGTGGAAGCAACTCGACCTTTTTCGCGCCCGTCGACTTATGCGCCACCAGTACGACACCATCGTCGACCGCCGCCCGTAGAGCGGTCCAGATCTCGGCGGACGCCTGGTCCAATCGGTGAACCTGGGAGGTCCCGTACTGGTGTTTGTCCCCGGCGCAGAGGTGGACGGCACGGACTCGTGCCAGGTGAACGGGGTCGAAGTGCTCAGCCGGATGGTCGGTGGTGGACCTGTAGTACTCGGTCACATGTCCCGGCTCGATGGAGCTCCACGTGATCCCCGTGCGTACCCAGTTGCCCTTCTTACCGGGGGTCACCAGGCGCAATGTCACCGTCTTCAGGCTCATCCACTCGGGATCGTCGAGCTCGACGAGCAGTCCGATGGGAGCCGATCCCGGCTCTTTCGGGGTGGCCCCGGCAACGAGGTCGCCCAGCAATGTTCGCCACGGCGCTGACGCATGCCTCACGCCTCGAGGCGACGCACCGAGGAGTCCTGCACGCATCACCCCCAGCGCCAGAGCAACCGCGTGCTTGCAGTTGGCACCGACCGGACAGTCGCACTCAGCGACGTCGACCGCGTATCCGCGGGCGTCGTCACCGAACCCGATCTCGAGTGAGTACAGGTCGCCACTCGAACCGACGCAGGTCCCGGTCGCCGACATGAACAACGGGTCCCAGTCCTCGAGAGCCACGCGCCCCTGCTGTGCGTATTCGGCACCTCGGCCTATCGTCGCGACGTCGAAATGCGCGAGCAGGCCCGACTCCGCGGGCGATAACTGATCGAACGCTGCCACACGACGAGGCTAGGCGATTCTGCCGGCGGCGGGACCCGACGTCTGCACCGCATCGGATGTCATCCACGTTTCTCCACAGGGTCACCGAATCGGCGCCAAGCAAGCACTTGGTTTGTTAGCTTCTCGTCGATGGGATTCCTGAAGCAGACCACGCCAGAGATCGACTTCCCGACCTGGAGTCAGGGCACGCGCGCGGAGAAGATCAAGCCGATGGCGCGGCACTGGGCCGAGGTCGGGTTCGGGACACCGGTGGCGCTGCACCTGTTCTACGTCGGCAAGATCCTCCTCTACGTCCTTGTCGGCTGGGTCGTCGTGATCAGCACACCCGGGATCGACGGCTTCTTCGACGTCACCGACTGGTACAACGAGCCGATCGTCTTCCAGAAGGTCGTGCTCTACACGATGCTGTTCGAGGTCGTCGGTCTGGGATGCGGGTTCGGTCCGCTGAACAACCGGTTCTTCCCGCCGCTGGGTTCGATCCTCTACTGGCTACGTCCGAAGACGATCCGGCAGCCACCATGGCCGCGGATCCCGTTGACTGCCGGTGATTCCCGTAACCCGGTCGACGTCATCCTCTATGGCGCCCTGCTCGCCTTGCTGGTCATAGCGCTGTTCAGTCCGGGTAGCGGCGCGATCCCGGAGCTGGACACGACCGTCGGCGTCCTCCCCAGCTGGCAGATCTGGGCCGTCCTGGGTGTGCTCGCGGCGATCGGTCTGCGTGACAAGACCGTCTTCCTCGCGGCGCGCGGTGAGGTCTACGGCGCGTTCACCGTGGCGTTCCTCTTCAGCGGGGTCGACATGATCATCGCCGCGAAGCTGGTCTTCGTCTGCATCTGGCTCGGGGCAGCGACGTCGAAGCTGAACAAACACTTTCCGTTCGTCATCGCGACGATGATGTCCAACAACCCGATCTGGCGTTCCCCGAAGATCAAACGGAAGTTCTTCGAGAGCTTTCCCGACGACCTGCGGCCGGGCCGTCGATCACGATGGATCGCGCACTTCTCCACTGCGGTCGAAGGACTCGTGCCGCTCGTCCTGTTCTTCTCCCACGGCGGGTGGGTGACCGCGGTGGCGGCGACGATCATGCTGATCTTCCATTTCGGCATCCTGTCGTCGATCCCGATGGGCGTCCCGCTGGAGTGGAACGTCTTCATGATGTTCGGCATCCTGGCGATCTTCGTGGGGCACCCCGACATCGGACTCGCCGACCTCCAATCAGCCTGGCCACTACTGCTTTTCGCGGCCTCCGCCGCAACGGTGATCATCGGGAACCTGATGCCGCGCAAGGTCTCGTTCCTGCCCGGCATGCGCTACTACGCCGGGAACTGGGACACCGGCTTGTGGTGCATCAAGCCGTCCGCGTCGGCGAAAATCGAACAGGGCATCGTCGCCATCGCGTCGATGCCGGCCGCGCAACTCGAACGCTTCTACGGAAGTCCCGAAGCGGCCCAGATCCCTCTCTACATGGGGTATGCGTTCCGGTCGTTCAACAGTCACGGTCGGGCGTTGTTCACGTTGGCGCACCGGGCGATGGCCGGCGCCGGGAGCGGAGCGAGCGGGCCGGATGAGAACGGCGTCGCGGAGTCGGAGTATGTACTGACCGACGGCGAACGAATCTGCAGCACGGCGATGGGCTGGAACTTCGGCGACGGCCATCTCTCCAACGAGCAGCTCATCGAATCCTTGCAGCGGCGTTGTCATTTCGAGCCCGGGGAGGTCCGGATCGTACTGCTCGACGCGCAACCGATCCACCGACAGACGCAGGAGTACCGCCTCGTCGACCCGGCCGTCGGCGAGTTCGAACGCGGATACGTACGCGTTGCCGACCTGGTCACGCGACAGCCGTGGGACGACCAGGTTCCCGTCACGGTGACCTGGCGCGCCGACGACGGCCGGGCAGATCCCACCGAATAAGATCGGGGCGATTGGGTCCGCCAGGCGGATCACAATGCCCCCACAGCTTCAGCAGCCCGGCGCCGGTCACGCACCTTGGTCGACGACTCCGCCCGATTCACGACCCAGGTGGCGCCACCGGCCATGGCAAGCCCGAGAGCCGTTGCCCAGCCGAAGTATTCGCCGTACATCGCGGTGCCCCACACCGCGGTGACGGGCGGCATCAGGAACATCAGCGTGTTCACCGAGGTGACGCCGGACCGTCGTAGAAGTATCCAGTACAGCCCGTAACCGCCGAGCGTCGACAGGATCGACAGCCAGGCGATCGCCAGCCAGAAGGTGCGGTCGGCCGGCGGCACCGCCACCCCCGCGAGAAGGCCTGCCGCGGTGAAGATCACCGCGGAGACGCCGCAGTGGATCGCCAGGATGATCATGGGTGACGGCGGGTCGACGACGCGTCGTTCGAGGAAGGTGGCGGCAACCAGCGCGGCCATACCGAGCAGCGGGACGAGATACGCCCACCACGGCGCGTCCGCGGATGACGTCGCGTCCGACCAGGTGACCAGTACAACCCCGGCCGCGCCGACGAGCAGACCCCACCACTGTCGTCGGTGGGTGACCGCCCCGAGCAACGGACCTGCCAGTGCGGCGACGACGAGCGGTTGGACACCGTCGATGAGTGCGGTCGTCCCGGTGCTGACGCCGAGAGCGATCGCCCAGTACACCGTGACCGTGTAGCCGGCTTGCGAGAGCGCACCGATGACGACCTGGGAACCGACCGCTCGCCCGGACATCGGCGCGAGGCCACGCCGACGCCACCGGAAGTACACCGCGGCCCCGAGTACGACCGCGACCACCAGGAATCGCCACATGAGGACCGTGAGCACCGGCGCCTCACCCGCGCCCAGATTCGCGCCGATGAAACCCGACGACCAACAGACGACGAACACCGCCGACATGACAACTGTCACCCATCGCGCAGGTATACCGATCTGTGAAGTTTGCATGCAGCCGACCTTACCGATCGGTGTAGTCTTTGTCATGTGACTGCCGAGACCACACTCTCGACCGTGGAGTGGACACCCAAGGCCCGACTCATCCTCGACGCGGCCTCGGCACTGTTCTACGAACACGGCATCCACGCGGTCGGTGTCGACTCCATCGCGGCAGCCGCGGGCGTCACGAAACGCACGCTCTACGACCGCTTCGGCTCCAAGGAGCAACTGGTCGTCGAGTATCTGCGTGCCCGCAACGCCGCCTGGCAAGAGTTCCTCCGGTCCCGCCTGGACGCCGCCGATGCGTCGCCGAGCGCACAACTCGCCGCGATCTTCGACGCCACGCGGGACTGGTCGGAGGACCGCGGTCACAAAGGGTGCGCGATGATCAACGCGCACGCCGAGATCAGCGATCCCGGGCATCCCGCGTTCTCGATCATCGTCGGCCAGAAACACGAGCTACGGGACCTCTTCGCCTCGATCGCGACGAAGGCCGGCGCGCCCAACTCGCGCACATTGGCACAGCGACTGTTCATCCTCCACGAGGGCGCGCTGGTGACCGCCGGGATGGGGGTCGAGCCGGGAGCCCTCGACGCGGCTCGCGACTTCGCACTCGAGATCTTCGACGGCCAGCAGTCGAATTGACGAACTCTTAGCGCCCGGATGCGTTCCGCAGCAACATGATGCGGAGTAGATCTGATGCGGTGACCTTGTTCGACATACTGCCCTCTCTGAAAGGCGTCACCGTGACCAGATCGTTCGACACCGCGACGTGGGGAACACCGTTACGCACCGTCGGACCGGACGTCGTCGCCGGCGACCTGTCCCTCCGCGCAGAATCGCTGCACCGCAAGGTCGCGTTCTACCTCGACGCCGACGGCGGGCCCGTCTGCCAATCCCTGTGCCCGACCGGGGTGTGGTACCCGACGCTGGTCACCCGGATCACGTCTGCAGTCGTCGCCCACGGCCGCGTCGTCGTCTACGTCGACGCCGCCCTCCCACTCCACTCCGCGTTGCTCGATGTCGCTTTCCCGGGGACTCATCTGGCGGGTGCGACCATGCTCGACATCACCGTCGTCGACCTGTCCCGGCATCGTCGCACCCTGTACGCCGAGGCCCCCGCGCATCTCACGGTCACCGGCACCATCGCCCTGGCCCTGTCGCCCGTGATCCCGACGCGGGCAACGGACCCGCGAACCGCCTCCCGGTCGGTAACCGCCTGACACGATCGCACACGGCACGACAACTACTGGGCAAAGAGAAGCCGAAACCGCCGCCACGGCTCATAATCGCCTGATGCAACCGGAAACGGTCTCACGATTCCTGCCCGGATTGGGAGTGCTCCGCAGCTACGAGCGGTCGTGGCTGAAGGGTGACATCGTCGCCGGGATCGTCCTGACGGCGTTGCTCATTCCCGCCGGCATGGGGTACGCCGAAGTCGCCGGGTTGCCGCCGGTCACCGGTCTCTACGCGACGGTCATACCGCTGCTCGTCTACGCCGTCGTCGGACCGTCCCGCATCTTGGTCCTCGGGCCCGACTCGTCGCTCGCCCCGATCATCGCGGCGTCGATCATTCCGCTCGCCGCGTTCGACGCCGAGCGCATCGCCTTGGCCGGCGTGCTCGCCATCGAGGTCGGTCTGGTCCTCCTGATCGGCGGCCTCCTCCGGCTCGGCTTCGTCACCGACCTGCTGTCCAAACCGATCCGCATCGGCTACCTCAACGGGATCGCACTGGTCGTGGTGCTCAGCCAGTTGCCGAAACTGTTGGGCTTCAGCGTCGATGGCGATTCGGTCCTCCAGGAGGCGATCGACATCGTCCGGGGCGTCACGTCCGGCGAGGCCGAGCTGCTGCCGACGGTCATCGGGGTGTCGTGCCTGGTCCTGATCTTCGCACTCAAGTTCTGGCGCAAAGCGATTCCCGGAGTTCTGGTCGCGGTGGTGGCCTCGATCATCGCGGTCGCGGTCTTCGGCTGGTCCGATGACCTGCCGGTCGTCGGAGCGATGCCCCGCGGATTCCCGTCGCCGTCCCTGGAAGGCGTGACCCTCGACGACGTCATCAGCCTGATCGGCCCGGCCGTCGGTATCGCGCTGATCGCGTTCGCGGACACCAGCGTGCTGTCGCGAACATTCGCCGCGCGTGCGGGTGACCAGGTCAACGGCAGCCAGGAGATGGCGGCCATCGGCACCGCGAACATCGCCACCGGCTTCCTGAGCGGCTTCGCGATCTCGGCGTCGTCCTCCCGCACCCCGGTGGCCGAACAGGCCGGCGCCAAATCCCAACTCGCCGCGGTCGTCGGGGCGCTTCTGATCGTCGTGTTCATCTTCGTCGCACCGGGAGTCACCGCCTACCTTCCGTCAGCAGCGCTGGCCGCCGTCGTGATCGCCGCGGCCATCTCGCTGATCGACATCTCCGGCGTGGTGGCGCTGTTCCGCGCAAACTGGGTCGAGGGTGCGCTGTCGATCGCCGCGTTCCTCGGTGTCGCGCTGATCGGTGTCCTGCAAGGCATCCTGGTTGCGATCGGCCTGTCGTTCATCGCCTTCGTGAATCTCGCGTGGCGACCGTACCGGACGGAGTTGGGGCGGGTTCCGGGACTGCGCGGCTACCACGATGTGACCCGCCATCCCGAGGCCGAACGCATCGACGGTGTGCTCATCATCCGATTCGACGCCCCGTTGTTCTTCGCCAACGGCGGCATGTTCGACGACTACGTCCGAGGCAAAGTCCGCGAGGCGAGAACAGCGGGGCGAGAGCTCCACACCGTGATCATCGCCGCCGAACCCATCGTCGACATCGACGCCACCGCCGTCGACGAACTCGTCGAACTGGACGACTATCTCCGTAGCCACGGCATCACCCTTGTCTTCGCGGAGATGAAGGACCCGGTGCGAGACATTCTCCGACGCTATGACCTGCGCGTCGACGGCAGACCCCGGTTCGACGACACGCATTTCGCGCCCACTACCGGCGCGAAGATCGACGAGATCACCGGGCAACCCCGCCGAGACGTCCAGAAGTCGAACGACGGGATCTGACACCGCGACATCGGACGCCCCTCAGTGCGCGAAGATCACCGGCCCGAGGAATTCACACACCGTCAGCGCCAGAGCGAGATCCAGGCGGTCGCGGTCCGCCGGGACCTCGGCGAGCGCCTTGCCGACGCGATACTTCACCGTGTTGCGGTGGAGGTTGAGCCGTTCAGCGGTGTGGAGGTGGCTTTCCTTGGTGGCGAAATACACCGACAGCGTCTCCCGCAGCATGTTCGCGTTCGGGGAGTCCTCGGCGAGTCCGCCGAGGACCTCGTGGACCCACGCCCGCGTCGACTCGAGGTCCTGCGCCAGCAGGGACACCACGGCCACACCTCGGTCGCCGAATCCGATCACCCGACTCGCCGCACCACCCGGCATGGTCGCCACCGAGTAGGCGGCGAGTGCCTGCTCGTGGGTTCTCCGGAAACCCCGTGCCCCGGATGCGGGAAGGCCCACCGCGACTCGGATTCCCGCCGGCACGGTCGAGCGCACCGCGGTCACCGACGAACCGTCGGTGACGTCCCGTCCGACCAGTGGAATCCAGGCCCAGACCGTCGACCGGTCGATCGCGGTGACGATCGGCGGGGAGCCTCCGCCCACCCGGGTACCGAGTTCGCGGGCCGCGTGGGTGAGCGCGACCAGTTCGCGGGGTTCGTCGTCGAATGACCACAGGATGAGCGCGAGGTGCCTGCGGTCGAGCGCGTAACCGGTCTCGGACTCGAAGGCCCGCTCATCGGATTCGGCGCCGTCGAGGAACGAGTGGATGGCCGCTGATTGCACGTTGCCCTCGACGCCGAGCCACCGTCGGCGTTCGTCTTCGTACGCCTCGAACACGTACAGGGAGATCCAGTCGATGTATCCGGACAACACATCGGAGATGTGCCGGGTCAACGCCATCGACTGTCCGGCGTCGAGGTCGAGATCCTCGACCAGTCGGTAACATTCACGCATCACGCTGTTCTGCCCGAGATGGTAGGCCCGCACGAGCGAGTTCGACGGCACGTCCCGTTGCGCCAGACGCAGCGCGTATTCCACTGCGGCGGTGGTCGGTTGCAGGTGTTCGATCGGAATGTCGTTCGCCAGGACGTGGATGATCGTCGAGACGTTGCCGTGCACGCTCGCCTCGAGCAACTCCACGAGCTTGGGATCGGTGTCGAGCTGATCGATCTCCCGGGCCATCATGGCGCTCAACTCGGTGACGATGTCGGACACGTTCTCGTGCAGAGTCTTCGCGATCATGGCCGCCTGCTCGAGCAGCTCGGACCCGGCCGCCGCGGGCACTCCGGCCAACCGGTCGCGCGCGGCGTCCCCCGCCGTCCACAGCGCACGCGACGGTCGCGACGCGGTCATCGTCGCGACCGTGCGTACCGCAACGCCGACTCGGCGGCGTGGTATCCGCACAACCCGTGGATACCGGCACCGGGTGGACTCGCTTGAGAGCAGATGTACACGCCCGGTACGCCGATCGCGTACGGATCGAGCGCGGCACGGGGTCGCAGGACCATCTGCAGGCCGTCGTTCGCTCCGCCGATGATGTCCCCACCCGCGAAGTTGGCGTTCGACGAGTGGAGCTGTTCGGTACCCGTGCTGACCGTCGCCACGATCCGATCACGGAATCCCGGTGCGAATCTCTCGATCTGCGCGACGATCTGCTCGGTGGCATCTCCGTCGAAACCTCGAGGGACATGCGCGTACGCGTAGATCGGATTGACCCCGCCCGCACTGCGACCGGGATCGGCGATGTACTGCTGACCGAGCAGGACGAACGGCCGTGGGACCATCACACCGGCCGCGCGCTGTCGCTCGGTGTGGGCGATCTCCGCGAAACTCCCGCCGAGGTGCACTGTCCCGGCGCGCAGGCAGTCCGGATTCGACCACGGGATGTCCCCGTCGATCGCGAAGTCGACCTTGTAGGCCGACGACCCGATTCGATAACGCCGGTACGAGCGGCGAATTCGAGCCGGCATCTCGTCGCCGAAGATCGAGAGCACCTGCGCCGGGGACAGGTCGAGCAGCGTGATGTCCGCCCGCGGCAGGTCGGCACGCGAGCTCACCCGGACACCGGTCTCGATCTTGCCGCCCGAATCCCGCAGTGCGCCGACGATCGCCGCGGTGATCGCTCCCGAACCGCCCTCGGCCACCGGCCATCCGTAACGATGCCCGCTCGCTGCGATCATGAGCCCGAGTGACGCGGTGAGCGGACGGTCCAACCGGGAGAACAGGTGTGCCGCGATCCCGCCGTACAGCGCACGGGCACGCTCGGTACGGAACCAGCGCGCGAGCACGGTGGCAGGCAGGATGGCTCGCGGGCCGAACGATGCGAGGCGAATCGGGTGACCGGGCACGTGCACGACCGGGCGGAGCAGATCGTCGCCGAGATCGTCGAAATGCTCGGCCAGATCACCGAACATCGCCTGCCAGCGCGATCCGTCGGCGCCCAGTCCCGCCGCCGTGGCACCGATCGACCGGAACAGCAATCCGGCGTCGCCGGAATCGAGAGGGTGCGCGCAGTCGGCGTCGGGCCACTTCCACGCCAGCCCGTACCGCTCGAGACCGACCTCCGCCCAGAACGGCGATCCCACGCCCAGCGGATGGAAGGCCGAACAGTGGTCGTGGATGACGCCCGGGACCGTCAGTTCGCCCGACCGGGCCCCACCACCGACGACCTCGGCCGCCTCCAGGACCTGCACGTCGACACCGTTGCGCGCCAGGTGCAGAGCGGCGGCGAGCCCGTTGGGCCCGCCGCCGACCACGACAGCTGTGGTCACTGCGGCGCCTGATCGGTCAGCCGGACCGTTGTCGCGCTGCGGTCATCGGAGCGCATCTTCGGTTCATGCACCACCTCAGGATCGGTGACGGCGCGGCGAGCGTCAACGTCGAGAGTCCAGTCGACCTGGAACGGGATGGGCCCGTTGGGCAGCCACGGTTGCTCGTTCACCGCGTCGACCACCCGGTAGGTCCCGGTCTCGATGACGCCCAGCGCCGCATCGATCACCTTGAACCGCTGCGTGCCCCGGTGAATCGGCTGGGACTCGATCCAGACCACCGTGAACTCGCCCGGCGCGAAGCCGCACCGCTTCTGCAGCGCCGCGATGAGCCGCTCGTCATGGAGATGCCCGTCACCGAAGTTGAAGGCCACCAACGAGTTACACGAGAACTCCGCCTCCCTCAGCGTGTAGGTGTCGATATCGGACCCGAGATGACGGATCATCAGCGAGTACAGCGCGCGCCCCTGGCTGTGCATCGAACGCCAGGCCAGCAGCTGGTGCATCACGACATCGGCCACCTCGGCCGGGTACGAAGCGAGGAGCTGGGTGCGGGTGTTCTTCGCGGGCCGCACGATGTGCTGGTCGAGCTTCTCCTCGGCACCGGGCGCGAAAGCCCACGTGGCCGACGCCCAGTTCCCCGCGTACTGGCGCATCGACGGGAGGAACGAGACCAGGTCCGGACGGAGGTTGCCGAGCACGGGGAAGAAGCAGAGCGCCGCGGCGATCAGCACCATCGCCCACGGCATCGACGTGTCGGTCAGCGCGTAACCGTCCCAGGCCGGGAATCCGAGGAACAGGAACACCGAGGCGTACGCGAAGAGCAGGTTCCATTCGAGCGGAACGGCCAGTGGGAACGTCGACAGGATGAAGAAGTGGAAGCACACCATGAGGACGACCGCCGCCACGGTGAGCGACTTGCTCGTCGAGAACAGCAAGACCAGCGGGGTGACGACCTCGACGATGGTGCCCAGGACGTGCCCGACGCCGCCAGCCAGCTTCGACGGCCGCATGTCCTCGGGGAAGTCGCGATAGTGCGCCCGCTTGATCTTCTTGCTCGGCAACCACGGGGTGTTCGACAGCATCGGCGGGATCACCATCGAGAAATGATGTCCCAGCTTGGAGATCCCGGCACCGACCCACACCGACACGATGAGCAGTTTGAGCGCCAGGATCATGTCGACGAACGGGAGGACGCCGAAGAAGATCATCGCCGGGAGATACTGCTCGGAGCGAGCCGCGATGAAGATGACCTTGTCCCGCAGGCCGATCACCACGAACAGCGCGATGAGCGGGTACATCAGAACGGGGTTCACCAATCCCTGGTTGTCGGCCACCACCGAGTCAAGCGAGTTCGACGCGATACCCGGGAGCGCTATCGCGACAGCAAGATTCGCGAGAATGAGCGCGTAGACCGCGATGTCGAACGCGGTGCGGGAGTCACCCTTGGTGAAGGGCACCTTGCCGGGCCACGGTGGAAGCCGGATCGTCTGTGGCCGCAGCCAGTACAGGAAGCCGCCGGTCATCGGTTTGAAATGTCCGGCCAGCGGCCCCCACGACCCTCCGATGCCCAGGACCTCCACCAGCACGGTCCACAAGACCAGCTTCTGATAGACGATCGGCTGGTTCCACCACTCGGTCACGTGCAGCGGGTTGAGTCCGGACGTCAGCGTCGCGAGGACGATCCCGACACCGCCGTAGAAGACGAAGACTTTCATCAGATAGATCAGATGAACCATCTTCGGCGTGCCGAAGCCGTGATCGGCCCAGTGGGCTCCCAGCACGCGGATCCGATCGAAGAACGGCCGCTGGAGGAATGTCTCCGGGTCCACTTGGGGAAAGTCTGGTTGGGTGAGTCCCATTGGTGCGCACTCCTTGTCGTGTGAATGGGTCGGTTGAGGTGTGGGTGGGTTGGGTGTGGGACCGGCATCGCCGGTCTCGGCGCGCGGGTCATCGGCTCGGCGTCCGCCGTGGGACGTCGAAATCGGGCCGAATCGGGGGATCAGATGGGCTGCGGACTGTGGAGACCGGAACGCAGCGCCGGTTTGTCGATCTTCCCGACCGGATTGCGCGGCAGTTGGTCGACGACGTGGATTGTGCTCGGCTGCTTGATCTTCGCCAGCCGTCCGGCGAGGTGGTCAGCCAGCTTTCCCGCATCGACCGCACGGTGTGGGTAGGCGACGACGAACGCGACGGGCAACTCGCCGTAGAGTTCGTCCGGTGCTCCCACGACCGCGCACTCGAGCACGTCGGGATGCGTCGCCAGTGCGTTCTCGATCTCCTTGGGGTAGATGTTCTCCCCGCCACGGATGATCATGTCCTTGATGCGGCCCACCAGGGTCAGGTAGCCGTCCTCGTCGAGGCGGCCCACATCCCCGGAGTGCAGCCGGCCGTTGATGACAGTCGACGCGGTCGCCTCCGGCCGGTTCAGGTAGCCGCGCATGACATTCGGCCCGCTGATGACGACTTCACCGATCTCGCCGGTGGGCACCTCCGTGCCCTGTTCGTCGACGATGGAGATCCGCTGCCCCGGAAGCGCCGGGCCCACCGTCCCGAGTTTGCGTACTCCGACGACCGGATTGCAGGCCGACGCACAGGTGCCCTCGGTCAGGCCGTAACCCTCGACGACAGGTATCCCGAAGGCGCCCTCGACCCGGTCGAGCAGTTCTCTCGAGATCGGGGCGGCCCCGCAGACCGCGAACCGGAGAGACCCGGTGGCCCCAGCTGTCAGACCGTCCTGCGACACGAGGAGCGCGTAGATGGTCGGTACGGCGGAGAAGTATGTCGGGGTGAGCCGTGCGACGTCGTCGAAGAACCGTGACGAGGAGAATCTCCCGGTGATGCTCAGCTGCCCGCCCGCGAGCATCGGCGCCAGGAAGCTCACGCAGATGGCGTTCACGTGGAACAGCGGCAGCACCAGGAGGGCATGGTCGGCCGCGGTGAGACCGAAATGCGTGACCATGGTCGACGCCATGTAGTGCAGATTGTCGTGCGACAGTCGGACACCCTTGGGTCTGCCGGTGGAGCCGGAGGTGTAGATCAGCAATGCGTCGTCGCCGGCGGCCGGTGACAGTGAGCCCCGCCAGTCCGCGCTCGGCGCCGTCGCCAGTTCCTCCACGTCGAACCGGGCACGGTCGGACCTCAGTTCTGCTGCGCGGGTCCCGATGACGACCCGTGCTCCCGAATCCGCCAGCTGGTACTCGGCTTCCTCCGGGGTGAATGCCGGGTTGACCGGAGTGGCGACCGCGCCGATCCGCCATGCCGCCATCAACGTGACCAGCAGTTCGATCCGGTTGGGCAGAAAGGTCGCCACGACGTCCCCGGGTCGAACGCCAGCACGGCCCAGTTGTTCGGCGACACCCTCGACGCGACGCGCAAATCCGGCGTAGTCGAGGGCGACCACGTCATCGCGAACACACGGGGCGTCGGCGCGATGGGTCAGGTCCCATGCGAAGTACGTGCTGGTCACCGGGCTTGCCTCCGAGATCGTCGTGGTTGATGTGATCCAGAACACTATGAAAGCGGGAGCCGAACCGAAACGGTCGCGGAGGCCAGACTTCCTCGAGACCTTTGTGCTCGGGGGACAATCCGACACCGGACGTCGTCGGTCCGGTCGAGCTCTGCGTGCGCGGGGTCCCGGTAGCGTGTGAGGTGCTCTGCGCAGGCCCTCGCGAGCGTTCGGCGAACCCTGGGCGGGCCACCGTTGCACGACGTCACCCGACCGCCGAGGAAGCACCATCCATGACCGCGCACGCCAACGGACCCTTACCGTCGAGACGGTCGCCGGACGACGGACGCGCGCTCGACGCGGTCGCCGCCTTCGACGCCGGACTGTCCGACCAGGAGCGGCGGGTGCTGACCGAGCGCGTCTACGCTGCCAGCCCTCGCACCCAGTCGGAGGTCGCCGACCTTCTCGGGTTGTCCCGCGAGCGAGTCACCCAGATCGATCGCTCCACACGACACCGCCTGCGCTCGTTGATCGAGGCGGACCCGGCCCTCGCCGACCTGTCGGCGATGATCAACCGCCGGGCCGCTCCGGTCGCGGACGCCGCTGCGCTCATGGCCGACTCGACGCTCGCCGGGACTCCGGTGGGCGGCGTCGAGGCCCCGTGCTGGCGGGTGGTGGCCGCGGCGTCGGGTCTGCGCACGAGCGAGAACTGGATCATCCGGGGCAGCCTGCGCTCGGTCGCCGAGTTCACGAAGTCGGCGGTCGAGGCGGCGGCGCGCCCCGGCGAGGCGGCTTCGGTCATCACCATCGCGGATCACCTGGGCCTGTCCGGAGATTCGGCCGCACGGTGGCTACTGCGGGCGGGATACGAACTACTCGACGGCCACGCGATCGCCGCCCGGTCGACGACGGGCGAGATCGTCGTCGCAGCGCTCTCGATCCGCGGCGCGCCGTTGACCTTCGACGACATCATCGACGCGACTTCGGCGATCCCGCGTGCCCACAACAGTATTCGAAACGCGCTCGCCTCGGACGTGCGTATCGTCAGAACCGACCGCACCCGCTACGGCCTTGCCAAATGGGGCCTTCCACGATACGAGCCGGTCCATCTGCAGATCGATGCGATTCTCTCCGACCACGACGGGGCCGTGCCCCTCGACGACGTCATCGCGACGATCCGCGGTCGTCACGACGTCAGCGAGGCCACAATCCGTTCGTATGCCGGTGCCGGCGAATTCCAGATCCGCGACGGCATCGTCACCCGACGCGAACGACCACATCGGCCGCGGCGGACGCCGGGACGGACGCGCGGACTGTACCGCGAAGACGACGTCGTGCATTGGGCGACGACGATAACTCCCGCGCAGTGTCGCGGAACGGGTTTCAACATACCCAGCGCACTCGCCGGACTTCTCGGCATCGGCCCCGGTTCACCGGTCACACTCGAGACCGCGCTGGGCACACAGGCTTTCACGTGGGCATCGGTTCAGGCACGATCCGGCTCGATCAAGCGGTTCATCGATGAGCTCGAACTGGAACCGGGTACGCCCGTGTTCCTCGACTTCGGGCCGCACACCTTCACCGTTCGACGGGCCGAGCAGGCAACCGCGTCGTCCGCCGCGGACATCCTGACCCGGATCGGGCGGCAGCCGGCCCGGCTCACCAGAACCCGACTCCTCCAGGTGCTCGCCGAATCACTGTGGTTGCCAACGCAATCCGGAATCAACGACGTCGTCGAGCTCCTCGGCAGGCGTCGCGAGACCGACCTCGCGGACCGGGTCGCGGCCACACTGCGCTGAGCGTCGGGCATCGGTCAGCGAGTGCTCGGGGCACCCCAGTGGGGCTCGCCGTACGGGGCGTCGACCGCGACGCATGCGCCGGCCGACGCGCAGGCGAGGATCCGGACCATGGTGTCGCGAGTACCGAGATCGCCTTCGAAAGACACATACTCGCCACGACGCAGCCCGACGTCCGCCACCATCCGCTCCGCTTCGGCGATGAGTTGGCCGGTGGCGGCTTGTGGTTCGTGTCCGAGGTCGACGAGGCCGCCCTCGTTCCGGAGCATGTCCGCCGTCCGGAGTGCAGCGAGGACGAACTCGTCGCCGACGCGGTACATCTGACGACAGTGGCTCCGGGGCACGGCGGCTTCGACCAGATCCTCGACCTCGGTGCATTGATCGACATGAGCGAGCACGAAACCGATCTCGCACGAATGTGCCGGTTCGTTCGCTGGGCCGAGGACGATCGGAACCGTGACGGCGTCGACCTCCAGCAAGGAATACCAGGCGAGCACGAACTCCCAGCCGGTGCGGATCACGAGACCCACCCGACTGCCCGCGCGGACCCCGCAGGAGACCAGTTGCTCGGCCATCCATTCCACGGACTCGTAGAACCGTTCGAAGTCGATGACGGCGTCACCGGTGCGCACCGCGGGCAGCGAGCCATGGGTGTCGTGGGCGCCGCTCAGCAGCGAACATGAAGCCGACGTCTGACTCACACATCCCCGTATGCGTAGCGAGTTCGTCTGCCGTGCAGCCGAACTCGTGGAACTCGCGGGCGACTCCACCGTCTCGCACCGGCATGAGACCCTCACCTTGCAGAGGTTAGGCTACCTTTACCAAGCGGGTCGGTGTCAACCCCCTACATAGTTTTTCACTCATATCGAGTTTAGGGTACGTTCACCTACGATCCCACCCTGCCGCAGCTGTCGGGTCTCCCCCTGCGATGAGTCCCGACGTTCATGCGACACCCCGTTTCCGAACGGGTTGATGACACGAGGAGAGCACGAGATGACACAACGAACCCTGCGGGCCGTCGGACTGTCCGCACTCATCGGCGGATCGGTGACTGCCGCGCTGCTCGCCGGCGCCGCGTCGGCGGGCGCAGACACATTCGTCCGGCTTCCGGGCGGCACCGCGAAAGGTGAGGGCGTCCAGATCGTCCGATCCGAGGAGAGCGCGCGGGTCTCGACGTCGATGGCTGCCAACGGCGTGTCCAGAACCACCTGGGTCAGCGGCCAGATCACCTTGTACGCACCGAATCTCAAACCGGCGAAGGCAGGACCGAGCGTCGGCGCGGCCGGCGAGACCACCCTGCCCGGAAGCAACGGAACCGCCACGAACGGCGCCGCGGCCACCCTGTCCACCGGCTACATCATCGGGTGCCAGGTGAACATCAAGGGCCTGCAGGGCGGTCTGTCCGGATCGTTGACCCCGACCGCACCCTCCCTGTCGGGGACCCTGACCGTCCCGCTGGCCGCCGGCGACGTCACGTTCGTGGTGTTGAACACCAAGAACGTCGAGAAGGCCGGTACTTACCACCTCGGTTACGACGACGCGCAGATCGACGTGCAGAACTGCGGCGGATACGCCCAGGCACGAGCATTCACCACGATCGAGACCACCGGCGAGGTGCACCAGAAGGTGAACCTCTACGGCAAGCCGTTCTCCATCGGCTGACCGCGAACCCGTTGTCCACCACCATGACCCGCCGAATCGGAGCTCCCATGACCGTCACCAAGCGCCGCGCCACGCGCACCCGGATCATCGCGTCCACGACCGCAGTCGCCTGCGCGGCACTGATACCCGTCCTCGATGCCGCACCCGCACACGCCGACACCACCGTCCAACTCCCCGGGCAATCCGTCACGAAGAAGTTGAAAGACGGTACGACGGTGACCATCACGCGCAGCAAAGAGTCCGCGCGGATCACCCCGTCGATGGGCGCCACGCCCCTGCACCGCAACGCCTGGGTGTCCGGCAAGTATGTGGTGACCACGTCCGACCCGGCCGCGAAGATCGGTGTCGGCGCCGGCTACATCGCCGGCTGCCAGCTGACACTGGGCGGCAACTCGAACAGCAGGGCCGGCGCGACCGCACCCAACTTCGACCTCCAGAGCGCGACCACGACGGCCGAGACCGGCGCCGGCGTGACCATCGGGCCCGGCCAAGCGGTCAACTACGTCATCAACGACCGTGAGTACAAAGACGCGTTCGGTGCGGCCGGCCACTCGTCGTCGATCAGCTTCTCCGGCGGCAAGGGCACACTGGCGTACACCAACGAGACCATGATGGTGAACGGCTGCGCCGGTTACGCGCAGGCCCGGTCGTACGCCAAGGTGAGCATCACCACCGACAACGTGTCGCAGTCGATCGCCGTGTACGGAAAGCCGTTCAGCATGGGCTGACCGACCACCGCTCCCAGAGATGCGAAATGGCCCCCCACCCGTGAGGATGGGGGGGCCATTTTTGGCGGTGGCGGAGGGATTTGAACCCTCGGTACGGGGTTACCGCACACAGCATTTCGAGTGCTGCACCTTCGGCCGCTCGGACACGCCACCGCCGAAGACTGTACCGCAGACCCGCGGTCAGACTTAAATCGGCTGCTCAGGCGGGCTTCGTCGAGCGGCCGGCTGCACTAGTGGCCGGTCAGCTTGTCCTTGACGTCGTCGATCTTGCCCTTGACGGCGTCGGCGGCGTCGGTGATCTTCTGCTTGCCCTCGGCCTGCGCCTGGTCGCCCTTGCCCTCGTTCTTGAGGTCCTGATCGTCGGTGAGGCTGCCGGCAGCTTCCTTGCCGCGACCCTTGAGCTCTTCGGCCTTGTTCTTGGCGTCGTCCGTGGTTCCCATGAAGCCTCCTCGGTGAGGTTCGGCGCGGCCGGGTGCCGTCCGATGTGGAAGAACTCGGCGACGACCGACGCGCCGGCTGCTCGACACTGGCGCCGCCTGGGGAGCGGACTCCCGCATCCCACCGTGCCACAGGTGTGCACTGAGCTGCATGACCGCAGGTCAGTGACCTGTCAGCGGCTGTTGAACTTCTGGGACACCTCGTTGATCTTGTCCTTGGCGGTACTGAACGCCTCTTGGACCTTCTCGTTCTCGGCGAGATCGTTGAGCTTGTCCTTGGCGGTGTCCAGCGCATCCTGGACCTGCTTGCTCTCGACGAACTCGTCGATCTTGTCGCGCGCGGTACCCAGCGCCTCCTGGACCTTGCCGCTCTCGGCGAGCTCGTTGATCTTGGCCTTGGCGGTGTCGAAGGCCGCGGTCACCTTGTCGGACGGATCGGTCATGATTACTCCTCGCGGATCGGGGATGCTGACGTCCAATCTGCCAGGACCGCCCGCCGCCGACCACCGGTCCGCACCCTGAGATCTCACCGATCTTGAGTCCTCACGACCCCGAGATCACGACGGTCACGGGTGTCGTCGGGTGGCGAAGAAGTCGACCATGAGTGCGCGGCACTCGGCTTCGAGGACGCCGCCCTTCACCTGGGGGCGATGCGACAGCCGTGGATCGCGGACGACGTCCCACAGCGAACCGACTGCACCGGTCTTGGGCTCCCACGCCCCGAAGACGACGGCGTCGACCCGGGACAGCGTGATCGCTCCGGCACACATCGTGCACGGTTCGACGGTCACCGCGATCGTGCATCCCGGGAGCCGCCATCCATCACCGAACGCCCGCGCCGCGGCACGCAGCGCAAGCACCTCGGCGTGGGCCGTCGGATCGGAATCGGCCTCGCGACGGTTGGCGGCGCGGGCCAGTTCGACGCCCTCGGGGTCGAACACGACTGCCCCGATGGGTACGTCGTCGGTGCCCGACAGTGCCGCCGCGTCGAGCGCGGAGCGGACCATGGCCTCCCAGGCGGGCGCACTCATCGCGCGGCTTCGTGCGGACTCAGTGGCCGAGGGAGTCGAGGACCTTGCCCAGCTCGTCGGCGAAACCGAGCCGCGCCGCGATCATGCCGAGCTGTTCGTCGGCATACAGATCGGTGTCCCCGACGATGATGCTCATGACCGCGTCGGGCAGTCCCAGGTCGGCGAGCAACCCGAGGTCCCCTTCCTCCCACGGATCGATCTGATCGAGCTCGTCCGGATCGATGTCGGGGACCTCGATGTTGAGGGCGTCCAATGCGTCGACCGCGATGTCGTAGTCGACGGAGGCGGTCGCGTCGGAGATAAGCAGACGCGCCCCGGTCGGCGACGGCCGGACGATGATGAAGAACTCGTCGTCGACGTCGAGGAGTCCGAAGACCGCGCCCGCCGAACGCAGCTCACGCAACTGGGTCTCGGCGTCCTCGAGATCGGAGAGCGCCGACGGTTTCATCGCGGTGACCTTCCAACCGCTCTCGTCGCGGACGACCGCCACGGCGAAACCGTCGATGTCGTCGTCCACGTCCTGCGCGTTCGACCCCGACTTCCCAAATCCGGCACCGGCCATGCGACAAACCGTAGCCCCTATCACCGGTACTCCCAAGTCCCGGTTCACCGGGCATGACCGGTATGGGAACGTGTCAGGGTGACTGCCGCGCCGTCGTCCCCCGCTGTCGCCCTTTCCACGCCGGTCTGTGTGCTGGGTCTCGGCCTGATCGGCGGCTCGCTGCTGCGGGCCCTGCACGACGCCGGGCACGAGGCGTTCGGCTACAACCGGTCGGCCACGACCGTCGATGCGGCCATCGGCGACGGTTATGACGCGTCCGCGGATCTCGTTGCGACACTCGAGCGTGCGGCGTCGTCGGACGCGCTGCTCGTGCTCGCGACACCGGTGACGACGATCGGCCCCCTGGTGACGGCCATCGCCGAGAACGCGCCCGGGCTCCTGGTCACCGACGTGATCAGCGTCAAGCAGGAAGTCGAGCGCCTACTCGCCGATCTGCATCCCGGAGGTCGATACGTCGGCGGGCATCCGATGGCCGGGACCAGTTCGTCGGGTTGGGCGGCAACCGACGCCACCCTCTTCGACGGGGCGATGTGGGCGGTCACCACCACCGACCACACCCCGGCCGACGACTGGCTCACGGTGGCCGCGCTGGCCGTGACGGTCGGCTCGCGAGTGGTGCCGGTCGCACCCGACGCGCACGATCGGGCGGTCGCCGCGATCTCGCATCTGCCACACCTGACCGCCGCGGCCACGGCCGCCGTCGGGGCCGGTGAGAGCGACCTCGCCCTACGCCTGGCCGCCGGCAGCTTTCGCGACGGCACCCGCGTCGCCGGCACCGCACCCGCCCTGCAGCGCGCGATGATCGAGGCCAACGGCATCGCCGTGCTCAACGTCCTCAGCGAGACCATCGACCGCCTCACCGCCGTCCGCGACGAACTCCGCGACCACGGAACCGCCGAAGTGCTGGTCGACGACGGGCACCGCGCGCGAAAGGCGTACGAGCAACTGCATTCCGGCGCCGCGGAGGTCATCTCCGGGGTGACGGTCGGCGACGACGGGTGGCAGCAGGAACTACGCCGGCAGGCCCATCAGGGCCGGGTGTGGGTGGGCTGACCGCCGCGCCGCGTCCCTGGGGCCGCCCGCACACGTCAGACCCGGCGTGCGAGACCCGGGTAGTCGACGACGAAGTTGTTCTCGTCGACGGTGATGGTGGTGGTCGCAAGCGGCGACACCACACGGAATCCGTCCGTGCCCGGGGTGTACGACATCGTCGCCGGCTTCACGTCTCCGCTGGGCAGGTACATGTACGCGACCGGGATCTCGACCGCACCGGGAGTCGACGCCGAGAGAGCGCGTCGCCGGATCGGCAAGGCGTTGAACATCGGTGACAATGCGAGGTCCACGTCTTCGGCGCCGTCGAAGTCCGAACGGGTGGTCTCACCGTCGGGACGACGGATCAGCCACGTGCCCTCGTCGTCGCGGGTGATGCCGAACTGCGTCTCACCGTCAGTGCGTACCAGGTGGACGGTGAGCCGCTTGACCACACCGGCATCGGTGGTCTGCAGTTCGTAGGACGCGGAGAACGCCTCGTGGTCGGCGGTCGCCGCGGCGATGATCCGTCCATAGGCCTTGAGTCGTGCGCCGGACACGACCAGGCGGACCTGTTCCAGTCGATCGGTGTCTTCGCCTCGCCACGTGAGCATCGTCTTGAACTCGTCGTTGGTGGCGGAGGACTGACCGCTGTCAGGGGCTGTCTGCGGAGAACTCACGTGACCACGGTAGCGAGCAACCGCCCCGATCACACATCGGACGACCTGGTCACCCGACCGATCACCCGGTCCGGGACCCCGAAGACGTGACCGTTCAGGCGATACAGGACGCGGTCCGGCGGGTCGATGACGGCGTCACGGTGTCTTCGACCACCACCTCGCCCGCGACCGTGATCGAGCAACTCACCGAGCTACCCGTTCCCGCGATGACCAAGAGGCGCAGCGGGTTGACCCCGCCGGTGAACTGAACGGTCCACGGATTCGTCGGGGCGAACTCCGAGCGCAGGCCGTTGTCGTCGACGTAGAGGATGGTGGCCTGCCCGTCGATGGTCGCCTCGTAGGTCACCGGTTTGTTCTGCGGATCGATGCGCTCACCAGGTTGGCCCGGAAGCTGCTGTCCCGGGTCGGGCGGGGTGAGGCTGGGCGGTTCGAAGGTGCGTGGGATCGGCATGGTGTCGGTGACCGGCGGCGAGTCGGCGAAGCGGTCCTGCGGTGCCTCCTCCCGCAGCCCGAGGAACCCGACGAAAGCCACCACGAGCAGCACCACCACGCCCAGGGTCAGGATCAGGGTCGCGGTGGGCACCTTGCGGATGCGTGAACCCGGTCGGCCGTCGGCGCTTTCGACCTCCCGCTCGGCGGCCGCGACGCGTTCGGCCTCGGCACGCTCAGCGCGCTCGGCCATGGTGATCTCGGTGTTCGTCGGCTGACCGGGGCGGAACATCGGGGTCCCGTCCACGGCGTACCCGAGCGGCGGATAAAGCTGCGGTGCGACGGGTTGCCCGTAGAGATCGCGAAGCGACCCGCCGGTCTGACCACCGCTCCCGTCGCGGCGTCGAGGGTCGTGAGCACCGGGGTTCGGCCCCCCGTACGGCTGTCCCATCGTCGGCCTCCGGTCGGATTCTCGAGCGTCGTCGTCGACGCGGCGCGGCCTCGACCGAAACCTACGATCCGGCTCGACGGCGCGCGTCATTCCCTCTCCGACCTTACGGCGCGAAGTCGGGAGCCCACCTCGACGATCGGAAAACCGCAGGCCACGACGATGCCGCGACGACAGCGAACCAGTCGGTCGAATGAGCCCGAACATCAAATGACGGAGACGCGGAAACCGTGGCCGCGCTGCCGCCCCACCCCCGTGCCCTCGGGGGCGGCAGCCCCCTGACAGGCCCCGCCGAAAAGAGTTCACCGTAGTGAACTGAAAGTACTTTCACATACAGCACCGCGGGCTGCAACAGCTGCGCGGACGTCCAGGACAAGTGATATCGGGGTCCGTTTCACCTGCGCACCCGCCGATCTCTGCCCCTTTCACCATAAGACCTGGACAGGGGCTTGCCGCAAGCCGCCCTTTCTGGTGCAGAATCGCTGTCTCACCTGCGACGACCACCCCTGCCACCTGCTGATTCGGAGTCATCTCTGTGCCCCCAGTCCCCGAAACCCCAGTCCCTGAGACCTCAGTCCCCGACGACGCGACGTCAACGACCACCGCGGTGTTCGCCCTCCCCGACAGCCTGTCCCCGAAGAACGATCCGGCCCTCGTCGCCGACGACACCCGACACTTCGCCTCGATCACCACGAACCTGCGACGCACCTTGGCCGACGCCGACGAGCGCCTGCAGCAACTCCGGCGTGAAGCCGGCGGCAGGGGTCGCCGGGCCGTCGACCGCGACATGGAGATCCACCAGCTCGGCGCACGTATCCGATCGCTGCGGCGGTTCGGCCTCGACCTGTGCCTGGGTCGGCTGGTCCGCGACGACGGGGAGATCCTCTACATCGGCCGGCTCGGGCTGACCGATGCCGCCGGCGAGACCCTGCTCGTCGACTGGCGCACCCCGCTGGCCGCGCCGTTCTTCGCCGCCACCCGCCGCGACCCGATGGGACTGGTGAGCCGACGCCGCTACCGCTGGACCCACGGCCGGATCACCGACTACTGGGACGAGGTCTTCGTCGACGACCCCGCGGTGCTCACCTCGCACGCGGCGCTCGACGAGCAGTCCGCGTTCCTCGCCGACCTCGGCGCCAGTCGTTCCCCGCGCATGCGAGATGTTCTGGGCACCATCGCCACCGATCAGGACGCGATCATCCGAGCCGACTCGCACGGGACCCTCGTCGTCGACGGCGGGCCGGGAACCGGCAAGACCGTCGTCGCGCTGCATCGTGCCGCCTACCTCGTCTACGCCGATGCGCGCCTCGCCGGTCATCGAGGCGGGTTGCTCGTCGTCGGACCTCATCGGCCGTACCTCGCCTACGTCGCCGATGTGCTGCCGAGCCTCGGCGAGGAGAGCGTCCAGACGTGCACTCTCGCCGATCTCGTCATCGAAGGTGATTCGGCGACAACCGAAGCCGACGTCGACGTGGCACGGTTGAAGTCGTCGGCTCGCATGGTCGAGGCGGTCGAGCCGGCGGTGAAATTCTACGAACAACCGCCGACGACGCCGTTCGTGGTCGAAACACCCTGGACGGAGACGACTCTGACCGCGGACGACTGGGCGGACGCCTTCGACGCAGCCGACAGCGGGACCGCACACAACGAGGCGCGGGACGAGGTGTGGGAAGAACTGGTGTCGATCATCGCGTCGCGACACGACGACGATGTGCCCCAGCATGCGCTGCGTCGTGCGTTGGCCGGGAATGACGAACTCGCGGCATCCTTCTCGCGGGTATGGCCGATCCTGGACGCCGCCGAGATCGTCGGTGACCTGTGGTCGGTGCCGGCCTTCCTCCGCATGTGTGCGCCGTGGCTGTCGCCCGGCGAGGTACGCGCACTCCAGCGCAGCGTCCCCGACGCCTGGACCGATGCCGACCTGCCGATCCTCGATCGCGCCCACCGCCGGATCGGGGACCCGGCAGCGTCGGCCCGACGTCGCCGGCAGCGCGCGGACCTGGCGAAGGAACTCGAGCGGATCGACCAGGTGGTCGACGACCTGATCGCCGCCGAGGTCCACGACGACGGCGAGGGACTCATGACGATGCTCCGGCACGAGAACCTGCGCCACCACCTCGGGGACGGGTCCGTGAGCGAGACCGCCCGGACACTGTCCGGGCCGTTCGCGCACGTCGTCGTCGACGAAGCGCAGGAGCTCACCGACGCCCAGTGGCAGATGCTGATCGACCGTTGCCCGTCGAGGAGCTTCACCGTCGTCGGCGACCGCGCGCAGGCACGACGCGGATTCCCCGAGTCGTGGGCAGAGCGACTTCGTCGCGTCGGTCTGCGCGACGTCACCTCGGCAGGACTCACGATCAACTACCGGACCCCGGAAGAGATCATGGATGCGGCCGCCCCCGTCATCCGCGCGGCGCTCCCCGACGCGAACGTGCCGACTTCGGTTCGGCGCGCGGGCATTCCGGTCACCTACGGCGACCGCGCAGGCCTCGACACCGTGGTCGACGACTGGATCTCGACGCATCGGGACGGAATCGCCTGTGTGATCGGCGAACCCGGCTTCGCCGGGACCGACCGCGTGCGGTCGCTCACCCCCACCCTCGCCAAAGGGCTCGAGTTCGACCTCGTGGTGCTCGTCGACCCCGACGCCTTCGGCGCGGGCACCGAAGGCGCGGTCGACCGCTACGTGTCGATGACCCGGGCGACCCAGCAGTTGGTGATCCTCCGCGCGTAGTCACCCCGCCACCGATTGGGGTAGTGCCGTACTCGTGTCGACGTCCCGGACGCCGGCGAGGATGGAAGACAGCACCGGCACCTCGTCCACCCACCCAGGGTTCCGGTGCACACAGAAGAGGCCCGTCACCGGGATCGGTGACGGGCCTCTGTGGTGCGCCCGTAGGGATTCGAACCCCAAACCTTCTGATCCGTAGTCAGATGCTCTATCCGTTGAGCTACGGGCGCGTGCTATTCAGTTGTACCGCCGTCGGCCGACTGCGGTGGCGGAGGCGAGAGGATTTGAACCTCCGGTCCCGTTTTAGCGAGACAACTCATTAGCAGTGAGTCCCATTCGGCCGCTCTGGCACGCCTCCTTGGCGGAGTCCTTTCGAACTGCCGAGTCGAAAGGTTACACACCCTTCGCGTCCACAAGCAAACCGGTTGGTCAGAGCCGGTTTCTGCCTCATCGGGGTCGCGGCCTACATTGGTCGGGTGAGCCTGCGAATCCGCCCCGACCTGGACGACCTTCCCGTATACGTACCGGGCAAGACGTTTCCGGGAGCGGTGAAGCTCGCCAGCAACGAGGTCACCGAAGGTCCGCTGCCGAGCGTCGTCGAGGCGATCGGCGCGGCGGCCGCAGCCGTGAACCGCTACCCCGACAACGGGATGGTGGAGCTGACCGCAGCGCTGGCCAAGAGCCTCGGGGTCACCGAAGACGAGGTCCAGGTGGGATGCGGGTCGGTCATCCTCTGTCAGAACCTCATCCTCGTCACCAGCGGACCGGGCGACGAGGTGGTCTTCGGGTGGCGGTCCTTCGAGACCTATCCCCTGGCGACGCGCGTCGCGGGCGCGACACCGGTCCAGGTCCCGCTCACCGGCGATCTGACCTACGACCTGCGCGCGATGGCCGACGCGGTCACCGACCGCACGCGGCTGATCTTCGTGTGCAATCCCAACAACCCGACCGGGACCGTGGTCGAGGCAGCCGACCTGCGGGAGTTCCTGCAGAACGTGCCGTCCGACGTCATCGTCGCTCTCGACGAGGCGTACTTCGAATACCTGCGCTTGCCGTCGAGTCAGGCGTACGACGCACTCGAACTCCGACGCGAGTTCCGCAACCTCGTGGTGCTGCGCACCTTCTCGAAGGCGTACGGGCTGGCCGGGCTGCGCGTGGGTTACGCGATCGCCGATCCGGAGGTCATCACCGCCCTCGGCAAGGTTCATGTGCCGTTCTCGGTCAGCAGCGTCGCCCAGGCCGCCGCGCTCGCCAGCCTCGACGCCGGCGACCAGTTGCTGGCCCGCACCGACGCGGTCGTCGCCGAACGGGCCCGCGTCACCGCACGACTGCGCGACGCGGGCTACCGGGTCCCCGATTCGCAAGCCAACTTCGTGTGGCTCGACCTGGGAGCGGCGTCGATGGACTTCGCGCGCGCCTGCGTCGACGCCGGGGTGGTGGTCCGCCCGTTCGACGGCGACGGCGTGCGGGTGACCGTCACCAACGCCGCCGAGGACGACGTGTTCCTGCGGTTCGCCGAGAGCTGGGACGGTCCCCGGAGCTGATACTGGACCCCGAGCCGGTCAGAGCCCCCGGCCGATGGTCGGCCACAGGGCCGCGAGGTCGCGCTCCCAGTACGCCCACGTGTGGGTTCCGATGAGGCGGAAACCGTCGGTGTAGGGCACCCCCGCGGCACGCATCGTGATGGCGAACTCGAGCGAACAGCGGTAGGCACCCAGTTCGAGCGCCGACGAGGATGCCGTCACGACGTCGCGCGGCCCCTCGTCCGGCTCGATCTGACGCTGGAGGTCGAGGGGGCCGATGGCGCCGGACCCGGCGGCGATGAAGATGTTCTTTCCGCGCAACCGGTCGAGATGAAGACTCGGGTCGTGTGCGCGCCAGCCCGCGGAGCCGAACGGGCCCCACATGTTGGTGGCGTCGCCGCCGTCGCGACCGACCGTCGTACGGACGTAGGCCTCGTTGACGGGACCGGACACCGGCGGGCAGCCGCTGAGCGAGGCGACGCCGGTGTACATCTCCGGGTGCCGGATGGCCAGGGAGAACGCGGCCTGCCCACCCATCGACAGCCCGATGACCGCGTTGCGGCCGTTGCCGTCGAACCGGTCGTCGATCAGCGGCGGCAGCTCCTTGGTGAGGAACGTCTCCCACATCGGCTTGCCGAGCGCGGCGTCCTTCTTCTGCCAGTCGGTGTAGAAGGTGCCCTTTCCTCCGGTGGGGAGTACGACGTTGACGTTCTTGTCGGCGAAGAAGCGGCCGGCGCGACCCTTCGTGATCCAGTCGCTGACCTCACCCTCGGCGCCGGCACCGTCGAGCATGTAGACCGTCGACCGCGGCGTCGAGCCGCCGACCGGGGTGAGGACCGACAGCTTGATCCGCTCGTTCATCGCCGGTGAGAAGACCCAGATGTCGGTACGCAGCGCACTCAGCTTCTCGGATTTGGCGATGCGCGCCACCTGTTTGGGAGCGGCGTCGGCGATGGCCGGGGTCGACAGAATCCCCACCATCAGGCACATCAGACCCGCGATCAATCGCCTCGACATCTCGCCAACTCCCTCACCGACCTCCCCCCGGAGTGCACCCGGGACCTCGTCGTGTCACCACGTGCGAGTCCGCGCCGACCGGATCGGCCCGACGCGGACATCTAGACTTCCAGACTACCCGGCGTTCAGCCGAGTGGAAGGTCGTGACCACGGCATCTCACGGGCACCGGGACCTCCGAGGAAAGTCGACGATGCCCACTTCACCTTCTGTTCACCACGCGCGTTCCCAGCGGCACGAACCACCGTCGACCACGGGACTCGGTCCGAACGACTTCGCCTTCGTCGCCGAGGTCGGGGTGCGCTGGTCGGACATGGACGCGTTCGGACACATCAACCACGCGCGGATGGTCACGCTGATGGAGGAGGCGCGCATCGCGTGGCTGTTGAGTGCCGGCGAGGACTACGCTCCGCTGATCACCAGCGCGATGATCGTGCACGTCGACATCCGATACCAGGCCCAGCTGCGTCACGACGACTCGCCGCTGCGAATCGGGATGTGGATCAAGGGTTTCCGTTCGGTGGACTTCACCATCGGCTACGAGATCCGCAGCGGCGTTGCCGACGACGCCAGTCGGCCGGCATGCGTCGCGAGCACGCAGATGGCCGTCGTCGACATCGAGAAGCACACCCTGCGGCGGCTGTCCCCCACCGAGAAGGACTACCTCAGCACGTGGTCACGACGGCTCGTAGCGGGCGGGTAGCTCGCGCGGCACCGCCGGCGAGATCCGCGCGATGTTGCCCTGCAACACATCTCGATAGATGCGCAACTGCTCTTCGCCGCTGCGGACCTGTTCGGTGAGCCGTTTGGCGTTGTCGACGGAGATCTCGCGGTCGCCCGACCGCGCGATCAACGCGTCGATGCGGTCGTCGAGGGTGGCCGCTTTGTTGTACTCGGCGAGGACCTGCAGCTCGACGGCCGCGGATTCGACGACATGCGCGACCTCGCCGAGCGCCTGGACACGGTCGATGAGTTCGGTCCACACCGGTCGCAGTGTCGTCTCACGCTGGTCGATCTGCGCGGCGAAGGTGCGGTCGAAGCCGCCGTTGCGCTTGGCCCGGTCGAGGTCGATGCGTACCGCCCGCAACGCGATGACGTCGGCGGCGATCTCGGCGACCTCCGCGTGCAGGTTCACCTGGGTGCGCTGGACCTCGAAATGGTCGGAGCGCCAGGCGGGGTTGCCGAGGATGCGGTCGTAGTAGTGACCGGTGATGAACAGCAGCGTCTCGTAGCCGTCGACGAACGCCGCGGTGCGGGGGGCGCCGGCCTGAGTCGCTCCGCCGGGCGCCTCGCGCACGCCCGACAGGAACTGGTCCGCCCACTGCCCCGCCTGCGAGTTGCCCGACTTCGCGGCGACCTGCCCCACCACGCCGGCGATCCGGTCGAACGCGGCGGTGCCGGCGCGACGGACATAGCTCGACGCGTTGACGTTGGGGGTCGGGGTGCACAGCAGCCCGGCGAACAACCGGTCTCGTTCCTCGATCTCGAGATAGACGTTCTCCCGCCGCTCGCGTCGGATCGCCCGGGTCCCCGACGCGAACACACCCTTATCGGCGACGATCTGCTTGCGTGCGTCCTCGCGGCGTCGTTGCAGGCCGTTGAGCCTGTTACGCATCACGGCCGCGACCACACCGGGCACCACCGGACTCGACAACTGGTGTTCGATCTGGACGATCGCGCGCTGCAAGCGGCGCAGATCGCCGAAACCCGCGGACATGGACGGCATCGGCCGACCGGTGGAGATCCGGCGCACCACGATCGCACGACCACCCGGGGTGAGGTATCCGGAGGCGATGAGCAGCGCCGCGGTGTCCGACAGTTCGCGCCGCTCGCCCGGTACCGCCGAACGATCGCACCACTCGCGGATCTGTTCGCTCGTGCGCGCGGGCATCAAGCGATGTCCGCGGGAACTGCTGTCGACCATGCCGCCGCCTTACCTGGAGAATCGGTGTCCGCGCCCGTCCACAGACACCGATTTCGATGCTACCCGCGGGCGACGACCACCCGGTGTGGTCGACGTCTCGCCTGCCTGTCGCACCGACGGAACACCCCCACCGGTGTCACGATGGCCACATGACAGTTCCCTCGGATGTGTCGGGACCTCGCGGCGTCGAACGCATCCGTGGTCAGATCTGGCGGAACGGCGACCCGGTGGATGGCTTCGACCTCGAGGAGATCTCCACCTGTCTCGACAATCCGGAGAAGTTGATCTGGGCGGATCTGGAAAGCCCCACCCACGAGACCCTGTCCCGGTTGGCGGCCGAGCTCGACCTCGACCCGTTCGCGATCGAGGACACGGTCGCGGCGGCCGAACGGGTCAAGACAGTCACCTACACCGGGCACACCTTCGTGATGGTCTACGCGGTGTCGCTGCACAACGGCGAGTCGCCGGCCGACGACCGGGACGACGACGATGACGACGGCTCCGCGGCCACCGACTTCCGCGCCTCCGCGAACGGTCGGGCGCGGATGTTCGACCTGCACCGCATCTCGATCTTCGTCAAACGGAACGCACTCATCACCGTGCGACCGACCCCGGCGCTCGACATCGACGAGGTCATGCGGCGTTGGTCGGACAGCGGCGCCACGCAATACGGGATCGGCGCGCTCGTGCACGGACTGCTCGATGTCGTCGTGGACGGACACTTCGACGCCGTGCAACGCCTCGACGACGAGATCGAGGACCTCGAGGCACTGCTGTTCGACGAGCGCATCCCCGGCCGCGAACTGCAGCGCCGAACCTACGACCTCCGCAAGGACCTCGTCGTCCTGCGACGGGTGGTCCTGCCGATGCGCGAGGTGATCGCCGGCATCCAACGACGGCGGTTCGACAACCACGCGCCACCGGAGCTCGACCCGCATTTCTCCGATCTCTACGACCACGCGCTCCGGGCGTCGGAGTGGACAGAGTCGTTGCGGGACATGATCACCACCGTCTTCGAGACCAACCTGACCCTCGCCGACGCGCGACTCAACACCGTCATGAAGAAGCTGACCGCGTGGGCCGCGATCATCGCCGTGCCGACGGCCATCACCGGCTTCTACGGGCAGAACGTTCCGTTCCCCGGTTTCGACCGACTACTCGGCTTCATCACCAGCACGACGCTGATCCTCGTCGTGGTGGTCGGCCTCTATCTGTCGTTCCGCAAACGCGATTGGTTGTGACCGCATCGTCGGATGTGTTGTCCTGCAACGAGTGTGACTCGTACACGGCAGGTTTCGACATGAAAGCGGTTGACCACGTGCGCGTTTGATAGCGTATGGGCCAGCCCACCGACGGAAGGCACCGATGGAGTCACCCGCGATCACGATCGACGGTCTCACCAAGCGATTCGGCAACCTGACCGCGGTCGACGACCTGTCGTTCACCGTTGCCCCCGGTCGCGTCACCGGGTTCCTCGGACCGAACGGTTCGGGCAAGACCACGACGCTGCGGATGCTCCTGGGCCTGGTCGAACCGACCGCCGGCCGAGCACTCATCGGCGACCGCCCGTTCCGGGAGATCCCGCGACCCGCCCAGCATGTCGGCGCGGCGCTCGAGGCGTCGAGCTTCCACCCCGGGCGCACCGGACTCGGGCACCTGAAGGCACTCGCCCCGCAGGTCGGGGTCCCGACGTCGCGGTGCCGGGAAGTGCTCGACTTCGTCGGACTGTCCCAGGCCGCGGACCGCCGCGTCGGCGGCTACTCGATGGGCATGCGGCAGCGCCTCGGCCTGGCCACCGCACTGCTCGGCGATCCGCAGATCATCCTGCTCGACGAGCCGGCCAACGGCCTCGACCCCCAGGGCATCGTGTGGCTGCGCGGGCTGCTGCGGTCGCTCGCCCACGAGGGTCGAACGGTCGTGGTCTCCAGCCACGTGCTCGCCGAGGTGCGGAGCACCGTCGACGATGTGGTGGTGATCGGCAACGGCAAACTGGTCCGGGCCTCCACGCTCGCCGACTTCGAGGCGCTGGCCGAGCACGCGGTCGTCGTGCGGACGCCGTCGCGGGCGTCGTTCGTCGCACTCGCGGGCGAACGCGGGTGGAAACTCGAGGACACGCACGACGGTTTCCGGGTGCCCGGCGTGAGCGCGGCCACGGTCGGGACGGCCGCCTTCACCGCGGGCATCGAACTCCACCAGCTCGCCGACGTCGGCGCCGACCTCGAGGCGGTCTTCCTGCACCTCACGAAGTCTTCGGACGCACCGACCAGTCATTTCGCCGGCGGGTCAGCCGATCCCGGCCCGAACGGGGCACCGACGTCGCCGGGGGCCGTCCGATGAGGGCCGCCCTGATCGCCGAGTACCGCAAGTTCACCTCCACGCGGATGTGGTGGGTCCTGCTCATCGCCATGGTCGCCTACCTCGGGTTCATCGGTGCGGCACTGGCGTTCTCGATGACGACCGAGAATGCCATGCAACAACCCACGACGCTCGTCGGCGCCGATCTGGCCCGCTCGATCTACGCCCTCACCAGCCCGATCGGTTACGTGTTCGCCCTGGTGATCGGCAGCCTCGCGGTGACCGGGGAGTTCCGGCACAAGACCATCACGGCGAGCCTGCTCGTCGAACCGCGACGCGGAATCCTGTTGGTGGCCAAGCTGATCGCCGGCATCCCGATGGGACTCCTCTACGGCGTCCTCGGCACTCTCGCGGTCGTCGCGACGGCGGCACCGATCCTCGCGACGGTCGGGGACGGCGCATTCCTCGGCGACAGCTCCACCCTCGAGGTGATCGGCCTGTCGATGCTGGTGATGGTGCTGTGGACCGCGATGGGGGTGGCGTTCGGCGCTGTGGTGTCCAACCAGGTCGCCGCGATCGTGATCCTGCTGGCCTTCACCCAGCTCGTGGAACCGATCGCACGCATCGCGCTGGCGACCTTCGACGTCACGTCGTCGGTGTCGAAGTTCCTGCCCGGGTCCGCCGCCGACGCCCTCGTCGGCTCCAGCTTCTTCGCCACGATGGGTGGTGGCAGTGACGACCTGCTCCCGCAATGGGCCGGCGCCCTCGTCATGCTCGCCTACATCGCCGCGTTCGCGGTCATCGGTCGCTACACGACGTTCCGCCGGGACATCGCCTGACGGTGCCCGCGGCGCTCACGCCGGTCGCGGGACCGCCGACGAGAGGCTCTGCCCGATCCACGACGGCACGTCTCGTGCCACCTCCGCGGCACCGTGGATCTCGACGCGGTCGGCGGCGAGCGCCAGACGCCAGTCGATGTCGCCCCGCCAGATCTCGGTGAGAGTACGCAGATCGGTCATCACGGTGGCGTCGAGTTCGTAACCGGGGTCGAAGTCGCACACCTGCGCCTCACCACCCGCGACGACCAGCCACCATGTGCTCGCCTTGCCGATGACATCGCGAAAGACGAACTGCACCATGGTGCGTCGTCGCGGCCACCGGTCGACCGGGACGGTGCGGTGCATGTCCCACATGAGCAGATGCGGGTCGAGGTCGGCGTCGCCCAGCTCGCCGATCCAGCGGATTCCCCACGCGCTCAGTGCCTCTACGACCGTGGCGAGCTCCTCGCCCATCGTCGTCAACGTGTACACCGAACGACCGCCGACAACGCTGCGGTTGATCACCCCGGCACGTTCCAGACTGCGCAGGCGCTTGGTGAGCAGAGCCGGCGACATCTTCGGCACCCCGCGTCGCAACTCGTTGAAATGCCGACTGCCCAAGAGTAGTTCGCGGACGATGAGGATCGTCCAGCGCTCGTCGAGCAATTCCATCGCCTTGGCCACCGGACAGAACTGTCCATACGATGTCATCGCAGCCTCCCCACTGCTGGTAGAGCCGGCGCCACCTCTTGCCGGTTGAGCCGGTCGGGTGAGCTACAACCACCGCTGGGTGAGCCGCAGCCGCAACCGCAACCACCGCTGGTTGAGCCGGCACCGAGCGCCAGCGAGGCGCCGAGTCGAAGCCACTCGGCGACCACCATCGATCAGGGACGCGGGAGCCCCGGATCACAGCTCGGCGTACTCGACGACCAGCGGGGCGTGATCGGACAGCCGAAGGTCCGGCGACGCCTCCTTGTCGACCACCACCGAGCGCGCCCGCCGGGCAAGCGCGGGCGAGGCGAGCTGGTGGTCGATGCGCCACCCGACGTCCTTGACGAACGACGCCCCCGCCCAGCTCCACCAGGTGAGCGGTCCGGGACGGTCACCGTGCAGGGCGCGTACGACGTCCACCAGCCGGCGCGGACCGGTGATCTCGCCGAACCAGGCGCGTTCTTCGGGAAGGAAGCCCTCCATCTTGCGGGCCGCGCGCCAGTTGGTGACGTCGTGTTCGAGGTGTGCCACGTTGAGGTCGCCGAGGAGTAGAAACTCTCGGCCGGCGCGGCGGGCGGTGAGCCGGTTGCGCGCGAGCTCACGGGTGAACCCGGCCAGAAAGCGTTGCTTGCGTGCGTATTTGGCGCCGCCGTCGGGCGCCTCGCGCATCGAGCCGGGACGCTGCAACTCGGCCGGGAGTCCACCCTTGGGCAGATAGAGACTGGCGACCGTCAGTGGACGATCGGCGAGATCGACCTCGACGTAGCGACCCTCGTGAGCGAAAGCGGACAGCCCGCGAGCCTTCGGCGGATGGGTCAGCCAGGTGCGCACCGCGGCCGGCTCATTTCTGGTGAGCACCGCGACGCCGTTACGTCCCGCGATGGAGCCGACGTCGACCGCTGCGTGGTAACCGTCGAACTCACCGACGTCGTCGATGCCACACCGCAGTTCCTGTAGTCCGACCACGTCGGGCTGTCGTCCGGCGAGCCAGGCGTCGAACCCCCGACGGCGCGCGGCGCGGATCCCGTTGACATTGAACGACGCAACGGTGAATCCACCGGTGCTCATCATCTTTCTCCTCTGGCCTCGGTGTCGCTCAGTACTCCAGGGCAGTCAGGACGGCATCGCACTGAAAGATCCGGTCGTACCGGCCAGCGGTACGCTGTCGAAGAATTTTCAGGTCCACTAACTTCGCTATCGCAGAGTTCGCTGCTTGGTACGAAACGCCGTACAACTTCGAAGCGAGGGTGGCCGTGATCATTGGGTACCCCACCAAGTCGTCAGCGATGCGCAGTGCGACGCCCTTCGACCCGCGCAGTGTCAGCTGGAAGCTCTCGCGAAGGGCGAGTAGCCGATCGACTCGGGCCACAACCTCGAGAGCCTCGGCGTGAATTGCTGCAGACATAAAGCAAATCCACGTGTCCCAGTCCCCCGTCTGTGACACGCGAAGCAATCCTTCTTGATACTCAGAGCGCCTCTGCACAAGCCATGGAGACAAGTTCAGGATGGGGTATCGCAACTCGCCCGCGCACATGAGCTGCAAAGTCGCGACGAGCCGACCCAAGCGACCGTTTCCGTCGTGAAACGGGTGGAGCGTCTCAAACTGGTAGTGAGACACAGCAACACGGATGATCGTGGGCACGTCGTTGACCTCGCGTATCCACGCTTGCCAAGCTTCCAAGCCATCGGTCAAACGATGGTCCGCTGGAGGCGGAACGAAGCGGGCCGAATCCACACGCCGGTTGCCGACACCTATGAAGACCTGAGAGGTGCGCACGCTACCGGCGTGTGCACCGTCACTGGGTGTGCCTCGGAGTAGTTCAGCTTGCAGGTCTTCGAGCATTCGGATGGAGATCGATCGGCCTTGACCGATCATCTCGTAAGCGCGCTCCGCTGCGGTTACGTAGTTTCGAACTTCACTGACTGAGCTGGTCATCTCGTCGTTGTCAAGGAAGTCCGCCTCGAACACGTCCGACAGTGCCGCGTAAGTCCCTTCTAGAGCCGACGTGCTGACTGCCTCGCGGCGCGTCGCCGGCCGCGCCAGCAGTGTGGGATTGGGGAGCAGCGAAGAAGCCTGATCTGCTCGGGCGAGCGCTGCGGTCGCTTCGACAACGACCGAGTACGTCGACGCCTGCAACTCGAAACCCGCAGGCAGTCTGTTGGGGACGTAGCCGAAGTACTTGTACTCCTCGTTGAACCGAGGGTCGTAACCCCTGATGGGCACTAGCTCCCCGACCGGGCTGTTTCTCAATCTCTCGAGATCCACTGGGTGATCCAACCTTGAAAACCAACGATGTGATTTCAAGGTTAACGCACTAACCTTGAAATTGGCCCCGTCAATTTCAAGGTTCACCGCAGCCCTGGAAAGCGGGTCCGTCGAGCACCGATGCAGTGAGGTGAGGCCAACTCGCGGGCCGCATCGACGGTCGCCACAGAGACTGTTGCTCAAACACCCTGATGCAGGTCATGCCGCTGGACGACGATCTGAAGGCCGTCGTCAACGCCGCAGACCGTCAGGCATCTGCCGGCGTCGAGCAGTCAGGGCACGGGTGGCGCGGACTCAGGCGGCTGGCTTGCCTGCGCAAACAAGTAACACTTCTGGCGGAAGCGGAGGGATTTGAACCCCCGGTGGTTTTACCCACGCTCGCTTTCAAGGCGAGTGCATTCGGCCGCTCTGCCACGCTTCCCTGACGAGCAAGGTTACACACGAACCTAGGACCGGACCTGCCTGGCACTCGGGTGCGCTGTGACACCATCGAAGAGGTGAAAGCCATCGTCGTCGAATCAGAGAACCTGTCCCTGTCCGATGTGCCCGACCCGACTCCCGCGGCCGGCGAAGTCGTGATCGATGTGGTCGCGGCCGGCGTCAACCGCGCCGACATCCTGCAGCGTGCGGGCAACTATCCCCCGCCACCCGGTGCGTCGGACACCCTCGGACTCGAGGTCTCGGGGCGGATCTCGGCGCTCGGCGACGGGGTCAGCGGCTGGTCGGAGGGCGACGAGGTGTGCGCGCTGCTCGCCGGCGGCGGTTACGCCGAGAAGGTGGCGGTCCCGGCCGAGCAGCTCCTGGCGGTTCCCAAGGGCGTCGACCTGGTGTCCGCGGCGGCGCTGCCCGAGGTGGCGTGCACGGTGTCGTCGAACATCTTCGACACCGCGCATCTGACCACCGGCGAGCTCCTGCTGATCCACGGCGGGTCCAGCGGCATCGGCACCCACGCCACCCAGATCGCGCACGCGATGGGCGCTCGCGTCGCGGTGACCGCCCGCACGCAGGACAAGCTCGAGCGCTGCCGCGAGTTCGGCGCCGACATCCTCATCGACTACTCGAGCCAGGACTTCGCCGAGATCCTCCAGGACGCCGGCGGCGCTGACGTCATCCTCGACATCATCGGCGCGAAGTATCTGAAGTCGAACCTGAAAGCACTGCGCACTGATGGACGCCTCGTGATCATCGGCATGCAGGGCGGCACCACGACCGAGATCAATCTCGGACATCTACTGGCCAAGCGGTTGTCGGTGATGGGTACGACGCTGCGCGCCCGGCCCGTACACGGTCCCGGCGGCAAGGCCGAGGTCGTGGCGTCGACCCTGACCCGGACCTGGCCGCTGATCGAGGCCGGCACGGTCGTACCCGTCGTCGATCGCGTGTTCCCGCTCGCCGACGCCGACGCCGCGCACGACCATCTCAACAGCGGTGACGTGGTCGGGAAGGTGCTGCTGAGCGTCGCGGGCTGAGCGGGGGCTCAGTCGGTAGCCGCGGGCTCCGCGGCGTCGACGGCCTCCCGGATCTTGCGGAACGCGACGCCGAGGGCGGTGAACTCCTCCGGGGTCATCGCGTCGACGACGAATTGCCGGATCACCTGATCTCGGGCGTTCACATGGAGGGCGAGGGTGCGCCGACCGTGATCGGTCAGACGCACGAGTCGGTGTCGGCCGTCGGCCTTCGACTCGAACCGGTGGATGTTGCCGTCGTCGCTGAGCCGGCCGATCATGCGCGACACCGTGCTGACCCGCATGTGCACGGCGTCGGCGACCTCGCTGACGCTCAACTGCCGGTTGGTACAGACCGCTTCGAGAATGCGCAGATCGGATACGGACAGGCCCCGTTTCGCGAACTCGTCGTTGACGCGGGCGAAGAGCGCCCAGCCGCCGTCGACGAGGTTCATCCAGCTCTCGGCCTCCGCAGCGGTGAGCGACCGGGGCGGGCCCTTTTCTGGACCATCAATCGTTTTTGCCGACACAGCATGACGACATACATTGTCGTTAACCCAAACAACACCATAGTGAATTTCGGTAGGGTTGCCGGGCTTCAGGCCAATGAACCCAGCGTTCGCACCAGGTGATCGACCTCGTAAGGCGTCGAGTACGGGGCCAGCCCGACCGTGACGGCACCGCCGAAGTCGGGTGCACCCATCCGAGCCAGGGCGCGGTTGGGAAGGTCGGCGAGTGCGCAGACACCGTTGTCGGCCAGACGCCGGACGACCTTGTCGGCACCCACCGACTCCACGGTGAAGCTCGCCAGCGGTATCCGATTCTCCTCGGTCCCCACGAGGTTCACATGGTTGAGCTGGGAAAGGGTCGTGACCAGGTAATAGTTGAGGCGCTGCAGATACTCGTACACACCGTCCATCGACGTGACGAGACGCCGCCGGCGCTTGCCGATCCCGGACTCGTCGAGTCCCGCGAGATGTTCCACCGACGCGACCAACCCGGCGAGCATCGCGCCCTGCTGCGGTTCGGGTTCGAGCCGGGCGGGTCCGCGCGCGGACGGGTCCATCGACATCAGCTTCAGCCGGTCGATCAGGTGGGGTTCGCGGAAGGCCATGGCCGCCATGCGCGGACCACCCCACCGCTCGGCCGAGACGACGAGGACGTCGGCACCCAGGTCGTGGATGTCCAGGCTGATGTACGGCGCCGCGTTGGTGGCGTCGACGACCAGAAGCGCGCCGGCTTCGCGGACCAGCGGCGCGATCTCGCTGATGTCGGTGACGGCCCCGGTCGTGGACGACGCGAGGGTCACCGCGACGACCTCCGTATCGGGCGTGACGAGATCGCCGAACTGCCAGGCCGGTAGTCCGCCGGTCTCGACGTCGACCTCGGCCCAGCGAACCCGGCCGCCGTAACGATCCGCCGCGCGCAGCCACGGCACGATGTTCGGCTCGTCATCCTGACGCGTGACGACGACGTCACCCCGCAGCCACGCATGCGGCGCGAGGGCCTCCGCCAGACCGGCCAGCAGCACGTACCGCGACGGTCCGAGCACCACACCCGCGGCGTCTCCGCCGACGAGATCGGCGATCGCGCGCCGGGCACCGTCGACCACCTCCGCGCTCGTGCGAGCCGACGGGTAGACCCCGCCCGGGGCGGCGGACAGAGAGCGGAAACTGGTGGTCACAGCGGTCGCGACCGAATCGGGGATCTGCATCCCCGCCTGCGGGTCGAGGTGGATCCAGCCGTCGCCGAGCGATGGAATCAATCCACGCACGTAGGCGACGTCGAAAGCCATGGGCACGAGGATAGACGTCGGCCATCTGCCGTTTCGCGGTGTCCGGGCACAATGGGACGCATGGCTATCGAAGGCACTCCAGGACCCGGCCCCACCTCAGGACCGTTCGGCTCGGCCGGCGACTCCGACAACGTGATCGTCGTCGGCGCGGGCACGGATGGGCAGATGGACGGCGAGTCGTCGGAATCGACCAGCGTCGCCGACATGGTCGAGCAACCCGCCAAGGTCATGCGCATCGGCACGATGATCAAGCAGCTGCTCGAAGAGGTGCGTGCGGCTCCTCTCGACGACGCGTCGCGCAATCGCCTGCGTGAGATCCACCAATCGTCGGTGCGTGAACTCGAAGAAGGCCTCGCGCCCGAGCTGCGCGAAGAACTCGAACGTCTCGCACTCCCCTTCTCCGACGAGGGCACCCCGTCGGATGCCGAGCTCCGCATCGCCCAGGCCCAGCTCGTGGGCTGGCTCGAGGGACTGTTCCACGGCATCCAGACCGCACTGTTCGCCCAGCAGATGGCCGCTCGAGCCCAGCTCGAACAGATGCGTCAGGGCGCGCTTCCGCCCGGCATGCCCGCCCCCGGTGGTGCCGGCGGACCCGGCCACAGCACGGGGCAGTACCTCTAGGTCGCCACACCGGGATCAACCGGCTCAGGGTCACCCGCTCAACCGGCAGCGGGCAGCGGATGGGCCGAGGGGTACGCTGACTCCTCGTGTCAGCGGTAGTAGACGACGACGCGATCCCCGCGCGTCCCCAGGGCTCTGATTCGCGCAGCTTCGCGCGCGCGGTCAAGGACCTCCGCGACGGTTTCGCGAGCCGCGAACTGTGGTTCCACCTCGGCTGGCAGGACATCAAGCAGCGCTACCGACGTTCGGTCCTGGGACCGCTGTGGATCGTGATCGCGACCGGTGTGACCGCGATCGCGATGGGTCTGCTCTACGGCGAGCTCTTCGGCATGGACATCAGGGTGTTCCTGCCGTACGTCGCGCTCGGCTTCATCTTCTGGAACTTCATCTCGAGCTCGATCCTCGAGGGCTCCGAGGTCTTCTCGAAGAACGAGGGCCTGATCAAACAGCTTCCGGCCCCCGTGAGCGTGCACGTCTACCGCGTGGTGTGGCGAGCGCTGATCATCTTCGCGCACAACGTCGTCATCATCGTCATCCTGTTCCTGATCTTCCCGCCGCCGCTCAACTGGACCGTCACGCTGATCGTCCCGGCCCTCGCGCTGTATGTGGTCAATTCGATCTGGGTGACGATCGTGTTCGGCATCCTGTCGACCCGATTCCGCGACATCGGCCAGCTCCTCACCACCGCGGTGCAGCTGGTCTTCTTCATGACGCCGATCATCTGGACGACGCAGAGCCTCGGGAACGCGACCGGCGAGGCGTCGTCGAGATTGAAGCTCGTCGAGCTGAACCCGATGTTCCATTATCTGGAAATAGCGCGCGGACCGCTGCTGGGCGAGCCGGTCGAGTTCTACCACTGGGCCGTCGTCCTGGGCTGCACCGCCGTGGGCTGGGTGCTGGCCATGCTGGTGTTGCGCAACTACCGGGCCCGCGTGGCGTACTGGGTGTAGGGACGGATTCGATGGCCAGGAACAACGATCTCGGAGACAACCGCGTCCGCGTGGACACGTGGGACGCGTGTGTGGACTTCCCGATCTTCGACGCCAAGACCCGGTCGCTCAAGAAGTCGGTCATCGGCGCGGCCGGCGGCGTCATCGGCTCCACCGAGTCGAACGTGGTCGTCGTCGAGGCACTCAAGGACATCAACCTGCACCTCAAGCACGGCGACCGGATCGGGCTGGTCGGCCACAACGGCGCCGGCAAGTCGACGCTGCTGCGTCTGCTGTCGGGCATCTACGAACCCACGCGCGGCGCCTGCCGGGTGCACGGCCGGGTCGCCCCCGTCTTCGACCTCGGCGTCGGCATGGACCCCGAGATCTCCGGCTACGAGAACATCATCATCCGCGGCATGTTCCTGGGCATGACGCGCAAGGAGATGCTCAAGAAGATCGACGACATCGCGGAGTTCACCGAGCTCGGCGACTACCTGCAGATGCCGCTGCGCACCTACTCCACCGGTATGCGGGTGCGCATCGCACTCGGCGTGGTGACCTCCATCGACCCGGAGATCCTCATCCTCGACGAGGGCATCGGCGCCGTCGACGCCGACTTCATGCGCAAGGCGCGGGGTCGGCTCCAGGCGCTCGTCGAGCGGTCGGGAATCCTGGTGTTCGCCAGCCATTCCAACGAGTTCCTGGCCCAGCTGTGCGACCGCGCCCTGTGGATCGACCACGGACAGGTCCGCATGGAAGGCGGCATCGAAGAGGTCGTCGAGGCGTACGAGGGCCCCGACGCCGCGGCACACGTCCGCCGGGTGATCGCCGACCTGGAGAAGGCGGACAAGAAAGGGACCCCGGAGTGACCGACGGCGCCGTCGCTCCGAAGGTCGTCGCGGTCGTGGTCACGCACCGTCGCGCGGAGTTGCTCGCCGAGTCGCTGGCCGTGGTCTCTGGCCAGGACCGGCCCGTCGACCATCTGATCGTCGTCGACAACGCCGACGAACCAGAAGTCGCCGAACTCGTTGCGGCACAGCCCGTTCCGACGACCTACCTCGGGTCGAGACGCAATCTCGGCGGTGCCGGCGGATTCGCGCTGGGCATGCTGCATGCGCTCGCCCTCGGCGCCGACTGGGTCTGGTGCGCCGACGACGACGGCCGACCCGACGGTCCGACGGTTCTCTCGACGCTGCTCGACTGCGCCGCACGGCATGATCTCGACGAGGTGTCGCCAGTGGTCGCCAACCTCGACGACCCGGACACCCTCGCCTTCCCGCTGCGACGCGGACTCGTGTGGCGCCGTAAGCGGTCCGAGCTTTTTGCCGACGGTGAAACCCAGGACGACGATCTGCTGCCCGGCATCGCGTCGCTGTTCAACGGCGCTCTGTTTTCCGCACGGTGCCTCGAGCAGGTGGGCGTGCCGGACCTGCGGCTGTTCTTCCGCGGCGACGAGGTGGAGGTGCACCGTCGGTTGGTCCGCTCGGGCGTACGGTTCGGCACCTGCCTTCGCGCGGGATACCTCCACCCCGACGGCTCGGCGGAATTCCGACCGATCCTGGGCGGTCGCATGCACACCCAGTACCCCGACAACGACACCAAGCGGTTCTTCACCTACCGCAACCGCGGCTACCTGATGAGCCAGCCCGGACTCCGGAAGCTGTTGCCGCAGGAGTATGCCCGCTTCGGTTGGTTCTTCCTTGTGCAGCAACGCGATCCGAAGGGCTTCGCCGAGTGGGTGCGGCTCCGCGGCCTCGGTCGCCGAGAGCGGTTCACGCGGCCCTGAGGTGTTGATCCTTCACTGCTCCCTGAGCTGCGAGCGAAGCGCTTCACGAAGGGTTTCACAAGGCACGTCACCATGCCCTTCGAGGCTCGTCGACCTCGACGCGCTCCTTCGTCGCTTGCTCGGCCCGGCGGCTTGCGCTCCTCACACCTCAGGGAGCAATGGGTCCTCACACCTCAGGCAGCGGAATTCAGCACCGCGCGCGGGGTCATCCCCAACGCCGAGATCGCGCCCAGCGCAGCGATTCCCGCGAGTACCCACCAGGCGGTCAGGAACGAGTCGTGCACATCGGCGTACACCGCCGAGGTGCCGATGATCGCGACCAGCAAGCTGACGCCCAGGGACATGCCGATCTGACGACTCATGTTGACCACCGCGCTCCCGGTCGCGGCCTGATCTGCGGGGAGGTCGGCGGTCGCCGAGGACAGGATCGACGGCAACGCGAAGCCCACTCCGACACCGCCGACCAGCCAGCCAGGCAGGAACTCGGTGGCGAAATCCGGTGTGGCGTCGACCGACAGGGCGATGAGGGCCGACCCGAGACCGAAGAGCACACAACCGAAGGCGACGAGTCGCCCCACCGGGACCCGCGCACTGAGGCGATGCGACACGGCCGCGAAGATCGGGACCATCAGCGGTCCGGTTGACACCGCGAGACCCGTCACGATCGGCGAGAAGCCCCAGACCTGCTGCAACCACAGGATGTTCGCGAGAAGTGCGCCGGCGAACGGGATGGAGAACAGCAGCATCGTCACGTTCGCGACCGAGAAGGCCCGGATCCGCAGCAGTGCAGGCGAGATCACCGGTTCGGGATGACGCGCCGAACTGAGGACGAAGCCGACGAGCCCTACCCCGGCGACGATCCACGCACCGGTGATCCGCGCGTCCGTCCAACCCCACTCACTCCCCTGGACCAGACCGAGTGTCAAGGCCCCCACCGAGACGACCAGGAGAAGCGCGCCCAACGCGTCCGGAAAGCCACTGGCCGAGACGTTTTGGGGGCGGGACAGTACGATCGCCCCGGCGACGATCGCCGCCACGCCGACGGGCACGTTGACCAGAAACACCCAGCGCCACGACGCCTCGACGAGAAGACCGCCGACGGCCGGCCCGAAGGCCGCGGCCAGGGCGCCGGTGGCCGCCCAGATGCGCACCGACCGGGCCCGACGTTCCGGCGGCAACGTCGCCACGACCAGACCCAGGCTCGCCGGGGTCAGAATCGCCGCGCCGAGTGCCTGCAGTGCGCGGAATGCCACCAGCCACCAGACGCCCTGCGCCGCGGCACATGCCGCACTCGCCGCGGTGAAGATCGCGAGACCGAGCAGGAAGCCGCCCTTGCGGCCGTACCGATCGACGATCCGGCCCGCCGGAACAAGGAGCGCCGCATACAGGATGGCGTACGCGTTGAGGATCCAGGACATCTGGGACAGGGTCGCGCCGGTGAAGTCGGCGCCGATGTCGTCGAAGGCGACGTTGACGATGAAGACGTCGAGGCTGGCCATGAACGCCGCCCCGGACAGGATGAGCAGGACGAGGCCGGGCCGCGCGACAGTCGGCGCCGGCGTCGCCGGGCCGCTTCGAGTGACCGTCATCGGACCGGCCATCCGAGAACCCGGCGACTCTGGCGCGCGGAGGCGAGGAGCCGGCCGCCGCGGTCGCGCAGCGTGGTGTCGTCGACCGACCAGCCGCCGGACGTCGAGGTGTTACGCGTATGGACGAGAATCGGCGCCGGAGTGGCGTCGTCCAGCGGCGCCGTCACATGCATGGAGAATGCCACCGTCGGAAGTGCAAGCGGCGCAGTCAGAGTCGGGAAGACGGCGGGCGGTAGGCAATCCGCCAGCAGGGCCAGGTAACCTGCGTCGACGGCCATCGGGGTTCGGGTGGTGATCCATGCCCGCATCCAGGCCTCGTCGGCTCCGGTGAGCGCGAGCGGACCGTCGACCGGTCGCACATCGAGCTGCGCGCCCATCGGCACGATCTCCGGGGGAATCATGAAGGGGTCGAGCCCTTCCGGGCCGGGAACGCCCGCGACCCGGTCGATGACATCGGCAGGTGCGGATTCCCCGACCCGCCCGGTCGTGACTGATGCCGACGCGATGTCGACACCCGCCTGGGTGACCGTGACGTCGACGACCCTCGTGTGCCGACCGACCTCCCGGACCGTCGGCGTCAGGAGCAACTCCCCGCCGTCGGGCTTGCCGACGAATCGCAGATCGAGAGCGCGCACCGTCGTACCCGGCGCTGCATCGGCGCCGACCCGGACGGCCAGCGCCGCGATGGCACCACCGTGCGGGCCCGACCATCCCCACCAGGAACGGTCGATGGTCGCCGACCATCGACCATCTCCGGTCGGGGTCGCTCCGAAACTGTCCAACAATCCGTCATCAATGGCTTCTTGCCTGCTGAGTTGCTTCACGCAACTCATGCAAGCAGGTTGAGTTGCGTCACGCAACCCACTACTCTCGATCCCATGCGCCGCGCCTCATTCGCCGAGATGAACTGCTCGATCGCCCAAACTCTGGAGATCGTCGGCGAATGGTGGACGCTGCTGATCGTCCGGGACGCGATGTTCGGTGTGACGCGATTCGACGAGTTCTCGTCGCGGCTCGGCATCGCGCGCAACGTGTTGACCCAGCGACTGGACACCCTCGTCGAACACGACATCCTGGCGAAGGAGCCGTACCAGGACAACCCGGTGCGCTACGACTACCGCCTCACCGAGAAGGGCCGGGACCTCTGGACGGTTCTGGCCGCGTTACGTCAGTGGGGTGACCGGTGGACCGCCGAGGACGGCGCACCAGTGGTGTCGACACACTCCTGCGGCCAGACGATGACGGTCGAGCCGACGTGCTCGGCATGCGGCGAGCGAATCGGCACCGGCGAACTACGGGTACACCCGGGCCCCGGCGCGACTACGGACAATCCCCTCGCGGGGCTTCGCTGACCCTGGGCGCCACCAGCCGACAATTGCCATCCCCCTGCGCGCTGGAGACCTGCGACGATGACGAAGTCCATGTCGAATAACTAGAACGTGTTCTACTGTGGACGGAGTTTCACTGCCGTCCCGAGGAGCATGATGCGGTTCACGTATGCCGAGGCCATGACCGATCCGTCGTACTACGCGCCGCTCGCGCAGGCCGCCGAAGCCGCGGGGTACGCCGGCTTCACCATTCCCGACTCGCTGGCCTATCCGGAGGAATCGGACGCGAAGTATCCGTACACCCCCGACGGCAATCGCGAGTTCCTCGACGGCAAGGCGTTCATCGAGACCTTCATCCAGGCCGCGGCGCTCGGCGCGGTCACCTCGACCATCCGCTTCACCCCGTTCGTGGTGAAGCTGCCGGTCCGCCCGCCCGCGCTGGTCGCCAAGCAGGCCAGCTCGGTGGCGTACCTGACGAACAACCGCTTCGCGATGGGCGTCGGCACGAGTCCGTGGCCCGAGGACTACGACTTCATGGGCGTGGACTTCAAGCGCCGCGGCAAGCGGATGGACGAGTGCATGGACATCATCCGCGGCCTGACCACCGGCGAGTACTTCGAGTTCCACGGCGAGTTCTACGACATCCCCAAGATCAAGATGACCCCCGCGCCCACCGAACCAATCCCGCTACTCGTGGGCGGCCACGCCGACGCCGCGCTGCGTCGTGCGGTCATCCGCGGTGACGGCTGGATGCACGGTGGCGGTCCGCCCGAGGAGCTCGAGACGCTGCTGGACCGGATCAACGAGATCCGCAAGGCCGAGGGAAAGACCAACGATCCGTTCGAGATCCACGTGATCTCCATGGACGCCTACACCGTCGACGGATGTAAGCGGCTGGAAGACAAGGGGATCACCGACGTGATCGTCGGTTTCCGGCTGCCGTATGTCATGGGCGACGACACCGAGCCGCTGCAGACCAAGATCGACCATCTGAACTGGTACGCCGACAACGTGATCGCGAAGGTCAACAGCTGATCCTGTCCTCCTGCCGCAATTTCTCCGTCCGCGGAGGTATGGCACGGTTGCACCACCTGTACCGCTGGGGCACACTGCACAGCAGGGCGCCTCACGCATGCCGTGGCGCGGCCGACGTGCGGTGAGACTCCGAGGCGAACACTCGCCGGGCGGGAGGACAGTGATGACCGATTCGCCGAGCGGGTCGGTGTATTCATCTGTGCGCGAGCAGCTTCCGCCGCGCAGACCCGACGTTCTCGATCGCCGCGGGTTCCTTCGCGTCGCCGGTGTCGCCGGAACCGCCTTGCTGGGCACGTCCGTGCTGGCCGCATGCGGTGGCGGGTCGTCGGACACCGTCAACACCATCAAGGCCGCCATCGCCGGTGAACCCGACCAGCTCGACCCGCAGAAGTCCAGTTCCTACTTCACCTTCGAAGTACTCGAGAACGTCTTCGACACCCTCGTCGAACCCGACGAGCAACTCCAGATGCGGCCGGCACTGGCCGAGAGCTGGGAGGTCAGCCCCGACGGCCTGCAATGGACGTTCACGCTGCGCGACGGGGTCACGTTCCACAACGGCGACCCGCTGACCGCAGCCGATGTCGAATACTCCTTTCGGCGGATCATCGACGAAGAACTGTCCAACGCATACAAACTCGAGGCCATCGCGTCGATCACCGCCCTCGACGACCGTCGGGTCCGGTTCACCGTCAGCGCGCCGACCCCCAATCTGCTGACGAGCATCGGCGGGTTCAAGGGACTGGCCATCGTCAACCGCCGCAACGTCGAATCCGGTGAGATCACGACCAGGCCGATCGGCACCGGGCCGTTCTCGTTCGTCTCCCGGTCGCCGGGCGCATCCATCGTGTTGGCGTCGAATCCCGACTACTGGGGTGGGGCGCCCGCCGTCGACGGCGTGCGCTACAGCTTCATCTCACAGGGAACGACCGCGGTGTCCGCACTACGGTCGGGTGAGATCGATTGGACCGACGCCATTCCCGCCCAGCAGCTCAGCATCCTGCGCCGCGACGACGCACTCGATGTCGGGACCGTGGTCGCCAACGACTACTGGTACGTCACGATGAACTTCGACGCCCCGCCGTTCGACGACACCCGGGTCCGCCAGGCGGTCGCGTATGCGATCGACCGGGACTCGATCGCGCAGGTCGTCGGGTACGGGACCGCGACGCCCAACGAGCTCGCGATCCCCGCGACCAGTCCCTGGTTCGCACCCTACGACCGCTATACCGCCGGACTCGACCGCGACGCCGCCGTCGCGAAGGCCAGAGACCTGCTCCGGCAGGCCGGCATCCGCGGACTCGACATGCGCCTGATGGTGACCACCGAGTATCCCGAGACGGTGACGGCGGCGCAGGTGATCGCGTCGAACCTCGCCGACGTCGGGATCGACGTGCGGATCGAACAACTCGACTTCGGCGCATGGCTCGATCGCCAGGCCGCCGGCGACTTCGACGCCCTGCTGCTCGGTTGGCTGGGCAACATCGACCCAGACGACTTCTACTACGCCCAACACCATTCCGAGGGCACGTCGAACTCGCAGAAGTACTCGAACCCCGAGGTCGACGCCTTGTTGGACCGGGGTCGAACCGAACTCGACGTCGATGCCCGCAAGCGGATCTACGCCGAGGCCGCGAGCATCATCGCCGACGACGTGAGCTACCTCTACCTCTACAACCCGTCGTCGACCCAGGCCTTTGTGACGCAGCTCCGGGAATATGTCGTCCGACCCGACAAGGCCATCCGATTCCGCGATGCCCGGCTGGAGAGGAGCTGAGATGACCGCGTTGCACTCGCCGCTGGCGCGCTTCATCGTCGTGCGCCTGCTCTACACCGTCGCGGTCCTGCTCGGCGTGATCGTCGCGGTGTTCTTCCTGATGCAGGTCGTGCCCGGTGATCCCGTCCGCATCGCGCTCGGCACCCGCTACACCCCGGAATCGTATGAGGCGCTGCGCAGCGCCTCCGGACTCGACCAGCCGCTGGCAGCGCAGCTGGTGAACTATGTCGGCAGTGCCTTCACCGGTGACCTGGGTGTCAGCTTCCGCAACAGCGAACCGGTCACGACGATGCTCTTCGATCGGCTTCCCGCCACGATCACACTCGCGACCGCGGCGATCGTCGTCGCGTTGCTCATCGCCGTGCCACTCGGTTTCTGGGCCGCGCTGCGGGAAGGTCGGCTGGCCGACAACGTCATCCGCGTGGTGAGCCAGTTCGGGATCTCCGTGCCCGACTTCTGGATGGGCATCCTGCTGATCGGTCTCTTCTCCACCGCGCTCGGCTGGTTACCGTCGGCCGGGTATCAGCCCTTCGCCGACGACCCACTCGGTTGGCTCGAACACCTCGTGCTGCCGGCGATCACGGTCGGGGTCGTGACGGGGGCGATCATGACGCGGTACGTGCGCTCGTCGGTGCTCGACGTGGCGAACGCACCGTTCGTGACGACGGCCGAATCGAAAGGGCTGAGCACCAAGCGTGTTCTCCTCGATCACGTCGGACGCAACGCGCTCGTACCCGTGCTGACCATCTCCGGTATCCAGTTCGCAGGTCTGCTCGGCGGTGTCATCGTCGTAGAGGTCGTGTTCGCCTGGCCCGGACTGGGTCTGCTGGTCTACGACTCGGTCGCCGCGCGCGACTACCCGGTCCTACAGGGTGCGATCCTGCTCATCGCGGTGATCTTCCTGGTCGTCAACCTCGTCGTCGACATCCTCTACGCCGTCATCGATCCCAGGATTCGACTGTCATGACCCTCACCTCACCCGACCCGCCGGAGCCCGGTACCGGAGTCGACGACGAACCGGCCGGCACCGAGCTCAACAGCGGAACGTCGACCGATTCGGCCTGGCGATTGCTGCTACGCAACCGCACCTCGGTGATCGGGCTGATCATCATCGCAGTCGTCCTCGTGTGCGCGGTGTTCGGTCCGCTCATCGCTCCATACGGCGCCAACGAGATCGACGTCCCGAATGCGCTGCAGGCACCCAGTTGGTCCCATCTCTTCGGGACCGACGACCTGGGTCGCGACGTCTTCTCCCGGGTGGTGCTCGCCGCGTCGGTGAGCATGCGCGTGGCGGTCATCGCAGTGGCGATCTCCCTCACCGTCGGCGTGATCCTCGGTATGGTCGCCGGTTTCGCCGGTGGCGTCCTCGACACCGCGCTCATGCGGATCGTCGATGTGGTCTTCTCTTTCCCGGTACTGCTGCTCGCGCTGGCCATCGTCGCCATCCTGGGACCGGGAGTCACCTCGGCGATGATCGCGATCGGCGTCGTCTACATACCGATCTTCGCCCGGGTGGCGCGCGCCGACACCCTGCGTGTGCGACAGACCCAGTACGTCCAGGCGTCACGCACGATGGGGGTGGGGACACCGGCGATCCTGGCACGCCATGTGCTGCCGAACATCTCCGGACCGGTCATCGTCCAGACCTCGATCTCGCTGGCGTTCGCGATCCTGTCGGAGGCGGCACTCTCGTTCCTCGGCCTCGGTGTTCAACCGCCCGACCCGTCGTGGGGCCGGATGCTCTTCGACGCACAGGGGTTCATCACCACCGCCTGGTGGATGGGTGTGTTCCCCGGTCTGGCGATCCTCGTGACGGTCTTCGCTTTCAACCTCGTCGGCGACGGCGTACGCGATGTGCTCGACCCGCGCCAGCGCACGCTGCTGCGCAACCGCGGGTACGAACGCAAGTCGCCGACGGTGACCACACCGTCGACCGCGAAACACGTCGACACCGACGGATCGGTGCTGCGCGTGGAGGATCTCGTCGTCGGTGTCGGTCCGCGAGAGATCGTGCACGGCATCAGTTTCTCGGTCGCGCCGGGTGAGACGCTCGGGATCGTCGGGGAGAGCGGTTCAGGCAAGTCACTGAGCGTGTTGTCGGCGACCGGGCTCTTCGACGCGCCCAGCGCGTACGTCCGCGGGTCGGCCCGCCTCGGCGACACCGAAATCGTCGGCGCCACACCGGCGAAACTCCGGGACCTACAAGGTTCGCGAGTCGGCTTCGTCTTTCAGGACCCGTCGTCGAGCCTCAATCCCCTGCTCACCGTCGAACAACAACTGACCGAGGGTCCGCGCCGGCATCTCGGCCTCTCGCGGGGCGAGGCGCGCGAACGGGCCCTTACCCTGCTGCGCGACGTGAACCTGCCCGACCCCGAAAGCCGTTTGCGCGCATACCCGCATCAGTTGTCCGGCGGCCAACGGCAGCGCGTCATGATCGCGATCGCGTTGGCCTGCGATCCGGAACTCCTCATCGCCGACGAGGCCACCACCGCACTCGACGTGACCACGCAGGCACAGATCATCGACCTCGTCGCGAAACTACAGCGCGAGCGCGGTATGGCGGTGGTCTGGATCAGCCACGACCTCGGCGTCATCGGACGGATCGCCGACCGGGTGATGGTGCTGCGATCCGGCCGGATCGTCGAGAACAATGACGTCACAACGCTGTTCGACGACCCGCAGGACGAGTACAGCCGCACACTGCTGGACTCACGTCCGCTGTTGAGCAAGGTCACCGAACGTGATGGCGCGTCGCCTCTTCAGAAGCGAACCGACGCCGACCCACTGCTCCGCGTCACGGGGCTGGGCGTCGACTATGTGGTCCGCGGCCCGTCGGGGCGCCGGGTGGTGCACGCCGCCGACGGGGTGGACCTGCAGGTCGCTCGTGGCCGGACGCTCGGGATCGTCGGCGAATCGGGTTCGGGGAAATCGACCGTGGCCGGCGTCATCACCGGCCTCATCACGTCCGCCCAGGGCACGACGGTGCGGGGCAGCGTGACCGTCACCCTCGACGGCCGGAGGGTCGAGGCCATCGGGGCGCGCGGCGCCGACGAAGCCCTGCTCCGACGCCGCGTCGCCATGGTGTTCCAGGACCCGGCCGCCTCGCTCGATCCGCGGATGACGGTGGCGGCGTCGATCGCCGAACCGCTGCGGACGCACGGCCTCACCGACGGCCGGGACGGCACGCGGAGTCGTGCCGAAGAGTTGCTCGCCGACGTCAGCCTCGACGCGTCATACCTCGACCGCTATCCGCACGAGATGTCCGGCGGCCAGCGGCAGCGGGTGAGCATCGCCCGCGCGCTGGCGTCCGACCCGGAGGTCCTGATCCTGGACGAATCGACGGCATCGCTCGACGTGTCGGTGCAAGCCAGCGTCCTCGACCTGCTCGCCGAGCTCCAGCGTCAGAAGGGGCTGACCTATCTGTTCATCGCGCACGACCTGGCCGTCGTCGAGCAGATCAGCGACACCGTCGCGGTGATGCAGGACGGGAAGGTCGTGGAGAGTGGACCGGCGTCGACCATCCTCCACGACCCCGCGACCGACTACACCCGCGCGTTGCTCGCGGCCATCCCGCCGGAGGTCCCGCAGCGGGCCTGACCCGTCGACTGTGCGTTGCAACCCCGCCACGCCCGTCGGCACGGTTGCCAGGGCGTCGTCGGCTAGGGTGTCAGCGTGTCTCGACCCGACCCTGGTGACCACGTCCGCGATGACGACGAACCGAGCCACGAGGACTTCGCCACACGCCATGCGCCGATGCCGATCGAGCTGCCCCTCGACGACGAAGAGGCGTCGACGAACGTCGGTCTGAAGACCCAGCTGGTGCGCTTCGTCATCACCGGCGGGTTCTCCGGGCTGCTGGACTTCGGGCTGACGATCCTCCTGCAATACGGTCTGGACGTCCCGTTCTGGCCCGCGAAATCCGCCGGGTTCATCCTTGGCACCACCGTCGCGTACCTGCTGAACCGTCGATGGACATTCCGAGCCGAACCGAGCATGGCGCGGTTCGTGTCGGTCGTCGCGCTCTACGTGGTGACCTACTTCGTCAACGTCGGTATCTACACGCTTCTGTCGCATGCCTGGCAGGAAACGCTGCTGTACAGCTTTGCGGCGTACGTCGTCGCACAAGGCACCGCTACGGTCATCAACTTCGTCGTCCAGCGGATGGTCATCTTCAAGATCCGCTGACCCGAGAACGCACGGTCAACGAAAGCGGACGCCCAGTCGACGGGCAGGGTCAGAACTCCTCGTCGACGTCGGAGTCACGGGCGGCGCGCTCACCGCGGTCGAGGGTGGCGAGTTCGGCCAGGTCGGCGGGGTCGAGAGCGAAGTCGAACAGGTCGGCGTTCTCCACCTGACGGCCGGTGTGCGACGACTTCGGGACGACGCTGATGCCGTTCTGCACCGACCAACGCAATGCGATCTGCGTCGGCGACTTGCCGTATTTACGCGCGATCCGGAGGATGACCGGGTCGGCGAGCAGGCCTTCCTTGCGGCCGGTCGGATGCCACGCCTGAGCATGAATGCCCTTGTCGGACATGAACTCCCGCAACTCGGTTCGCGGCAGCGACGGTGAGCACTGGATCTGATTCAGAACCGGCCAGCGTCCAGTCTCGTCGAAGAGCATCTGCAGGTGGTGCTGTTTGAAGTTCGAGACGCCGGGTGTGCGGACGTAACCCTCGTCGGCGAGCGTGAGCAGCGCTTTCCAGGAATCGACGGTGCGGCCCAGGCTCGGGCACGGCCAGTGGATGAGGTACACGTCGATATGCGCGACACCGAGCCGGCGAGCGCTCTCCTTGGCGGCGTTGATCGCCTCGTCGAAACCCTGGTCACCGCCGCTCAGCTTGGTCTGCACGACGATCTCCTCGCGCGGGACGCCGGTCCCGTGCAGGCCCATCCCGACACTCAGCTCGTTGCTGTACCGGGGCGCGGTGTCGAGGAGGCGGTAACCGGACTTGATCGCCGAGCTGACGGCGCTGACAGCCGGCCGGCCGAGCATGTTGTAGGTGCCGAGCCCCACCAGGGGGATCGAGGTGCCGTTGCTGAGCTCGACCGAGGGGATGTCCACCGCATCAGGATATGTCGACAACCGCATCCTGCGCCGCCGGTCGATCTGGAACGCTTGACCGATGAGCACCGGAGACGACGCGTCGTACGACGACATCGTGGTGGGCGCGGGACACAACGGCCTCACGGCTGCCGCCTACCTCGCTCGTGCCGGCCGGCGTGTGCTCGTCCTCGAGAAGGCCGACCACGTCGGCGGCGCCACGGTGTCGGCGACGCCGTTCGCCGGTCTCTCCGCGCGCCTGTCGCGGTACTCGTACCTGGTCTCGTTGATGCCGAGCCAGATCATCACCGACCTCGACCTCGACGTCACACTCATCCGACGCCGCTATTCGTCGTACACGCCCCTGCCGTCGGATCCGGCGCGCGGCATCCTCGTCGACAACCTCGACGACGATGCGACGGCCGCGTCGTTCCGGCGGGTGACCGGCTCCGACCTCGGCTTCACCGCGTGGCAGTCGTTCTACCGTCGGCTCGGCGTGGTCGCCGACCGCGTCTTCCCGACCATGACCCAGCCGTTGCGGACCGCCGCCGACATGCACGACCTCGTCGTCGGCCCAGACAAGTCCACCACCGACACGTCGACCGCCGAACTGTGGGAGGCGCTCACCACGCTGCCGCTGGGCACGCTGCTCCGTCAGTACTTCGACGACGACCTGATCCGCGGGATCGCCGCCACCGACGGACTCATCGGCACCTTCGCCGACCTCGACGATCCGTCCCTGCGCCAGAACATCTGCTTCCTGTACCACGTGATCGGCGGCGGAACCGGCGACTGGGACGTCCCGGTCGGCGGGATGGGCGCGGTGTCGGGTGCGCTCTACCAGGCGGCGACCTCGGCGGGAGCCGAGATCAGAACGGGCGTCGAGATCACCGGCGTCGATCCCGGCGACGGGACCGTCGAGACGACGAGCGGCACCTTCCGCGGTTCGATGCTCTATGCCGCGTGCGCGCCGCAGGTGTTCAACACGTTCCTCGGCGGGACGCCGATCCCCTGCGAGCCGGACGCCCGCGGGTCGCAACTCAAGATCAACCTGCTGCTCGACCGGTTGCCGCGACTCCGCGACGGGTCGACCCCGCCGGCGTCGGCATTCGCCGGGACCTTCCACATCAACCAGACCGCCACCCAGCTGCACGACGCGTGGCGGCAAGCGAATCGTGGTGAGGTGCCGGAGGTCCCGCCGTGCGAGATCTACTGCCACACGCTCACCGACCCGTCGATCCTGGGCCCGGAGCTCGCGGGCAAACACACGCTGACGCTCTTCGGGCTGCACATGCCAGCAGACGTGTTCGACGAACCCGGCGCCGTCGAACACGCCGTCGGCGCGACCTTCGCCTCGTTGAATTCGGTGTTGGGGGAACCGATCCAGGCGGTGATCGCGCACGATGCCAACGGCCGGCCGTGCATCGAGGCGAAGACCCCGCAGGACCTCGAGGACGCCGTCGGACTGCCCGGCGGGCACATCTTCCACCGGCCGTTGCAATGGCCGTGGGCCGAGACCGTGTCGGAAGTCGGCCAGTGGGGCGTGGAGACCCCGCATCCGCGACTTCTGTTGTGCGGCGCGGGCGCTCGTCGCGGCGGCGGGGTCAGCGGTATCCCGGGCCGTAACGCCGCTGCGGCAGTGCTGGGTGCGGATGCGCTCGAGTCGCCTCGTTAGACATCACGGCCGGACCTCCACGCCCGGTCAGTCACCCTCGATCTTCTGCGCATTCGCCCACCGGCGTCCCGGGTCGCCGCCCCACGCATCCCAGGCCACGCGTCCCGCTGACGGGAAGCCGTCCTCGCCGTTGTTGAACCCGGTCGCGTTCTTGTCCACCTCGTGGCGAGAGAAGTAGTTGCGCATATTCTTGATCTGGTCGTCGTCGACGTCCTTGCCGTCGGCCAACTGGTGGGCCCGGTGGCGGCCGGTGTCGGTGAACCCCTTACCCGCCTTGCCGTCGTCGATCCATCGCACCGCGCGCTGGGCAGCCTCCTGGACGTCCTTGGGTGGCTTGTGACTCATCTGCCGCGCTCCTGTCGTCGGGTCGTGAGATATCCGCGTGCCCGTCGGAGCCTGACGTCAAACCCGTCGACGGGGCCCTACGCGCGCACCTCGGCGAGGGGGCGGTCGTCGGCGATGGTCGCCGTAGCCCGATCCGCCACTCGCGCAGGTAGCGACACGAACGGCGTCGGCCACCAGAACCAGCGACCGGACAGTCGCGCGATAGCCGGCATCACCAGCGTGCGGACGAGAAGGGTGTCGATCAGCAGTCCGATCGCCACGGTCGTGCCGATCTGTGCGACGTTGTGTGCGTAGCTGGCGAGCATGGCCAGCATCGTGATCCCGAAGGTGAGTCCGGCCTGGGTGACCACGCTGCCCGTGCCGACCATCGCGCGGATCAGACCGGTTCCACCGCCCGCGCCGTACTCCTCACGAAAACGGCTGACCAGCAACATGTTGTAGTCGGCACCCACGGCGACCAGAAAGGTGAACGCGATGGGCGCGACCGACCAGTGGAGCGGATTGCCGATGAGACCCTGCCACAGGAACACCGATACCCCCATCGCGGACAGGTAGGAAAGCCCGACGGTCCCGATCACGGCGAGTGCCGCGACCAGACTGCGCAGCAGGAACAGGACGACGCAGAACACGAAGGCGAAGGCGGCGACGACGATCGCGATGAAATCCTCGTGCGCGAACGACTCGATGTTGAGGAGCGTGCCGCCCGGCCCGCCGATGCTGACGGTCGATCCCGCGAGCGAGGTGTTCTTGATCGCCGCGAGTGAAGTCGGGATCACCTCCGCGCTCACGTCCATCGCGTCGCGGCTGAAACCCTCGCGCTGCGGGGTGACGATCATCCGCGTCGCCTTGCCGTCGTCGGAGAAGTAGTACGGGATGCCGCTCTGGAAGAGCGGACTCTCCAGCGCCTGGCTGGGCAGGAAGAACCCGCCGGCCCCGGGACTGCCCGCCGAGTACGCCCCGCTGACCTCGTCGAGGAAGTCGGTGATCTCGCCGACCTGCGGGAGCAGCGCACCCAGCGTCGTGCGCAACGGCCCGATCAGCTCGCGAATGTCGGTGACCGTGGCGCGCAGCGTCGGGATCTGCGCGGCGGCGGTGGGCAGCGCATCGCCCAGGGAACGAGTGCCGCTCGCCAGTTCCCGCACGGAATCACGCAGTGTGGGAACGTCGTCGAGCACCGACAGTCCGGTGAGCGCGGTACGGCACGCGTCGACACCCCGGCACTGCGGGACCGATTCGACGAGTCCACGCACCGGCGCGATCCCCGCCGACAGTTCGTCGACCTTGGTGAGTGTCGACTCGCTCGTTCGTTGCAATTGCGCAGTGGCATCGGACAAGGATCCCGCGCCGGCCGCCCCTTGCCGCAGCGCGGTGTCGAGGCCGTCGATGGCGGTGTCCAGGCGATCGACCGTTGCACCGATTGCGTCGAGATCGGAGATGCGGTCGCGCAGAAGCGATGTCATCTGACCGAATCGGTTACCGATGTACCCGGCCTGCGACGTGAGAGTTCCTTGGTCGAGCGTCTGCCCGAGGGGGCGGGTGATCCCTTGGACCGCGTTCACACCGTCGATCGAGGCGACGGCGTCGGTCATCTGCGCGAGAGCGACCAGATCCGCCGCATTGCGCATGTCATGGTCGGACTCGACGATGAGCACGCTCGGCGCCATGATGTTGGGCGGCAGGTGCCTGTCTGCCGCAGCGAATCCCACGTTCGCCGGTGAGTCCCCCGGTTGGGCGCGACGTTCGTTGTAGCTCGGCGCGTACATGGCGAGCGGGATGATCATGACCGCGAGCACCGCGAGTGCGGCAGCGAGTACCGGGCCCGGCCAGCGGGCGACCGTGGTCCCGATCCGGCGCCAGCGTCGTGGCGACGCCGACTCGCGCGGCTCCACGAACTCGAGCCTGGTGGCGAGGGCCAGGACCGCGGGGCCGAGGGTGAGTGCAGCCGCGAGGGTGATGAGAATGGCTATGGTGCAGGGCAATCCCGACGTGCTGAACATCGCGAGCCGGGTTGCGGCCAGGCAGGCCATCGCACCCGCGACGGTCAGCGCCGAGGCGATGACGATGTGCTGGACGCCGGCCAGCGCGTCGTAGTAGGCGTCTTCTCGGTCGCGACCCTTTCGGCGCGCCTCCTGATATCGGCCCACCAGGAAGATCCCGTAGTTGGTGCCCGCGCCCAGGACGATCACCGCAGACAGCGCCGCGGCGAAGATCGAGACCTTGATGACCTCGTTCCCGGCCAGGAAGGAGATCGTTGCGCGGGCCACGGCCAACGCCAGCCCCACCCCGAGCAGTGGCACCATCGCGGTGACGACGGACCGGTAGACCAGCAGCAGCACGGCACCGACCAGCAACGCGCACACCGACACCAGCAGGATGATGGAGTCGTTGATCGCGACCATCTCGTCGTTGACGACCGCCGACGGCCCGGTGACGTGCACGGCGATACCGGGTGGCGGTGTCGACGCGGCGACCGTGTCCCGCGCGGACTGGGTCGACTCCATGGCCAGCGCGGTGCCCATGTTCCCGGCGAGATTCACCAGGACGTAGGCAACGTGACCGTCGGAACTCTGTGCAGCCGGAGCGAGATCGGGATTCGACCACAGGTCCATCGCGGAATTGACGTGTTCGGTGTCCGCGGTCAGCGCAGCCAGCAGGTCGTTGTAGTAGGTGCGGGCGTCGGGCCCCAGCGGTTCGTCACCCTCCATGAGTACGTAGACGAAGTTGTTGCTGCCCCCGCCGCCGAAGTACTCGCCCATCTTGACCAGCGCCTGCACCGACGACGCCTCGTCGGGCAGGAAAGACTGCGCATGTTCGGTGACCGTCGATTCCAGCTGGGGCACAACGATGTTGAGACTGCCGGCGATGAGCAACCAGATGACTATGACCGGCAGCGAACAGGCGTACAGAAAGCGTGCGAACCGCGGTCTCGACGATGCCCTGTCGCGCAGCACCTCGCGGCGTACGGGCCGCCGGATCTCGGCAGAGAGTCCCTGTAGGAGTCGAGCGAACCGCTCGCGTCTGGTGGTCATCTGCCGCTCCCCTTCGTCGGTGCTCATCTACGCCACCGGGACCAGACAGTTGGCGGCCGTGCTGCCGTCGGCGCCCGAGCCGGTCTGCCTTACTCGCTCGAACCCGTTGACCCGCACCGCGCATGACACCGCGCCGCGACCTGACGATTGAGTGAGCACACCGACTGAAGTCGTCAGTTCGCGCGTACGGAGCACCATCCGCCACGGAACGGAGACCTTGTCGTCGACGACCCGTCCCCCGGGCTCGATGTAGGACACCCGCGCTGACGAGCCCGCCGGGCCGGTCACGACGTACTCGATCGATTTGTCGCGCACGACGCCCGCCTCAGGCGCCGCCGGCGAGTGGCCGATCGCCCGGTCGGGGATCTCACTCAGGCGCAGCTTGCCGACGTAGAACGCCGACACGGACATCACCGCGATGACCACCCACACGATCCACCACGAGCCTGCATACGCAACGGACTTCTTCATCGGACCCCCATCGACATCAGACATCCGCGTCTCGACCTGGCCTCATGCCTGCCGAGCAGCGTTCAGCCTGCCAGTGGCAGGGACTCTATATGTGACATTGCACGTTGGCAAGGTCCACCGAACGCCCGCGTCTTGCTTCGAAGCCATCCGACGCGGACCTCCGCCATGAACTCCATGCGTGGTGGCCGTGACCCCTTCTTCCGGGGGTGGTGAGTCACGTCGCGAGGCGCGACCATGGGCTCCTCGCGAAGCGAGCAGGGTGCGCCCCTGTGACGGAAGGCCTTGCCATGACCACGAGCCGATTCCCCTTGACCGAACTCGCCGACCTGCCGGATGACCTTCGTGAACGGATCGACCCCGTCGCGGAGAAGTCCGGTTTCGTCCCCAACATCTTTCGCGCCCTGGGGCATCGCCCGAACGAGCTGCGAGCGTTCCTCGATTATCACGACGTGTTGATGGAGGAACCGGGCCCGCTGTCGAAGGCCGAACGTGAACTGGTCGTGGTCGCCTCGTCTGGAGCGAACAGATGCGTCTACTGCGTCGTCGCCCACGGCGCCATCCTGCGCGTGCGATCCAAGGATGCACACCTCTCCGATCACGTGGCAACCAACCCTGCCGGAGCGGTCCTGGATGAGCGTCAGCGCGCGATCGTCGAGCTCACTCTCGCCCTGACCAGGACCCCAGAACTGTTCGCGGACAGCGACATGGCTCGCGCCCGGCAAGCGGGGCTCACCGATGACGAGATCTGGGACGTCGGGGCGATCACTGCGTTCTTCGCCGCGTCGAACCGACTCGCACACCTGACGGCGGTGGCACCCAATCACGAGTTCTATTCCATGGGTCGGTGACTCGGGACACGGCCGGATCAGCTCACCGCGGATCGAGCCGGTACAGACGCGAGTGAGCGGGTGTCACCACACGGGGCTAGGTGGAGCTCAGTGCCGAGACGAGCACCGACACGAGCCTGGGTATCGCGGTTCGATCTGCCGACGCATGCGCCGGGTCGAGCTGCCCGATCGACAACCCCCAGCAGTCGGGATCTTGTAGCAGCGCGCCGAGTGCCTGTCCGAGGATCGCGATGGTCGGCCCGCTGTTTCGGCCGTTCACGTTCTCGGCGATCGGCGCGTCCAGAAAGTCGAGTACGTCGACATCGAGATGCACCAGGAACGGTCCGGACGCCAGAATCCGGCGGGCGTCGGCGGCCGCACCTCGGGGGTCGTCGCAGAGCGCGGTCTGATCGACGACCGCGATTCTGTGTTCTGCAGCCTGTCCGCGTTCCCAATCAGTTGTTTCTCGACTCAGATCAACGCCGAGGTAGACCAGCTCCGACGGCTGCACAACGGTGTGCGGTACATCAGATCGACCAACTCCGGCGCGGCCCCCTCGAGACCCAGCGCGTGTGCCATCCCCATCCAGCTCAGTGAGCCCTCCGTCGTCGAGCGGGGGGTGTTGAGATCCAGATGCCGGTCGATGTAGACGAGCCTGGGCCGTTCTCCGGCACGTGCCATCGCGTCACAGAGTCCGACGGCGACTGTGCAGCTTCCGCCGAGCACGAGCAGACATTGCTCCGCTGCGAGCAGGCTCGCCGCAGCGGTGGAAAGCTCGACGAGTGCATCCGCCTCTTCGCCGAGGTTCTGCGCGAACGGTCGCTCACGGTCGGGAAACCACAGCCGCGTCGTCAGATCGCCGGCATCGACGACGTCCGTGCCCGACGCCCGCAGCTGTTCGACAAGGCCGGCAGCTCGCAACGCGCCGGGCGCTCGTTCTACACCCACGCAGTAGGCGCCGGCACTACTGGGCACACCCAGCACGGTCGTTCTCATCGAGTGCCGTCGACCGGACTGGCGTGGGCTGGCTCCATGGCACCCATCGTCGCAGAATGAATCGCCCGTCGGACGCCCAGATCGGAACACAACCGTGAAGATCCGAAGCCGACGTCCTGGCCGACCCGCCGCCCGGCTCGCACATGAGGGCGAGGTCGTGCCACGTCACGAACGCGGTGAGCCATAATCGCGGGCATGCAGAAGCCGGCTTGCCCGATCCGACGCCGGACCGCGCCCGAGGTCCGTGAAGCGCTGCTCGTCGCGGCTGTCGCCGAACTCGACGAGGCCGGACCCGAGAACGCGAGCCTGCGTGCGATCGCCCGCCGGGTGGGTATCACGCATCAGTCGGTGGCCCACCATTTCGCCGATCGCCGGGCGCTGTTCACCGCGGTCGCGGTCCGCGGTTTCGACAACCTCCACACCGAACACGTGCGCGCGCTCGAGCAACTGCCGGACGATGCCCCGCTCGGCGAGGCCGTCGCCACGCTGGGGCAGGTCTACGTCCGGTTCGCACGCGACAATCGCGCGACGGTCACGCTGATGATGGGCTCACGACTCGTCGACAACAAGGCGCCCGACCTGGTCGCGGCACGAGCGCGCGGATGGGAGTTGCACACGCGAACCGTCTCCGACGCCGCCGACCACGGTTGGGGCGGCGGCGTGCCCGGCAACCTCATCGCCGTCGCAACCTTCGCCATGGCGCACGGCCTGGCCGCACTGGAGACCGACTTCGCCGACCAATTGCCCGACGGCACCGGCATCGAAGACCTGCTCTCGTTGGTCAACGCCGCGATCATCACTCCGCCGCACCAGGATTCGTGATCGCCGGGGACGTTCGGCGGCGTCCGGTCAGAGCATGTGCACCTTGCGGTAGATCCGTGCCGCGGGCCGGGTGAGCAGACCCACCTCGTCGAGGAAGCCCATCAGGTGTGCGCAACCCGAGCGGACCATCGACTGGAAATGGTGGTTGCGGCGCATCTCTCCGACCGCCCGACGGTGGTCCAGACCGGCGTCGGCGTAGGCCTTCGGTCGGACGAGGCTGACGAGGATGTAGGACACGGCCATCGCGGTGATCATCGAACTGAGCTGTCGCCGAATCCAACTGGCGTCCGCCATGGACTGGCGCACCTCCTCTCGCGCGAAACGCATGTGGCGAGATTCCTCGAGGACGTGGATCTCGTTGACGGTGCGCACGAGCGGCAGCACCCGATCGTCACGCATGCAGCCCCGCTGCAGCACGTCCAGGACTTCCTCGGCGGCAAGGATTCCGGCGTAGGCGACTTCGCTGCCCGCGACGCGCATGAACAACTTGCCGAAGCGACCCAGGCGCGGGTGCGGCGTGTAGCTGGTCCCGGTCAGCTTGTACGACGTCTTGGCGAACATCAGCGAGTGCCGGCACTCGTCAGCGACCTCGGTCAGGGCGAACTGGAACTCCGGGCGGTGGTAGTCCCCGAGGTACTGATCGCGGATCACCATCTCCTGCAGCATCATCTCGAACCAGATGCCGATGCTCATGATCGACGCCGTCTCGTGCCGGGTGAGGGCGATGCGCTGCTGCTCGGTCATCTCATCCCAATAGGCCGTTCCATACAGAGTCGACCACTCCGGGCTGCAGCCGTACTTGCCTTTCTCGAGCGGCGCATCCCAGTCGATCTCGGTCAGCGCATTGCGCGACAACCGCGCGGCAGATGCCAGCAAGCGCTGCGACACCTCGTCGATTCCGTCGTCGGAACGGGTCACATCTCTGAGCGCTTCCATGCCGGGCTCCTCGTCGTGCGCGGTAGTACGTCTGTGATGCATGCCACCACGGATCGTGCCATCAGTCAATGGTGCGTTTTTCGATGGCATCGACGAGCGCTTGCAGGTCATGGGCACGACTCCGCGTCCCCGGTATGACGGTCGGTCTGCGAACCCCGCCCAGGTAACCTCTCTAGCGATGTCTACTGAAGAGTTGCTGCCGATCACGACCCGCAAGCTGGTGGGCTGGTCTCGCACCACCCCGATCGAGGGTCACGTCCTGTCCACGCCGTACCCCGAGGTCATCGCCGAGGCGGTCGCCCGCGTGGCCGACGACAACGCGGACAAGCCGGACTACCTCAAGCGCGGCGTCATCGCCCGCGGACTGGGCCGCTCGTACAACGAGTCGGGCCAGAACAGTGGCGGCCTCACGATCGACATGACCCCACTGACCAGGATCTACGCGATCGACGACGAGTCGGCCACGGTCGACGTCGACGCCGGCGTCTCCCTGGACACGCTCATGCAGGCGGCGCTCCCCCACGGCTTGTGGGTCCCGGTGCTCCCGGGTACCCGCCAGGTGACGGTGGGCGGCGCGATCGCGCACGACATCCACGGGAAGAACCACCACAGCCAGGGCAGCTTCGGCAACCACGTCGTCGAGATGCAGCTGCTCGTCGCCGACGGCCGCATCCTCACCCTCACGCCGGGCGGCTCGGCCGACGACCCGAACGGCGAACTCTTCTGGGCGACCATCGGCGGCATCGGCCTGACGGGCATCGTGTTGCGCGCCAAGATCCAGATGAAGCGCACCGAAAGCGCCTACTTCATCGCCGACACCGCGCGCACCGGCTCGCTCCAGGAGACCCTCGACCTGCATCTCCAGGACGGATTCGAGGACGGATACGAGTACGCCTCGGGCTGGTTCGACACCATCAGCGCGCCGCCGAAGCTCGGTCGCGGCACGTTTTCCCGGGGGAATCTCGCCCGCGTCGACGAACTGCCGGAGAAATACCGCGACAACCCGCTGTCGTTCAACAACAAGCCACTCGTCCGGTTCCCGGACATCTTCCCGCGCGGGCTCGCCAACAAGCTCAGCTTCTCGGCGGTCGGCGAGGCGTACTACCGGATCGGACCGCCCAGTGAGGGCAAGGTCAAGAATCTCGCGCAGTTCTACCACATGCTCGACGTGTTCGGTGACTGGAACAACGCCTACGGACGCGGCGGCGGTTTCTGCCAGTACCAGTTCATCGTGCCGACCGGCAACGAGGGCGAGTTCACCGCGCTCATCGAGGACATCCAGGCGTCTGGCCATGTCAGCTTCCTCAACGTCATCAAGCTCTTCGGCGAGGGCAACCGCGCGCCCCTGAGCTTCCCGTTCAAGGGGTGGAACGTCTGCCTCGACTTCCCGGTCAAGGCCGGCCTCGCCGAGTTCCTCAACGAGCTCGACCGCCGCGTCATGGCGATGGGCGGCCGCCTCTACACCGCCAAGGACTCGCGCACCTCGGCCGAGAACTTCCACGCCATGTACCCGGAGATCGGCGACTGGATCGCGACGCGTCGTCGCATCGACCCCAACCGGGTGTTCATGTCGGACATGGGTCGGCGACTCGAACTCGCCTGACCGACTGCCCTTTTCGACGCGCCGCACGCGCACCCGACCTGTACGTCACCGAAAGCGAGTACACAATGATCAACGCCGTGGGCGTCCCACAGTCCATCCTGGTCCTGGGCGGCAGCTCCGAGATCGGGCTCGCCATCACCGCGGAGTACCTCAGCAAGGGCCCCGCGCGGGTCATCCTCGCCACCCTGCCGGGTGATCCCACCGCCGACGCGGCGGTGGAGAAGGCCAAGAACGCCGGCGCCACCGAGGTCACGCAGATCGACTTCGACGCCCGCGCCACCGACACGCACCGGGCGGTCATCGACAAGGCGTTCGCCGACGGTGACGTCGACGTCGCGATCGTCGCCTTCGGTATCCAGGGTGACGACGAGCAGGCCTGGCAGGACCACGGTCTCGCGGTCGCCGAAGCCGAGATCAACTACACCGCAGCGGTTTCCGTCGGCGTGCTGCTGGGCGAGAAGTTCAAGGCGCAGGGGCACGGACAGATCATCGCGATGAGCTCGGTCGCCGGCGAGCGCGTGCGCCGCAGCAACTTCGTGTACGGCTCCACCAAGGCCGGACTCGACGGCTTCTACCTCGGGCTCGGAGAGGCGCTGCGCCCCTTCGGTGCTCGCGTCCTCGTCATCCGCCCCGGCCAGGTCCGCACCCGGTTGTCGGCGCATGTCAAGGAAGCGCCGCTCACGGTCGACAAGGAGGACGTGGGTCGCCTCGCGGTGGCCGCGGCCACCAAGGGCAAGGAGATCGTCTGGGTGCCCGGGCCGTTCCGCTACATCATGATGGTGCTCCGCCACATCCCGCGTCCGATCTTCCGCAAGCTGCCGATCTGATCCCAGCCGACCGATGACGCATCCCGCCACCACCGATCGCTCCGCCGCCACCGACATCGAGAACCGGAAGGAGCCCGAGCTCAGCAAGGACCACGGGCGCGCGGTCCTGTCGCTGCTGATCGCCGTGGTGGTCGGCGGGTTGGTGTCGATGGCGGGACTGACGGCCATCGGAACCGTCGAGTGGCCGGCGTTCAACTCCTCCAACGTGACCCGGTCGCTGACGACCGCCGGACAGGTGCTGGCGATCGCCATCCTGGTGGTCGCCGCACTGCTCTATCGCTACGGCAAGGGCCGACTGCTGGTGCCGGTGCTGTCGGCGGCCGCGATGTCGGGCTTCGTCACGGTGACCATCGGAATGCCGCTGGGCGCGACACGTCTCTACCTCTTCGGACTATCGGTCGACCAGGAGTTCCGCACCGAGTACCTCACCCGCATGACGTCGAGCCCGCACCTGGCGGACATGACCTACACCGATCTGCCGCCCTACTACCCGGCCGGCTGGTTCTGGTGGGGCGGCCGGTTCGCGAACCTGCTCGGCCAGCCCGGCTGGGAGGCCTACAAGACCTGGGCGATCGTGTCGATGGCGGTGGCCGCGGCCGTCGGCGTCATCCTGTTCATCCGCATGTTCGGCGCGGATCGCGGTGTCGCGCTGGGCCTCGCGGTCACCACCGTCACGTTGCTGTACGCCTCGCCGGAGCCGTATGCGGCCATTCTGGTGCTGATCGGCGTACCCATGCTGATCACGCTGACCTACGCGCTGCGCGGACGAACCCGAGCCGTCGACGGGCCCATGGGTCCGCTCTTCGGCGCGACGAGTTGGCCCGCGGTGGCGGCGTCCGGTGTGTTCCTGGGGATCTCGGCCGCGACCTACACGCTCTACACCGGACTGTTCGCCCTCACAGCTGTCCTGCTGGCCGGTTACTTCGCCGTCCAAGGCTGGCTGAGCGCGTCGAACAAGGCCACGCCGTCGGCCACGGTGACAAGCCGCCGGCGCGGTGTCGTGCTCGCGGTGATCGGTCGTCTGGTCGTCGTCGGGGTCCTCTCCGGCCTGATCGCCCTGCTGGTGTGGGCGCCCTACCTGTGGGCACGCCTGACCAACACCCCTGCCAGCGGTGGGACCGCCGAACACTATCTGCCCGAACGCGGTTCGGTGCTGCCGCTGCCGATGTTCGGGCTGAACCTCGTCGGCGCGATCACGATGATCGGCCTCCTCTGGATTCTGCTGCGCTTCCGCACCCGCACCGTCGCACTGGCCATGGGCGTCACGGTGGTGACGGTCTATCTTTTCTGCCTGCTGTCGATGCTGATGACCGCCCTGGGCACGACCCTGCTCTCGTTCCGTCTCGAGCCGATCCTGGTGGCCACACTGAGCGCGGCGGGCGTCTTCGGTGTCGTCGACCTCGCGCATGCGGCGGTACGGCGCTTCGGCGACGTTCGTGTGGTCGTCGGTGCACTCGCCGTCCTCTCGGCAATCGCGATGGCACAGAGCATCCCGGGTCATCTCGCCACCGAGATCACCACCGCCTACACCGACACCGACGGATACGGCGAACGCGCCGACGCCCGCCCGGCCGGCGCCGAGTCGTACTTCGCGGAGCTGGACAAGCTGATCGGTGAACAGACCGGCCGGCCGCGCACCGAGAATGTGGTCCTCACCGCCGACTTCGGGTTCCTGTCGATCTACCCGTACTGGGGATTCCAGGGACTCACCTCCCACTACGCCAATCCGCTGGCCGAATTCGACAAGCGCGCAGCCGCGATCGAGCGTTGGGCGAAGAGCGAGAACGCCGACCAGCTCGTCGACGCGCTCGACCGATCCCCCTGGACCCCGCCGAATGTCTTCCTGTTCCGGTACAGCGCAGACGGTTACACGCTCCGCCTCGCCGAGGACGTCTATCCCAACGATCCGAACGTGAAGCGCTACACGGTCACCTTCGACCCGGCGGTGTTCGACGACCCGCGCTTCCAGGTCACCGAGCGCGGCCCGTTCGTGCTCGTCGTCCGGAAGTGATGGTGATGCGACTCCCGTTCCGTACCGCGCGACCGATGACGATCACCCGGGTCGACGGCGATTCGTCGACAACCCATTTCGTCTCCACCGACGTCGTGAACTGGGTGCTGCTGGAGCAGGACGGCGAGCTGACGCTCATCGACGGCGGTTATCCGGGCCAGGCCGCCCAGGTCGTCGAGTCCATCGAACGGATCGGCCGCAAGCCCGAGGACGTACGTGGCGCGCTCCTCACCCATGCTCACGTCGACCACCTGGGTGGTCTCGTCAAGCTGCAAGCGAAGTATGGGTTCGACGTCTACATGGACCCGGTCGAGGTGGATCACGCGCTGCGCCGTCACCTCCAGCAGGCGAACGCGCTCGATCTCGCCCCGCAGGTGGCGAACCCCCGCCTGTGGGCGTGGCTGGCCAAGACCACTCCGCTCGGCGTCCTCAGTCGTGCGGGTCTCGCCCAGGCGTCGGGGTTCTCCACCGGTGGGCACCGCCCGCTCGACCTCCCGGGCGCACCGGTCCCCGTGGCGAGCCCCGGCCACACCGACGGCCACAGCGCCTACCTCGTCGCCGACGGCCGCGCCCTGGTGTCCGGCGACGCACTGGTGAGCGGACACGAGATCTCGTCGATCACCGGGCCGCAGTGCATCCCGTCGCTCTTCCAGCACGACGAACCCACCGCGCGACGCAGCGTCGAACGGTTCACCGAGCTCGATGCCGACATTCTGCTTCCCGGTCACGGCCCGATCGATCGCGGCGGTGTTGCCGCGGCCGCGCGGGCGGCGCTGTCGCGCTGAGCTCCGCCAGGACCGGTCCCACCGCTACTCGAAGCCGACGAACGTCGCGGCCTCGGCTACCGACTTGCGTTCGGAGACCACCGCATTGGCCGGGAACGTCTCATCCGGCCAGCCGAGCGCGATGCTCTTCATGATCACCTGATCGTCGGGGATCCAGGCATGCTCGCGAACAACGGGCGACTGCATGATGCCCTGGCTGTTGATGACCGCGCCGAGACCGCGCGACCAGGCGGCGTTGACCAGCGCATTCGAGACCGCGCCGCAATCGAACGGGGTGTCGTCGCTGCCGTCGAGGATGCGGTCGTAGGTCACGATCACGCAGACCGGGGCGTCGAACTGGCGGAACCCCCGCAGCACCCAGTCCTGCCGCATCTCCATGTCCTCGCGGGCGATGCCCATCGCGCCGAACAGTTGCTTCGCCACCTGGACCTGACGGTCGCGGTGCGTCCCGGTGAACTTCTCCGCGCCCGTCCGGAACTCTCGGGAATGGGGAACGCCGGCCAGGTTGCGCTCGGTGTTGCCCGCGCGGATGCGATCCAACGGTTCACCCGTGATCACGTGGAAGTTCCACGGTTGTGTGTTCATCGACGACGGGGCTCGCATGGCGAGGGTGAGGATCTCCTCGATGAGCTCGCGAGGCACGGGGTCGGAGGTGAACCCGCGGGTACTGCGACGTCCCAGAACCACTTCGTCGTACTGCATCGTCGATCTCTCCTCGCACGCCTCGAACACCCGTAGTCGCGGACGGCGATGCAGGACCACACCGTCCGACGACCGGTGAACACGTTACCGCCGACCGGCCGGATGTCTCCGTTTCCGGTGTCATGCCCGGCCGACCAGGCCGCTTCCCTACTCCCACCCGCTCCGATCGTGCTCCTTCGCGCGACTAAGGGTAGGTTTGCCAGGCAAGCTGTCGGGACCGGAGGAGGGGCCGAGTCCCGCGCGGCGTGGCACCGTTGCCCGGGCTCGAGTTCGCCTGGCCCGTCCATGACCGTCGACGTTTCCCGCTCCGCGGAAGTTTGAGGACATGAACAGCCATAACCCTCCCGAAGTCCGGGTGACTCCCACCGGCGCCACGGCAGTCACCGACCTTCCGGGCGTCGGCGCCGCCGACACCGCAGCGGCCCGATGGCGAGCCGTCGCCGCGGTACGTGGTGAGGCCGTCGCACTCCAGACCCCCGAGCAGTCCATCACGTTCGCCGACGCCGCCTCCCGGGTCGACGACCTCGCGCGCACGATCGTCGCCACCACCGATCCGGGCCGACCCGTGGCGGTGGAGATCGAATCCGACATCGACTCGGTGATCGGGATGCTGGCGGCGCTGTGTTCGGGACGCCCCCTCGTCCTTCTCGACCCGTTCCTGCCGCCGGACCGACGCGACGTCGTGCTGGAACGGTCCGGTGCCCATGTCCTGGACACCGCAGCCGATGCCCGAGAACCAGGTCAGACGCGTATCGCGGACCAGCCCGGCCCTGAGGATCCGGCGGTCCTGCTGTTCACCTCGGGCTCGACCGGCACCCCCAAAGGCGTGGTGCTGGCGCAGAAGATGCCGGTCAATCACGCCCGGGACGGCCGTCGCTTCCTCGGCATGCGACCCGACGACCGCGCCGTCGTCCTGCTACCCCTCAGTTTTGGCGGCGGCCTCGACGCGCTCGCGATGAGCTTGCTCAACGGGTCGACCATGCTGCTCTGGGATGTCCGCCGCCGCACCACGACCGGGCTTCGGGACTGGCTTGTCGCACAGGAGGCGACCACCGCGCACTGCACCCCGTCGCTGCTGCGATCCTGGCTGGGTGAGCTGTCGGCCGACGACGCCGTCGAATCCCTGCGACTGCTGTCCACCTGCGGTGAGCCGACGCACCGCGCCGACATCCAGCTGGCCCGCGACACGATCCTGACCGACGGAGTCTTCTGTTGCTGGGCAGGCGCATCGGAGGTCGGCAACCTGGCCTTCAACCTGTTCCCGCCCGAGCGGGACGTCGAGCCCGGCGCCATCCCCGTGGGCGTGCCGGCGTCGGACAAGCACGTCCGGATCATCGACGCGGACGGCAACGATCTGCCGGTCGGCAGCACGGGCGAGGTCATCGTCGAATCCGGCCATGTAGCGTCCGGTTACCACCAGAATCCGGAGCTGACGGCGACGCGGTTCATCGGGTTGCAGGACGGCCGGACACGTTATCGCACCGGTGATCTCGGACGCTTCGACGAGTCCGGCGAACTCGCGCTCCTCGGCCGCAGTGATGACGCGATCAAGATCCGCGGGTACCTCGTCGAACCGCTCGAGGTGGAAGCCGCCATCCGCGCGCTGGTCTGGACCACCGACGCGGTCGTCACCGCCAACCGCGACGAAGCACGGCTGACCGCCCACGTCGCCGTGGACCCCGAGAAGTGGTCACCCTCCCCGGCCGAGATCCGGCAGGAGCTCGGGAAGACGTTGACCCCGTGGATGATTCCGCGCGACATCATCGTGCTCGCCGAACTTCCGCGCAACGAGCGCGGCAAGGTGGACCGGGCGGCCCTGCCGCCTCCGCCCGCACGTCCGGATCACGAACCGCCCCGCGGGATGACCGAGATGGCGCTGCACCGGTTCTGGTGCCAGATCCTCGGCCTCGAATCCATCGGCCGGAACGAGGATTTCGTCGAACTCGGCGGCGACTCGCTGGCCGCCGCGAAGATGCTGGCCGAGGTGCAGCATCACCTCCAACTGGACGTCAACACCGCGATGCTCGCCGAGGCGCCGACCATCGCGCTGTTCGCCCAGCGCATCGAGTCGGCTGCGAAGGAGCGGTCGGCGAATGCGTCGGGGGCCACCCTCATCCCGCTGCGACAGGGCACGGGCCGGCCGATCTTCCTGGTGGCCGGCGCCGGTAGCCTGGCGACCAGCCTCACCCCGGTCGTCCGAGCACTGCAGACCGACCGGCCGGTCTACGCGATCCAGTCGCGTGGCGTCGAAAAGCGCGGCCGCGCTGATCATTCCGTGCGCGCCGCGGCACGACGCGCGATCGCCGACATCCGATCGGTGCAACCCGACGGTCCGTACCAGGTCGGCGGTTACTCTCTGGGCGGGTTCGTCGCGATGGAGGTCGCGGCGCAGCTGACCAAGGCCGGCGAGACATGCGATCCGGTCGTCGTGCTGGACTCGCTCTTCGACCCGGCACTGGCCAAGCGTGTTCGTGGTGAGAAGGTCGGGATCGTCGGACGCCTGCGTGCGCTGCGCGGCGGTGCCCGCGACACCGCCCTGCCCGACCGCACCGGGGACGACCCCACGCCCGCCCGCGAACCACTCCCCCAGCGAATCGTGAAGGAGCTCGCGCTGGCCGTCCTCGTCCCCACTGCCGGGATGGTCGAGCTCCCGACGCCGGTGCAGTGGATCGTGTTCTTCCGGTTGGGCACCAGGATGATCCGCCGGTACCGGCCCCGGGAGTACAGCGGTCCCGTCGGTGTCATCCGCGCCCGCACCAATACCGATGACCCGGGCCTGTGGCGGCGGATGTCGACCGGTGCCGTGACCTTTCACGACGTCTCCGGCGACCACATCTCGATGATCCGCGCACCCCACGCCGCCGACACCGCCAGGGCGATCGACGAGGTGATCAGCTCCGCCGCTCCCTCCGCTACAGCCGCTCCCTGAGGAGCCCTGCGCTCTCTGAGCTGAGGGAGCGAGTCGACGCCCCCTCTGCTCCCTGAGGAGCGAACTTGCGAGCGTCACGAAGGGTCTCTCGAGTCGTCTCACCAGGACCCTTCGAGGCTCGTCGCTATCGCTCCTCGCACCTCAGGGAGCAATGGGTGTCGCTTCTTTCGGATCATGGAGGGTTGTCGTGCGGCTCAGCCCTCTTCGGCGCGGAGTTTGATGTCGGCCAGACGGCGATCCCAACCACGGCCGATGGTGTCGAGCCGATGGGCAACCCGCGACAACTGTGCACCTACGGCTTCGTAACGGATCTCGCGGCCGACACGTGAGGACGTCACCAGTCCTGCCTCGGTGAGGACCCGAAGGTGTTTCGCGATCGCCTGCCTGCTGATCGGGAGTTCGGCCGCGAGATGGGACGCGGACGCGGGTTCCGAACCCAGTCGCGTGAGGATCTGCCATCGGCTCTCGTCGGACAGCGCGGCGAAGACCTCGACGGGAGCGACGTCAGGCATGCACGCCGCCGAGATGTGTTCGGGCCAGCTCGAGTTCGATGGTCCATCCCTCGTTGTTGCCGTCGAACCGTGCGCGTCGCTCCGCTTCCGTTCCCGGCAGCGACGAGAAACCGGACTCCACGACCTTGAGGAGCACGCCGGAGTCCGCCGGCGTGATCCAGAACTCGACGAGCGTCGAATCCGATTGCGGATCAGCGGCATCGGCGAGCCATCGAAACGCCGCGTATCGCGGCTCGTCGAGTTCGACGGTGCGGAAGGTGAAGGCGCCGTGGACCGGGTCGTGGATGGTCGACAGGTCGCCGTCGCGTTCGATCCGGTGCTCGGTGATCGCCTTGTCGTTGATGAACCATCCCGGTTCGCTGACCAGAGACCAGACCCGGTCGGCGGGTGCGTCGATCGCGATCTCGCGCTCGATCCGGTCGAATTCTCCTGTCGCCGAATCGGTCACGTCATGTGTGGTTGTGTTCTCGCTCATCGATACTCCCTCGCCTAAGTTGATTGCTGCAACTCCATAGTTGCAGTAATCCGGAGGTTCTGCAACCCTACGGTTGCGCTAGTCGATGAGTTCTGGACTCGCGAGTCGCTTGACGGCGGCTGCCCGAGGCTGACAACTAACCACTGGCGGGGCGAGATCCAGCCGGAGCCTGCCCGCCGGGACCGCCCGCTCCTCCGGCCATGCCGGTGGCGGCTTGCTGGGTCACGCTGCCGGCGTAGTCGTTGCCGGGATCGCGATAAATCGTATGGACGTGTCCCCAGCCCGACGTCGTGATGCCCTCGACATCGGCACCGGCGGAACCCTGCTGCGCGGCGAATTCGATGTACACGTCGGGGCCGGAGATCTGGAAGTAGATACCGTCACCCTGTGTCATGTCATAGGCGGTGGCTCCCGACCAGTTGATGTAGGTCTCGTCGAGCGTCGCTTCGATCTCGGCGAGTGCCTCGGAGGTGGTCTCCTCGTCGGACAGGCCCACCCAGTTCGCGATGACGTCGAGCAGCAGCTTCTTCTGCTCATCCGTCAGATCAGCGCCCGAAATTCCTGTCCCCGTGGGGTAATCACAAGTGCTTCCGGGAGCGCACACCATGTTCGCGACGGTCGACCCCTGGTACAGGACTGCCTTTTGTTCGTCGGTCAGGCTGTCGTAGAACGCGAACGCCGTGGTGTAGATGCCGTCGAACGGTTGGACCTCCTTGCCGTCTGAATCCGTGTACACCGCCGGCTGGATACCCAGATGTGTGGGAGCGAAGGTGATCTCACCGGCCGCACCGTCGATCGTGGCGTTGATGCCGAGATGGTGCCCGCCGAACTGGATCTCCCAGGCACTCGAATCAGACGGATCGCCGAAGAAGGCGATGTAGTACTGGCCGAGCGACTCCTCCGTCGAACTGCTCTTCTCATGAAGATATTCGTCACCGCCCATGATTCCGGTGACGGTGGCGTAGCCCTCGTCGCTGAGGAGCGCTTCCAGGACCTTCATCGCGGCGGCCCGCTGCTCGTCGGACAGATCCGCGAGGTTCACCCCGGCGCGGTCGACGAAGGTGACCGGGAAGTTCGACCACGACGTCGTCTTGGTCTCGTCGTCGTAGTCGTAGGTGACCTGCTCGTGTTGTTCATCGGACAGGGTGGCCAGGAACGCCTGAGCGGCTTCGGCGGACGACGAGATCGTGGTGGCGGTGGTTGTCGCGTCTTCGGTGGTGATCGAGGAGGACACGGACGAAGACGCAGAGGTCGATGCCGATGACGTGCTGGGAGCGTCGGTGGTGCAGCCACCGAGGAGCAGGCCCCCGGCCAGCAGCGCCGACACGATGGCTACGTGCACGCGGCGAGGATCAGAGGCAGGGGCAGAGGCAGAGGCAGAGGTTCGCTTGTGCACACGACGAAAGCTATCGGCGCCCACTGCTCCCTCCCTGGGAGAAACCTGGACGGTTCTTGGGAACCGTGCCGCTTGGTCAGCCGACCAGATCGACGAGCCGGCGGATCGCGAACTCGTAGCCGCGGATGCCGAAACCGGCGATGACCCCGGCGGCGATCGGTGACACATAGGAGTGATGCCGGAATGCCTCGCGCCGATGGACGTTGCTGATGTGCACCTCGAGGATCGGGACATCGGGGACGACGAGCGCATCGGCGAGGGCGACCGAGGTGTGTGTCCATCCCCCGGGGTTGATGACGATGCCGCTGATCTCGCCGACGGATTCGTGGATCCAGTCGAGCATCTGCCCCTCGTGATTGGTCTGCGCCGCGCGTACACCGAAACCGAGCTCGGCGGCGGTGCGCTCGGCCAGGTCGACCACGTCGGCGAGGGTGTCCGAGCCGTAGACGGCGGGCTCCCGGGTGCCGAGGGTGTTCAGGTTGGGGCCGTTGAGCAGCAGGATCGGCAGACGGTCGGGCACCTCGGCGTCGGACATGGCGTTCACCATACTGGCCCTGACCTGGCGATCGGCGGTCCTGCGTCGCCGCGGCGCGGCCTTTGACACCCGCCCGTGGTGCCCGCACCGCCGCCCACCGGGGCGGGACATCCCAACGGCTACCATCTCTCTTTGTGCCAGCGCAGACCGTTCGACGAGCGAGGATCGTCGCCATCGTCACCGGTCTGCTCGGGTTCCTACTCGCTCTCGCGACCCCACTCATGCCGGTGTCGCAGCGAACGGCCGAAATCGACTGGCCGCAGAACGGTCAGATCGGTTCGGTGTCGTCCCCGCTGATCGGTTACACGCCCGTCGACCTCGACGTCTCGATTCCCTGCACTGCCGTGAACGACCTGCCGCCCGGTGGATCGGTGCTGCTGTCCACCACGCCCAAGCAGGCACCGAAGTCCGGTGAGCGCGGCCTGTTCATCCGCAAGACCGGTGCTGCCGATGCGCCCCTGGACCGGCAGGGCGTCGAGGTGGTCATCCGCAACGTCTCGCTGGTGTCGGCGACGCTGCAGGACATGCGCGACCAGGGGTGCCGAGAGATCGTCGTGCACGCCGATTCCGACGCGGTGACCGCCGAATTCGTCGGCATGACGAGCGGCACCCGAAACGAGGACGGCGAGGACGAACCACTCGCCGGCACGACCGAGGACAAAGAGGCCTTCAAGTACTCGTCCGACCAGCGCCCCCAGGTGACCGGCCTCTTCACCGATCTCACCGGGCCGGCGGCCGACATCGCGGGACTCGACGCCCACGTCACCATCGATTCGCGCTACAACACCGCGCCGACCATCTCGAAGTGGCTGGTCGTGATCGTCGGAGTGGCGTCGACGCTACTGGCTCTGTCCGCTCTGGCAGCACTGGACTCGACCGACGGCCGACGGCATCGTCGGATCTTCCCGGCACGGTGGTGGCGACTCAATGCGCGCGACTACGTGGTGATCGGCGCGCTGATCGTGTGGCACATGATCGGGCCCAACACCTCCGACGACGGTTACCTCCTGACCATGTCGAGGGTGGCTCAGGACAGCGACTACACCGCGAACTACTTCCGCTGGTACGGCGCACCCGAGGCACCGTTCGGCTGGTACTACCAGGTCTTCGGACTGCTCAGCCACGTCTCCGTGGCCAGTCCGTGGATGCGTCTGCCCGCACTGCTGTGCGGAATCCTGGTGTGGCTCATCGTGAGTCACGAAGTTCTTCCCCGCCTGGGACGTGCCGCACTGACCCGCCCGATGGTCGCCTGGACGGCGGCGTTCGCGTTCCTCGCGTGCTGGTTCCCCTTCAACAACGGCCTACGGCCCGAACCGATCATCTGCCTGGGCGCCCTGCTGACCTGGTGTTCGGTCGAACGGGCCATCGCCACCGGTCGCATGCTGCCGGCCGCCGTCGCGTGCCTGATCGGAGCGTTCAGCATCGCCGCCGGCCCGACGGGCCTGCTCGCGGTGGCGGCACTGATCGCCGGCGCACGCCCGATGATCATGGCGCTCATCAAGCGAGCCCGCGTCGTCGCCGAACTGTCCTCCGCTGACACCGGATCCGCAGGATCGGCATCCGGCGATCCCGAGACCGCCGACCGCGATCGCAAACGCTCGCTGCGATGGTCGTTCGTGGCGCTCATCGCGCCTATCCTCGCCGCCGGAACCTTCGTCGTCTTCGTCGTGTTCTCGAACCTGACCCTGCGGTCGTTCGTCGAGGCATCGAGCATGAAGTCGGCGCTCGGGCCGTCGATGAGCTGGTACAACGAGATCGGTCGCTACTCGGCGCTCTTCGCCTTCTCTGCCGACGGTTCCATCGCCCGTCGGTTCGCGGTACTGGCCATGATCCTGGGCTTGGTCGTCTCAGCGGCAGTGCTGGTCCGCAAGAACCGCATCCCCGGCACCGCCATCGGCCCGACCCGCCGCATCGTCGCGATCACCTTCGCATCGCTGGTGTTCCTCATGTTCACGCCCACCAAGTGGACGCACCACTTCGGCGTCTTTGCCGGAATCGCGGCCGCCCTCGCCGCGATCGCGGCCATCGCCGCCAGCCAGCAATCCATGCACTCGAGGCGAAACCGCACCCTGTTCTGCGCGCTCGTCCTATTCATCGGCGGTCTCGCCTTCACCGCGCCGAACTCGTACTACTACTACTCCGCGTGGGGCATGCCGTGGGGCGTCGAGCAGGTCAAGATCGGCGGCATCATGCTCGGCAGCGTGCTGCTCTACGCCGCGCTCGCCCTGCTGTTGGTCGCGCTGTGGTTCCACTTCCGTGAGCCGTTCACCGGGACCGATCCGCACGTCGAGGAATCCACCGGCGCCGACGCCGCGCATCAGCGGTGGTACCGACGACTGGTCGCCTCGATGGCGGCCGCCCCGCTGGCCTATCTGGCGATGGCGGTGGTCGTCTTCCAGATCGTCACCGCGATCTTCGCCGGAATCCACCAGAGCTCGTCGTACTCGGTACCCCGGTCCAACTTCGCCGCCGTCGCCGGCAACCCGTGCGGGATGGCCGACAAGGTCTGGGTGGAGTCCGACCCCGACCGCGACATGCTCCGCCCGGTCGACCCGACGCTGCCCAACCCTCTCGGCGGACCGCCGCCCGCACCGGGCAGCGCGCCGTCCACCTCGGGATTCTTCCCCAACGGTGTGCCGACAGCACTCGAGTCGACGGCCAGCGAGGGGTCGCTGGGTGTCCTGTCCGGCGACGTCTGGCAGTCCCCCGACATCGTCAACTCCAACCCCGGCGGTACCGGCGGCGGCGAGATCGCCGAACCCGGGATCAACGGCAGTACCGCGGCGCTCCCGTTCTTCCTCGATCCCGCCTCGACGCCGGTCATGGGCAGCTACTCCAAGCTCGACCAGGTCCCGGCCCGCCTCACCTCCGGGTGGTACGCGCTGCCGCCGGATTGGCGGGACCGCCCGCTGCTCACGATGTCGGTGGCCGGTGAGTACGACAATCCGAACGTGATGCTCGAGTACACCGCGGACCCGATCGGTCCCGACACCCGCGATGCCGACCTCGAGGCCGCCGGCGACACCGAACTCATCGACCCGGGCCCGCGCCCGTCGTGGCGCAACCTGCGCTACAACACCGACGAGCTGCCGTCCGACACCACCGCCGTGCGGATCGTCGCGACCGACGACAACCTCGCCGAGGACCGGTTCATCGTGCTCACCCCGCCACGGATCCCGCAGATGGACACCCTGCAGGACGTGGTCGGCAGCACCGATCCGGTCCACATCGACTGGACTTCGGGCCTGGCGTTCCCGTGCCAGCGCCCGTTCACCCACGACGTCGGGGTCGCGGAGATCCCGAAGTGGCGCATCAAGCCGGGCTCAGACCTGGCAGCCGCGGTGTCGGCGTGGCAGAACCGCTTCGGCGGCGGCCCCCTCGGCTGGCTCGAGGTCTCCCAGCAGGCGACGGCGGTGCCGACCTATCTGATGGCCGACATCGGACGCGACTGGGGCGCCCTCGAACGCTACGAGCCATACGGCGACGTCGACACGCTCGCCGAGATCGAGACCGGCACCGCCACCCGCAGCGGACTGTGGAGTCCCGCGCCGTTGCGGCACTGACGGTTAGGCGGCCCGGTCGCCGCGGTGGTAGTCGGCGAGGCGATCTGCTTTGCCGTCACCGGTGGTCGGTGAGTATGCGTGCGAGTTCTGCTTCGACCGGGGTCAGCGGTGGGCTGGTGAGGTGCTCCGGCGGTGTTCGCGGATGGACCAGTTCGCGATAAGCGAGTTCGAGACGGAGGCCGCGGTCGCCGTAGCCGACGGCATCGGGGCGCCCGCTGCTCCCTGAGGAGCGCCCGGAGCTTGCGGAGGGCGCGTCACGAAGGGTTGGGCGCGAGTCATCGCCGGACCTGGTGGCAGGTCCGTGGATCTCGTTGCGCACGGTGTTCAGGTGTTCTGCGAACCGCCGGGGTATGTCGGGTCGGCGGTTGAGGCGCTCGGGGTTGGGCGGTGCACCGGGTTCGGCGTTCAACCGCCACAGGCAGCGGCCTTCGTCGGGTCCGGACCGGGCGATGCGGGTGGTGTACTGCCCGGGCTGGTCACCGACCATCCGGTTATGTCGCGGGCAGGCCGGGGCGAGGTCGTCGATGTCGGTGAGACCGCCCTTGGCCCAATCCCTGTGGGCGTGATGCATGTCGACCTGGGTGGCGGGCTGATCACACCCGGGTGCCGAGCACACTTCCCCGTCGGGGCGGGCGAAAGAGACGAGGCGCTGTTCGCGGGTGGCCAGACGTCTGCCGCGCCCGAAGTGCAGCGGCACAGTGGTGGCGTCTTTGAAGATCGCCAACCACGGCTGGACGTCACCGGCCATCGCGATCAAGTCCCGGATGGGCAGCAGGGTTCCGGTGGCGGTGGTCGCGAGTCCGGCTTCGCGGACGAGGTCGCCGAGGTCGGCTTTGATGATCAGTTGGACGGGCAGGCCGCGGTGCGAGGTGCCGAGTGCGCCGTCGGCGAAACCTGCGGCGAGTGCAGCGTCGAGCGCGTCGTGATTGGACTGGGCGAGGGTGCGGCCGTCGCGGTCGGCTGCGGTGGCCAGGGCGTCGGGGTCGGCGGCACCGGCCGGCCCGCTGGGCGAGGCGGGGTCGTCGGGGTTGTTGAGTCCGGGTTTGCCCCACACGGCGAACATCATGGTGAGTCGGGCGGCGAGTGCGGGTGTCAGGGTGCCGGAGATCTTGGCGGTGCCATCGGCGCGTTGCCGACCGATCCACAGGCCGCGGCGTCGTTTCTGGTCGGTGTCGTCGGTCAGGGTGCCGTCGGGGTCGAGGTGGGCGAGCAGGCGGGCACCGAGTTGGGTGATCTCAGCGGGGGTGTGGTCGGTGGCGATCTCGGCCATCTGCCGCTCAGCGGCGACCTTGATGTCGTGGTCGACGGCGACCGGGATGCGGTCGAGGACATCCAATGCGGCCTGCACGTGCGCGGTGCCGACCGCGCCGTGTGCGAACGCTTCGGCGAGGCAGGGGTATTCGGGTGGGAGGACCTCGCCGCCGAGGCTGGTCCGGTGGGCGGTGGCGTCCATCTGCTTACGGCGGCGCATCGGGTTCGACACTCGTAGCTGGTGCGTCATGTACTGCATGAGGGTGCGGCAGCCGGCCTTGCGGGGCAGGTCGCGAGCGACGGCCTGATCGATCTGCCGGTCACCGGCAACGGTCAGACGAGCGATGGCGCGTTCGGTCTCCGCGGCCACCTCAGCGAGTTCGGCATCGGTACACGGCGACAGATCCACGGTCTGCAACTTGTCGAGGGTGCGGTGGAGATCGGCCACCAACTCGACCACACGAGGCGAAGGCGCGTCGGTGCCGACGACCTGCTGGGAATCGAACATGACGGTCACCTCCCCCGAGAACCCGTGCTGCGAATGTACGTTCGACTGTACACGAAAGAAGGGTAAACGGCAGCTCGAAATACGTTGTCCAACAGAATCTTTGCTGCGCGGAGTTGCCACCTTAAATTGTCGGTGGTTGCTGGTAGTGTCCGCCCGCGGGCGAGAACTGTCTTTGCAGTGCGGAACCCTTCGTGACGCGCCCTCCGCAAGCTCCGGACGCTCCTCAGGGAGCAGGGGGTTGACGCGCCCTCCGCAAGCTCCGGCCGCCCCTCAGCAGCTGTGGCCTGACGGCCGTCGTGGACTGCGAAAGAACTGTTGTGCTCGGAGCGGGCCCACTTACTGCTCCCAGAGGGAGACCGGAGCCTGCGGAGGCCGTCACCAACCTCCAGAGCCGCGGGGTGGGCCCTAGGTACCCCGGGGGACGTCGCTTACGATGAGGCACCGTGCCTGTGACAGCCCCGACCTCGCCTGAGGATTCCGCCGAACCGTCCTCGTCGGGGCCGGAATCGTCGGGGCACGGGACCAGGATTTCCGCGGGCACCGCCCGGTGGATCGCGATCGTGGCGGGGATCGCCGGCATCGTGCTGTGTGCCCTCACCCCGCTGCTGCCGGTCAAGGCCGTCGACGCCGGTTTCGAGTGGCCGGCCGGGCAGGATCTGAACGCCGACACGTCGTCGGTGATGGCGCCGCTCATCGCGCAGACCCCGCAGACCCTCGACGCCCGCATTCCGTGCGCGACGCTGGCGTCGGCACCGGACGGCGTGGTCCTCGCCACGATGCCGACCAATGCACCACGCTCGAAGTCGTCGTCGCTGTGGGTCACCGCCACCGACGCCGCGATCACCGTGACCTTCCGGAACAGTCTCGCCGCGACCGCCTCCCGCGCCGACCTGAGCCGATGTTCGGACTTGCGCATCTTCTCCGCCCCCACCGGCCCGGGTGCGCAGTTCGTCGGGCTCGGCGAGTCGACGACCCTGCCGCCGGACCGCCGCCCGCAGGTCGACGGCATCTTCAGCAACCTCAGCCCGGAACAGGCACGCGACGCCGCTGGTAACGGCCTGCGCGTGCAGGTGGCCATCGACAACCGGTACGAGTCGTCCCCGTCGATCCTCAAGATCATCGTGATGGTGCTCGCCGCGCTGTCGGTACTCGTCGCCGTCGTCGCGCTCGGGCTGCTCGACCGCATCGGCGGGTACCACCGGCGGATCGGCGCGCGCACCCGCTCGTGGTGGCATTCACTGAAACCCCGGGCCAGCGACTTGGTCGTCACCGCGATCCTGCTGGTTTGGAGCGTCCTCGGGGCCGGTTCGCCCGACGACGGTTACATCCTCAACATGGGCCGTACCGCCGACGGTTTCGGCTACCTCGCCAACTACTACCGCTTCTACGGCATCCCCGAAGCACCGTTCGACTGGTACTACAGCTTCCTTGCGGCGTGGTCGTCGGTCTCGCCGTCCGTGCTGTGGATGCACATCCCGCAACTCGTCGCCGGACTCGTGTCGTGGTTCGTCCTGAGCCGGGTGCTGCTGCCACGCCTCGGCCCCGCGGTACGGCGCAGTTCGTGGGCCATCTGGGCGGGCGCCCTGACGTTCACCGCGTTCTGGTTGCCGTTCTGCAGCGGCTTGCGCAGCGAGGGGATCATCGTCCTCGGTTCGCTACTGACCTGGTGGGCAGCGGAATACGCCATCGCGACCCGGCGGCTCCTGCCCGCGGCACTGGCCGCCCTAGTCGCGGGCTTCACCCTGGCGCTCGCCCCGCACGGCGTCGTCGGCGTGGCCATCCTGCTGGTGGCGGCCCGCTCACTGCTGCACATCCTCATCGACCGACGGAACCGGATGGACGGATCCCGCTGGGCGGCAACGCTCGCCCTCCTCGCGCCGATCGCCGCCGCCGGCATGGTGGTGCTCATCGTGGTGTTCCGCGATCAGACCCTGGCCACCGTCCTCGAAGCGATCAAGCTGCGCTACTCGGTCGGGCCGGTCATCTCCTGGCATCAGGAGTTCCTGCGGTACTACTTCATCTCGGTCGTCACCGACGACGGCGCCCTCACCCGTCGCGTACCGCTGCTCCTGCTGCTCGCCGGCCTGTTCGTCACGGTCGCGGTCATGTTGCGGCGCACGAGGATTCGCGGAGTCGACCCGGGACCCGTCTGGCGTCTCATCGGCGCCGTCGGGGTCACCCTCCTCCTGTTCGCGTTCACGCCGACCAAGTGGACCATCCAGTTCGGCGTGCTCGCCGGGCTGGCGGCGGCGATCGCGGCGGCGGCCACCGTCGCCGTGGCCCAGTCGGCGGCGCGTTCGGCGCGAAACCTGACGGTCTTCGTCTCCGGACTGTTGTTCGCGATGGCCGCCGCGATGGCCGGTTACAACTCGTGGCCGTTCCTCTACGAATACGGCATCTCCTGGTTCGATCGCGCCCCCGTCATCGCCGGCTACCAGGCGTCGACGCTGTTCCTCATCCTCGCCGTGATCGCGGCCGCGGTCGCGGTCTGGCAACACCTGCGGCTGGACTACGTGACCAATCGCGGTCTCGCACATGCCGACACCGGGCCCGGCGAGACCCGAGCCGATCGCCGACGGCTCTTTCTCGCCTCCTCACCACTGGCGGTGATCGCCGGTCTGCTGGTGATCGTGGAGTTACTGCTGTTCGCCAAAGCCGCGGTGACCCGGTACCCGGCGTCGACCGCACTCGCCGAGAACCTGAACACGCTGCGCGGCAACAGCTGTGGCCTCGCCGACGATGTCCTCGTCGAACTCGATCCCAACGCCGGCATGCTCACCCCGGCCGGCGGCGCCACCACGACGCAGGCGCTGCGCGGCGAGAACCCGGTCGGGTTCTCCCCGAACGGGATTCCCGACGACCTCCAGCCCGAGCCGGGTAGCCAGCGCCCCGGACAGATGAACGTGTCGGCGAGTATGGCCCGCCCGTTCGCGATCACCGGCGGGCTGGGCGCCGGGACCACCGGCGGGCGCGGACCGGAGACCGTGAACGGTTCCACCGCCAAGTTGCCGTACGGGCTCGACCCCGCCACCACGCCGGTCCTGGGCAGCTACGGGTATCCGGGCGAGGCCCGGCTCACGACCGGTTGGTACGACCTGCCCGCCGACCGCGCGGCGTCACCGCTGCTGGTGTTCAGCACCGCGGGCGCCGTCTCGACCATCGACACCTTCGGCGTACGCAACTTCGGGCAGAAGATGGTGGTGCAGTTCGGCCGCCCGGGTGCGGACGGGAACTTCGAACAGGTCGGCCCCGACATCCTGCCCATCGACCCCGGTCCCGTGATCCTGAACATGCCCTGGCGCAACATGCGCGTACCGATGTCGGCCGCCCCGCCGCGTGCGACCGTGATGCGATTGTCGCTGCAGGACAACAACCTCGGCGAGAAGCAGTTCATCGGGATCACCCCGCCGCGCGCACCGCGGTTGCAGACGCTGCAGGCGGTCGTCGGCTCGACGGCACCCACCCTCATCGACTTCGGGGTGGCGTCGCACTTCCCGTGCCAGCGGCCGATGGGTGTGTCCCACGGTGTCGCCCAGGTCCCGCAGTGGCGCATCCTGGGTGACTATCCGCTGACCAATTCCCAGTCCAAGACGTGGCAGGCCGGCGTGGACGGCGGGTTGCTGGGGATCTCGGAGGCCACCACGTCCGCATCGGCGGTCTCGACGTACCTGCAGGACGACTGGGTGCGCGACTGGGGCGCACTGGAGAAGCTGACCCCGCTCGTGTCCGACGCACCAGACGCGCGGATCGACACGGCACAGACGACGCAATGGGGCTGGTCACGAGCCGGCTCGATCAGGGTGGAGCCCCAATCCGATGAGTGAGTCCCGTACGCCTCGTACGTCCCGTATGGCGACCAGGGTCAACCCGAAGATCGTCGCGACCGTCACCGGTCTGCTCGGATTCCTGCTGGCGATCCTCACCCCGCTGTTGCCGGTGAATCAGTCAACCGCCGAACTGCAGTGGCCGCAGGGCGGCGACGTCTCCGATGTCGCCGCCCCGCTGGTCTCCTTCGTGCCGATCGACATGGAGACGTCGGTTCCGTGTTCACTCGCCACCCGCCTGCCCGACCAGGGCGGAGTACTGCTGTCGACGATCCCCGAAGGCGGCCAGGACGCCGGGGCCCGCGGGCTCTTCGTCCGGGCGACGTCCGACGCTCTGACCCTCACCGACCGCAACGTCGCCCTGCTGAACACCGATCGAGCGGCCGCGCAATCGAATCCGAACTGTCGCATCGTCTTCCGGGCCGACGGCGAGGGGGTGAGCGGACGATTCGAGGGCCTGCCCGAACCGGCCGCGGACTCCGGCGCCGCGCACGGCTTCGCGCTGGCCGACCACGAGATGCGTCCCCAGATCGTCGGCGTCTACAGCGATCTGCCCGCCGATGTCTCACGTGACGGGTTGTCGCTGCGCGCCACCATCGACACCCGCTACGTCAGCACCCCGACCCTGCTGAAGCTCACCGCGATCGTGCTCGGCATCCTCATGACGATCGTCTCGCTGATCGCGCTCGGCATCCTCGACCGCCGGGACGGCCGCAGCCACAAGCGTTTCCTGCCGTCGGGCTGGTTCACGATCCGGCCGCCCGATGTCGCGGTGTTCGCGATTCTCGCCTTCTGGTGGTTCGCGGGCGCCAACACCTCCGACGACGGCTACAACTTCATCGTCGGCCGGATCACCGGAGACGCCGGGTACGCCGACAACTACTTCCGCTACTTCGGTGTGCCGCAGGACCCGTTCGGCTGGCACTTCCAGGTCATCTCGGCCATGACGGACGTGAGCGTCGCGGCACCGTTCATGCGACTACCGGCCTTCCTCCTCGGGTTGCTGGGCTGGTGGCTCATCAGCCGAGAGGTGATCCCGCGCCTGGGCCGCGCGGTGCGGCACAGCACGCCGGCGGTGTGGTCGGCCGCGTTCGTCTTCCTCGCGATCTGGTTGCCGTTCAACAACGGTCTGCGTCCGGAACCGGCCGAGGCCGTCGGCGCTCTGCTCACCTGGTGCTGCGTGGAACGCGCAATCGCGACCCGCCGACTGCTCCCCTACGCCGTCGCGGTGGTCACCGCCGCCTTCACCCTCGCGCTCGCGCCCGGCGGCCTGATGGCGGTCGCCGCACTGCTGGCCGGGATCCGACCGATCGTGAAGACCCTGGTGTCGCGCCGGTCCCGGGACGGCCTGCTCCCGATGCTCGCCCCCATCCTGGCCGCCGGCACCGCTGTGCTGTTCCAGATCTTCGCCGATCAGCCGCTCGCGCCGTTGATCGCGGGCAACAAGGTCGCCTCCGACGTCGGTCCGACACTCGAGTGGTGGCAGGAGCCGATCCGCTACTACTACCTGATCCTTCCGACAGCCGACGGCACGCTCGCACGACGCTTCGGCGTGCTGGCGATGATCCTTTGCCTCTTCGTCGTACTGCTCCGCCTCCTCCGTCGGGAGCACCCGAACGGCGTTGCGCGCGCGCCGATCTGGCGCCTGGTCGCGGTGACCCTCGGCACCATGTTCTTCATCGCCTTCACACCGACCAAGTGGACCCACCACTTCGGTGTGTACGCGGGTATCGCCGCGGGCCTCGCCGCCGCGGCGGGCGCCATGATGGCGCCGGCGGTGCTGCGATCGCGCCGCAACCGCAGCTTCTTCGCGGCCGCGGTGCTGGCGATCACCGGGATCTCCTTCGCCGGCACCAACGGCTGGTGGTTCGTGGGCAGCTACGGCGTCCCGTGGTGGGACCGCCCACCCACGGTGGGCGGCATCAACATCGCCTGGTTCATCCTCGTCGCCGCGGTCGCCACCGCACTGGCGGGTCTGTGGTTCCACTTCCGCGACGACTTCGTCGACGAGACGACCCGAACCCGGGGCGGCGACAAGTGGTATTCGAAGCTGAAGTTCTCCCCGCTGCCGGTCATCGCCGGGATGATGGTGCTGTTCATGGTCGCCTCGTTCGCGAAAGGCGCCTACGAGCAGCGTGATTCGTGGTCGTGGATGAAGTCCAACGCACGCGCCCTCACCGGCAACTCGTGCGGGCTGGCCAACGACGTCCTCGTGGAGGCCGATCCCACCGCCGGTCTGCTGCGACCCGCGGCCGTCGACGGACGGCCGGCGCCGAGTGTCGCCGCCGCGCTGGCCGGCCCGGACGCCATCGGATTCACCCCCAACGGCGTACCCGGGCGGCTCTCGGTCGACGCGACCGAGAGCACCGAGTCGTCGACCACCTCGGGTGCGCAGAACAGCGCCCAGACCGGTGCGGGTTCCGACGAATCCGCCGACAGCTCATCCGCGCAGGGCGGCACCGAGGGCGGCCAGGGCGCCCGCGGCGTCAACGGATCGACGGTGCGTCTGCCGTTCGGACTCGACCCCGCCGTGACGCCCGTGCTGGGCAGCTACGGCTCGCCGTCGGGCACCGGGTCGCTGACCTCGGACTGGTACCAGCTGCCCGAACGCTCCGAGGACGCCCCGCTGCTGACGATGGCGGTCGCCGGCTCGGTGGAGGCGGTCGACGGCATCGGGGTGGTCCACGCCGGCCAGAAGGTCACGATGCAGTTCGGCCGGGTCGAGACCGACGGTCGGGTGACTGCTCTGGGCCGGATGTTCCCGATCGACATCGGCGAGACCCCGACCTGGCGCAACCTGCGGTTCCCGCTCGCCGATGCGCCGCAGCGGGCGACCGTCGTGCGGGTCGAGGTCGCCGACACCGCGGCCGCACCGTCGGAGTGGGTGGCGGTCACGCCGCCGCGGGTCAGCACCCTGGCCACGCTCAACGACGTGGTCGGTCAGACCGACCCGGTCTTCATCGACTGGCTGCCCGGCATGGTCTTCCCGTGCCAGCAGCCGATGAAGGTGCGCAACGGCGTCCTCGAGGTGCCGCAGTGGCGGATCATGCCCGACGCCGAGGCCACCCGGAAGAACAGCCAGACCTGGATGTCGGGAACCGCGGGCGGCCCGCTCGGCATCACCGAGGCGATGCTGCGTCCGACCCTCCTGCCCACCTACCTCCGTAACAACTGGGGACGTGACTGGGGCGGCCTGCAGAAGTTCACCGAGATCATCCCGGCGCCGGCTGCGGAACTTGACCTCGGGACGGCTCGCCGTTCAGGGTTGTACGACCCCGCGCCGATGCGCTCCAGCGGGTATTGATCTGGTGTCTGACACCGCGCCGACCTGGGGTTTCCCTTTCCCCACGGTCGGTGCGGCAAACACGCTCGAGACCTTCGTTATCTCACTGTGATGTGCTGTCTCGGTTCCGTCACTCATGGCCGGCAGCCCTCGTCACGGCGCCGATACCGGCCTAATTTCGAGACATGCCTTCATTCACCGCACCTGGACTCAGCAACGAAGCCGCCAACGAGGTCGTGGGCATCCTGCAGGAGCGCCTCAGCGCGCTGAACGACCTGCACCTCACCCTCAAGCACATCCACTGGAACGTGGTCGGCGCGAACTTCATCGGCGTGCACGAGATGATCGACCCGCAGGTCGAGCTCGTCCGCGGCTACGCGGACACCATCGCCGAACGCATCGCCACGCTCGGAGCGTCGCCGAAGGGCACCGCCAAGGCGATCGAGAACGACCGCTCGTGGAACGACTACTCCATCGGACGCGACACCGCGCAGGCACACCTCGGCGCGCTCGACCTGGTCTATGACGGGTTCATCACCTCGCACCGCGACGGCATCAAGAAGATCGGCGACATCGATCCGATCACCGAGGACATCCTCATCGGACAGACCGCCGAACTGGAGAAGTTCCAGTGGTTCGTCCGCGCACACCTCGAGAGCTACACCGGTGAGCTCACCCATGCCGGCGCCAGCGGCGAAAAGGCAGCGGCCGACGCAGCCCGCTGACCTGGCGCAACAGACCGAGTAGCGGGTCACCACACCCCCGGACCCGCCCCGGAACCGCGGTCGCGACCTTCCGCCCAGTTGGTCGCGGCCGCGGTAACACCTCTCCGTACCCAACACCTACGAACAGGCACTGACACCCGCACCCGGATTCACAGCCGAATACCTTGCGCCGCTTGGGACCTCAGGGACCAAGGGCTTCTCGACCATGTCCACCGTTCGTGGTTTGTTACGCTGGCCACAGGCTAACGCCGCGAACAGGATGTGAAGCAATCCGCGTCCACCAGATCGATCGGGGCGCTCTTCCGCTCTGACGGGGAGGCACGTGTGTCCGAAACGCGATCATTCACCCTGTTCGATGATCTGGAGCTCCACATGCAGTTCGCGCCGGTCTGCCGGCTGTCCGATGGCGCTCTCGCCGCCGTCGAACTGCAGCTCCGGGGGCCGGCCGGTACCCGGCTCGCCACCGCCGCCGCCCTCAAACGCGCCGCCCGTCTTGTCGAAGAACACCCTGTGCTCGACGAGCGGAAGCGCAAGATGGCCGCGTCCCAACGTGCGCAGTCGCTGGCCAAGATCCTGCCGCTGCTGGTCTCCCTCGATCTCGACCTGATCGACAACCTCGACGACGAGACGGCGCGCAGCCTCGAACGTCACGTCATGGTCATCCTCCCCGACGCCGTCGAACGCAGCCCGCAGCGGACACTCGCCCGCGTCGCCCGCGCCCGGGCGGCCGGCAAGATCATCTGCGTCGACGGGCTCGTCCGCAGCGAGCACGCGGCCACGCTGCTCTCCCTCGTCGAACCCGACATCATCGTCACCGGTGCCGAACTGCTCACGTCGCAGACCAACTCCGACGCCGCGCACCTGGCCCACGCGCTGGCCGCGCACACCGAACGCAGCCATGCCGTCGTCATCGCCGAGGGCGTCGACGACGAGGCCACCCGGATCACCGCCCAGACGATGGGCGCCGCTTTCGGTATCGGCGACCTGTATCCCGCCGTGACCGACCCGTCCGTCCTCGCCAGCCGGACCGTCGTGCCGCTGCCCGAGATGCCGGTGTGGACCACCCCCGGCCCGGACAAGTCGACGCCGTACCGCATCGCGTCGACCTCGATCCCGCCGCGTATGGGCAACAAACGCCTGCTCATCGAGATGAGCAAGGCACTCGAGGAGCAGGCGGCCATCGGTGGCGCCGCGATCGTGTTGGGCACCTTCCAGTTCGCCGAACACTTCACCTCGCGAACCGCCAAGCGGTGGCGGGAGATGTCGGAGAAGACCGGTCTGGCCGGGGTCTACGGAGTCGGGTTGCCCGACATCCGGGACGGGAACGTCCACCGCGCGCCGCTCGACGCGGAGGACGACCTGATCAACGAGTGGAATGTCGCCGTCCTCGGGCCGCATTTCGCGGCGCTGCTCTCGGCGCGCGACCAGCACGACGCCGGTCCCGATCTCGAGCGCACCTTCGAGTTCGTGCAGACCTACGACCGCATGACCGTCACCCAGGCCGTGCACTCGATCCTCATGCGGTTCTCCTGATCCGAGTCGCGCGCGGGAAGTGACCTCGACGGACGCGGCGGCCTCGCTGCGCTCGGACGACGCTGCTCGGCCAGCAGGCGGGGAGCCGGCGGCCTCGCTGCGCTCGGACGACGCTGCTCGGCCAGCAGGCGGGGAGCCGGCTGCCTCGCTGCACTCGGACGACGCTGCTCGGCCAGCGGGCGGGGAGCCGGCTGCCTCGCTGCGCTCGGACGACGCTGCTCGGCCAGCAGGAGGGGATCCGGCGGCCTCGCCTCTCCCGCTGGTTGAGCAGGTGACGAGCGCAGCGAGGAGCCGTGTCGAAGCCACCCAGGCCACGTCGAGCTATCCGGTCAGGGGATTTGGGTTTGTCACAGCATGGCTGACTACGATGCGCCTGTGCCGAAGTCGCCTGAAGTGTCCGCTGGCAACGCCGACACCACCGTTGGAGCTGCTGCCCAGCGTGCGTCCGGCGCACCGCAGTCCCGCACCGTCGCGCTCGTCGCCGCGGTCGCCGGGCTCATCGCCGTCGTCGCCGGCATCCTGACCCCGTTCCTGCCCGTCAGCACCTCGACGGCGTCGATCACATGGCCACAACAGACCGGCACTTCGGCATCGGTCACGGCTCCGCTCGTGGCGCAGACCGCCCGGAACGTCGACATCTCGATCCCGTGTCGCGTGCTGTCGACGACCCCCGCCGACACGTCGACCGTCGTGCTGTCGACGATGCCCGCGGCCGCGGTGAATGCGCGGGACAACGGGCTGTTCGTCGTCGCCGACGCGAACGGCGTATCCGTCGCCAACCGCAACAAGACGCTCGCCTCGGTGCCGCGGGACGCGCTGGCCGGTTGTACCGAACTCCGTATCTTCTCCGACGCCACGACGACCGGCGCGCAGTTCGTCGGTCTGCCCCCGGGACCGGCGATCGCGGGCGGCGGCGCCGTCGGCCTCGCCGAACCGGCGTCGAACCCGCAGATCGCCGGCATCTTCACCGACCTCACGCCCGAACAGCTCCGGGCCGCCCCGGGTGTCGACGTCCGCCTCGAGATCGACGATCGCTTCGACTCGTCGCCGTCGATCCTCAAGTGGGTGGTGATGGTCGTCGGTGTCGGAGCCGCGATCGTCGCGCTCGTGGCCGTCGGACGCCTCGACCGCATCCACGGCTATCACCGACGAGTCGGCCGGCGCCTCCGGTGGCGCCGGGTCCTGCGGCCCGGCCCCACCGACATCGGCGTGACGGTGACGCTGGTGGTCTGGCACTTCCTCGGGGCGGGGTCACCCGACGACGGTTACATCCTCAACATGGGGCGCAACGCCGCCGACACCGGATACCTCGCGAACTACTACCGCTTCTACGGCATCCCCGAAGCGCCGTTCGACTGGTACTACAACTTCCTGGCGTACTGGTCGACCATCTCGACGACCGGCCTGTGGATGCGGCTCCCGTCCCTGTTCGCGGGTCTGGCCGCCTGGTTCATCCTCAGCCGAGTCCTACTGCCCCGCCTGGGTGGCGCCGTGCGGCGGTCACAGTGGGCGATGCTCACCGGCGCGGCGGTCTTCCTCGCGTTCTGGCTCCCGATGTGTTCGGGGCTGCGCAGCGAGGGAATCATCGTCCTCGGCACCCTGGCGACCTGGTGGGCGGTGGAGGTCACGGTCTCGACGCGACGGATGCTGCCGGCCGTCATCGCCGCATTCACTGCCGCGCTGACGCTCGCCCTGGCCCCGCATGGTCTCGTCGCGCTCGCCCTGCTCATCGCGAGCGCCCGGCCCATGCTCCGCATCCTGGTCCGACGCCGCGCCGAAGACGGGCTCCTGCCGCTGCTCGCCCCCCTTCTCGCGGGTGTGGCGCTGGTCGTCATCATCGTCTTCCGCGACCAGACCCTCGCGACCGTCTTCGAGGCCCTGCGGATCCGTTACTCGGTCGGTCCGACGCTGGCGTGGTATCAGGAACTCCTGCGCTACTACTTCCTCGCGGTGAACACCACCGACGGCGCCCTGGCCCGCCGCATCCCGGTGCTCCTGTTCGCCGTGTCCATGTTCGTCGTCCTGGCGATCATGTTGCGCCGCAAGCGGATCGACGGCCTCGATCCGGGTGCGGTGTGGCGCGCACTGGGCGCCTCCCTGCTGACGATCCTGTTCCTGTCGTTCACGCCGACGAAGTGGACCATCCAGTTCGGCATCTTCGCCGGCCTCGGCGCGGCGCTGGCCGCCGTCGCCTGCGTGGCGATCGGGCAGGCGGCGCGCCGCACGCTCCGCAACCTGTCGATCCTGGTCGCCGGGCTGCTGGTGGCGTGCGCGGCCGCAGCGGCGGGCAAGAACGCCTGGCCGTGGCCCTACAACTTCGGCATCGCCTGGTTCGACAAGGCACCTGTCGTCGCCGGGATCCAGGTGTCGACCGTGCTCCTCGCGCTCGCGGTGGTGGCATTGCTGTTCGCCATCTGGCAACACCTCCGGATGGACTTCGTCGACGAGACCGGCCTCGCCCATGACCGCGGTGCCGCGCCCGCCGGCTGGCGCATCGGGGTCGCCTCCGCGCCGATCGCGGTGATCGCCGTCCTCATCGTCGTCAGTGAACTCGCGGTGTTCGCGAAGGCCGCGACCAGCCGCGCGGACACCTTCACGATGCTGTCCGCCAATCTCGACTCCGCGCGCGGAAACACCTGCGCGATGGCCGATTCCGTGCTCGTCGAACCCGATCCCAATCGCGGCATGCTGACGCCGGCGGACGGCGGCACGGCGTCGTCGACGCTGCAGGGTCAGTCCCAGGGATTCCGTCCCGACGGGGTGAAGCCCGATCTGACGCCGCAGGCCGGAGCCCAGAAACCCGGCGCGATGAACACCTCGGCGGACCTGTCGAAGACGTTCATCGTCTACGGCAGCAACCCGGGAACCACCGGCGGCGTCGGGCCTCGCGGCGTCAACGGCAGCACTGCCGCACTGCCGTTCGGTCTCGATCCGGCGACCACACCCGTGCTGGGGAGCCACGAGACCAACAGCGGCCAGGCCACTCTGACCACCGGTTGGTATCGCCTGCCCGCCCGCGACTCCTCGCCGCTGATCGTCATCACCGCCGCCGGCGCGGTTTTCACGCTCGACCGGGACGGCGTCCCGAACTTCGGGCAGGCGTTGGAGGTCCAGTTCGGTAGGGAGTCCGAAGCCGGCGCCGGGAGCGAAGCGAGCGGGCCGAATGTTCCTGCCAACGGACAGTTCGAGGAGGTCGGCGCGCCCGCGATCCCGATCGACCCCGAGCGGACCAACCGCCCGTGGCGAAACCTGCGCATCCCGATGGACCGCGTTCCCGCTGATGCGACCGTGATGCGGATCGTCGCCCGGGACAACAACCTCGACCCGGACCAATGGCTCGCGGTCACCCCGCCGCGGGCCCCGGTGCTGCAGACCCTCCAGACCGTCGTCGGCTCCACCGATCCCGTGCTCATCGACTTCGCCGCCGGCGCGGTGTTCCCGTGCCAGCGTCCGATGACCGCCCACCACGGCGTCTTCGACCTCCCGCAGTGGCGCATCCTGCCCGAGTCGTGGATCGCCAACTCGCAGTCCAAGACCTGGATGGCCACCGAGGACGGCGGACTGCTGGCGCCGGTGGAGGCGCTCACGCGGCCGTCGACCCTCGCCACCTACCTCGACGACGACTGGTACCGCGAGTGGGGCAACCTGCAGCGCCTGACCCCGTTGGTGCCGCAGGCGCGACCCGCGGAGGTGCAGACGGGAACGTCGACCACCTGGGGATGGTCGCGCCCCGGCCCGATCAGGGTGGTGCCCGAAGATGACTGACCCCGACCACTCGCACGCCGAACCGGCGACGCGGCACACCGGAGAGAACCAGGCAGACGTGGCAGACACCGACACTTCTTCCCGAAGTCCCGCCGACACCGCGTCATTCGTGAGTGACCGCCGCCCGGGCTTCGCCGAACGCCACGCCGGCACCGCGCGTATCGTCGCGATGGCCGCGGGCATCGTGGGCATCCTGCTAGCACTGCTCAGCCCGTTCCTGCCGGTCGACTACACGAAGGCCGAACTGACCTGGCCGCAACAGGGTTCGGTGGCGAACGTCGCCGCACCGAACGTGTCGTTCGTCCCGGTCTCGATGGACGTCACGGTTCCGTGTGCACTCGGCGCGTCCTTGCCCGCGTCCGGCGGAGTGCTGTTGTCGACGGTGCCCGAAGGCGGCGCGGAGGCAGGCAAGGTCGGCCTCTTCGTCCGGGCCACCGCTGACTCGCTCCAGGTCGTGCAACGAAACGTCGTGCTGCTCAACACTCCTCGCGCGGCCGCACAGTCGGCGCCGGACTGTCGGATCGTCGTCGAATCCGACACCGAGGGCACGCGGGGGTCGATCCAGGGTCTGCCGGAGAACGCCGCCGGCGCCGGGAGCGGAGGGAGCGGGCCGAATGACGATGAGGCCGGCGCTGTCCGGTCCTTCGATCTGCGGGATCCCAACGCCCGGCCGCAGATCATCGGTGTGTACTCGAGCCTTCCGGCCGACGTCAGCACCGACGGACTCTCCTTCCGGTCGACCATCGACACCCGGTTCGTCTCCACGCCCACGACACTCAAGTTCTGGCTGCTGGTCCTCGGCATCGCGTCGACGATCCTCTCCCTTGCCGCGCTGGCGGTCCTCGACGCCCGCGACGCGCGCGGCCATCACAAGATCTTCCCGGCGGGCTGGTGGCGCGTACGCCCGGTCGACGGAGTCGTCACCCTGGTGCTGCTGATCTGGTTGTTCGTCGGCGGCAACACCGCCGACGACGGATACCAGGTGACGGTCGGCCGGATCGCCGGCGAGGCCGGTTATCTCGACAACTACTACCGCTACTTCGGTGTCCCGCAGGATCCGTTCGGCTGGCACTACCACTACCTGTCGGCGTGGATGGAGATCAGCACCGCGACGCCGTGGTTGCGATTGTTGCCGTTCCTGTTCGCGATGGCGTCGTGGTGGTTGATCAGCCGGGCGGCGATCCCCCGTCTCGGGCGGGCCGTCCGCGAGTCGACGCCGGCGATCTGGGCTGCCGCCCTGGTCTTCCTGGCGGTGTGGATGCCGTACAACAACGGACTGCGCGTCGAGCCGCTCATCGCGCTGGGCACCATCTTCACCTGGGTGTGCGTCGAGCGCGCGATCGCCACCGGCCGGTTCTTCCCGCTGACGATCGGCATCATCTCCGCGGCGTTCACCCTCACCATCCATCCCACCGGCGTCATCGCCTCGATCGCCCTGATCGCCGGCATCCGGCCGCTCATCAAACGTCTCGCGGTGCGCCGCAAGCGCGACGGTCTGTGGCCGTTGCTTCTCCCGATTCTCGCCGCCGGGCTCGCGGTGATGTTCGAGATCTTCGCCGACCAGCCGCTGGCACCGATCCTGGAAGCGGTGTCGGTCAACGGACAGGTCGGCCCCACCAACAAGTGGTGGGAAGAGCCGATGCGCTACTACATGCTGATGAATCCGACCGCCGATGGCGGAATCGCCCGGCGTTTCGGCATTCTCATCGTGTTCACCTGCTTCGTCCTGGTCGTGGTGATGCTGCTCAACCGGCGCCGCCTGCCCGGCATCGCCACCGCACCCACGTGGCGTCTGGTCGCCATGGTCGCCGGCTCGGCCGTGCTGATGGCATTCCTGCCGACCAAGTGGACCCACCAGCTCGGTGTGTACGCCGCGATCGGCGGCGCGCTCGCCGCAGTGGCGACCGCCTGCGCCGATCGCACGATCATGCGTCGTCGCCGCAACCGGACCCTGTTCGCCGCCGCCTGCGCATATGTCCTGGCGCTCGCGTTCTCCGGACGCAACCAGTGGTGGTACGTCGGCAGCTACGGAATCCCCTGGCGGGACGCGGTTCCCGACGTCCGGGGCATCCCGCTCTGGACCGGGATCCTCGCGGTGGCAGTAGCGCTGACCGCCCTCGGTCTGTGGCAGCATTTCCGCGACGACTACGTCGACGACGCCGTCCGGACCGGTGCGTCGCGGTCGGTGTTCGCCCGACTCCGCAGCCCGTCGATCATCGTCGTGTCGACCATCATGTTGCTGTTCACCCTGGTGTCATTCGCGAAAGCGGACTGGACGCAGCGCAATTCGTGGTCGTGGCTGAGCTCGAACGTCAACGCGCTCCAAGGACAGCCGTGCGCACTCGCCGATGCCGTACTGGTGGAGGACGATCCGAACGCCGGACTGCTGTCACCCGCGCGAGTGGCGGGACAGGACAACCCGTCGCCGGGCGCCGCGCTGGCCGGAACCGGGATGGAAGGGTTCGACCCCAACGGAGTGGCGTCGGACCTGTCCGAGGAGACCGAAGAGGAAGCCGAGGAGTCCTCGTCGGGCACCTCGACCGCGGAAGTCGACCGCACCCAGTCCGATCCGACCGAGGACGGCACCGGCGCCGAGACCGACACCACGACCGGTTCCAGCGACACCAGCGGTGGGCAGACCGCCCAGGCCGGCGTCAACGGGTCGACCGTGAAGCTGCCGTTCGGTCTGTCACCGAGCCAGACCCCGGTCCTCGGAACCTACAACTCCCCCAGCGGCACCGGTCGCCTCACGTCCGACTGGTATCAGTTGCCGGAGAACCCCTCCGGCGAGCAGCCGCTCGTCACGATGTCGGTGGCGGGGCAGGTCGAGTACATCGACGACCTCGCCGTCACCCGGCCCGGACAGCGAGTGCGACTGCAGTTCGGCCGCGTCGCGCCGGACGGCACGGTGGCACCGGCCGGTCAGATGGTGCCGCTCGACATCGGTGGTGCCCCCGAGTGGCGCAACCTGCGCTTCCCGATGGACCAGGCGCCCCCGGGCGCGACGGTGGTCCGCGTTCTCGCCGAGGACACCTCGACGCTGCGCGACCAGTGGCTGGCCGTCACCCCGCCGCGCGTCTCGTCGATGGTGACGCTGAATTCGCTGGTGGGCAGCGAGGATCCGGTGCTCATCGACTGGGAGGCCGGTCTCGCCTTCCCGTGCCAGCGTCCCGCCCAGGTGAAGTACGGGGTCCTGGAGACACCGGAGTGGCGGATCTCGCCGGACCGCGAAGGCGAACGGGTCAACTCGCAGCGCTGGATGGCCGGCGACTCCGGCGGCCCGCTCGGCATCATCGAGAACGAGTTGCGGCCGCGCGTGTACCCGTCGTACCTGCGCAACGACTGGGCCAAGGATTGGGGCATGCTTCAGAGCCTGACCCCGATCCTCCCGCAGACCGACGCCGAATTGACCATCACCACCGACACCCACCACGGACTCTGGACCCCGGGACCCATGCGGGCGGTGAAGAACTAGGCAGTCCTGCTACCCGCGCACTACCACGCACTCTGCTCCCCGAGGAGCGCCCGGACCTTGCGGAGGGCGCGTCTACTCCTGCTCCCTGAGGAGCGCCCGGAGCTTGCGGAGGGCGCGTCACGAAGGGTCTTCGCGACCCGAGTCACCAAGACCCTTCGTGACGCTCGCAAGCTCGCTCCTCAGGGAGCAGGGGATCTGCAACTTTCTCGGATCAGGGAGCGGAGGGCGGTACAGGTAGCGCTCGCACCTCAGAGCGGAGCGAGGCCCGTCGCTAGATCGGCATCAGGAAGTGCTTGCGCGGGGTCTTGAGGACCTCCTTGTCGCGCAACTGCGCCAACGCCTTGCGGAGCTGCAACCGGGTCTCGGCGGGTTCGATGACCGCGTCGACGTAGCCACGCTCGGCGGCGAGGTAAGGGGTGGCCATCATCGTGTTGTAGAAGTCGATGAACTCGCGGCGGATCTTGTCCGCCTCGGCGGCCGAGAGACCTTCGGTCTGGCGTCGGGTCAGCACCGCGGCCGCCGACTCGGCGCCCATCACCGCGATCTTCGCTGTCGGCCAGGCGAAGTTGACGTCGGCACCGAGGTGCTTGCTGCCCATCACCGCGTAGGCGCCGCCGTAAGCCTTGCGCAGCACGACGGTCACCTTGGGGACATCGGCTTCGACGTAGGCGTACAGGAAGCGGCCGGAGCGTCGGATGGTGCCCTTCTGCTCCTCCGCGAGACCCGGGAGGATGCCCGGGGTGTCCACCAGGAACACCAACGGGATGCTGAAGGCGTTGCAGATGCGCACGAAACGCGTTGCCTTCTCCGACGAGTCGGTGTCGAGCACACCCGACATCACGCTCGGCTGATTGGCGACCACACCCACCGACCGGCCGTCGACCCGTGCGTACCCGGTGATGATGTTGGGCGCGAACAACTCTCCCACCTCGTGAAAGGCGCCGTCGTCGAACAGCTTGATGATGATGTCGTGCATGTCGTACCCGGCGTTGTCGTTGTCGGGCATGAAGTCGTTGAGCGACAGATCGGACTCGGTGATCTCCGGCTCGAGACCCGGGTTGACGACGGGCGGCCGCTCGTAGGCACTCGACGGCATGTACTGCAGGTACTCACGGACCCAGTCGAACGCGGACTTCTCGTCGGGGGCGACGTGATGGATGTTGCCCCACCGCGCCTGATTGTGCGCGCTGCCGAGGTCCTCGGCCGAGATCTCCTCGCCGTTCACCTGTTTCAGCACATCGGGTCCGGTCACGAACATGTACGACTTGTCCTCGACGGCCACCAGGATGTCGGTGTTGGCGGGGGTGTAGACCGCGCCGCCGGCGCACTTGCCCAGGATCACCGAGATCTGCGGCGCGAGACCGGAGAGCAGATCGTTGCGGCGACCCATCTCGGCGTACCACGCGAGTGAGGTGACGGCGTCCTGAATCCGCGCGCCGGCCGAGTCGTTGATACCGACCATCGGGCAGCCGATCTTGCCCGCCCACTCCATCAGCGAGGCGACCTTGCGGCCGAACATCTCACCGACGGTTCCGCCGAAGACCGACTGGTCGTGGGAGAATGCCGCCACCGGGCGCCCGTGCACCAGCCCGTGTCCGGTGACCACGCCGTCGCCGTAACCACTCTCGGCCGCACCCGGCATCTTCGCCAGCGCACCGATCTCGACGAAGGTCCCGGGATCGAAGAGCATGCTCAGACGCTCACGCGGAGAACAGATCCCCTTCGCCGCGCGTTTCGCGAGCGCCTTCTCGCCTCCCGGCTCGCGAGCGGCCTCCAATTTCTGACGGAGGTCGGCGAGCTTGCCTGCGGTGGTGTCAGCCACGGTGTCTCACTTTCTACGCGACCACTGATTGACGATGAGCAGCCGTGCCGCTACTGCTCATCGAGCCGTCCGACCCGCGCGGCCAGGTCGTTGCCGATCTTGGCGATGTACGGCTCGTCGACGATCGAGAGGTGGTCACCGCCGACGTGGATGATCTCCAGGTCGTCGACGACCTCACCCCAGCGGCCGTCTTCGTCGATCTCGGCCCACTGCGGTTCGAGTTCGACGGCGCCGGCGTGCATCTTGTCGGCCCGGTACAGCACGACCTTGCCGTCGTAGGGTTCCGGCGCGATGCTGCTCAGCACGCGGTTCTCGATGAACGAGGTCCGCTGGTGTTCGATGATGCCGCCGGGGATCTTGGTGCCCGACATCGACATCATCTCCATGATGATCGCGAACTGCCCCTCGTCGTCGGCCTCGACGAGCCGATCCATCGGGATCGGTACATCGGGGTCGAGGTCGTAGTTGCGGATCGCGAACTCCTTCCAGCGCTCGAGCCGCGCCCGCTTGCTGTCCGGCGTCTCGGTCATGTCCGCGCGAGGGCGCACCACGTCGATGAGGCCCACGAAGGCAACTTCTGCCCCGGCCTCACGCAGGAGTTGCGCGACGCCATAGGCGAGCGCACCGCCGAAGGACCAGCCGACCAGCACGTACGGGCCGTTCGGCTGCAGCTCACGCAGGCGCGGAAGGTATTCGCGCACACGGTCTTCGATCGATCCCTCGACTCCACGGTCGAAGCCGATGACGGGCCGGTCCGCCGGCAGACGCTTCAGCAGCGCCTCGTAGGCGGAGGTGTTCCCGCCCGCGGGATGGAACAGCAGGATCGGCGTCGGATCGCCGGCGGACGGGTCATAGACCTTCTTGCCGTCCGGGACGAGGCGCAGGTAGCGCAGGAACCCGTCGGTCGACGCGCCGGCATCGAGATGCTCGCGCACGTAGTTCGACATCTCCTCGATCGTCTCGGAGTCGAGGATGTCCTCGACGTCGAGATCTCCGCCGGTACGCTCGTTGAGGCGATCGGTGAGCTGCTGGGCCACGTCCTCCGACAGCACCGGCAGCTTGTTGAAGATGCCGCCGGCCGAGGCCTTGGTGACCACCGCGTACGTGCCGAAGGTCAAGCGCTCGGCGGCATCCCGCGGCGGCACGTCCGAGCCGGCCGCCTCGGCGACGGCCCGCTGCGAGGTGATGTCGGTGGCCGGCTTCGGGGTTGCCGCGGGAGCGGCCGACTCCTCGACCGCCTCCTCGCGTGACGACACCTCCGGTTCGGGCGAGTTCGCGACCGCCTGCTCGACGTCGGCCAGATCCTCGGCGATGTGCCACTTCGGCTCCGGCGACTGCTCGCCGGGCTTGTCGGACTGGCCGGCCGGTGCGGAGGCTGCCGACTCACCACCGCCGGCGTTCTGCTCGTCGATGTAGGCATTGAGCGCCGCGGTGTCGAGTTCGCCACCGCCGGCGGCATTCTGGGCGAGATCGTCGAGCTGATCGCGATGCGTCACCGCGAAGTCGACGAACTTCTCGACGTCGGCGAGGTTCGCCTGGCGCATCGCCTGCAGTTGCAGCTGCGGGATGTCGAACTCGTACTCGACGCGGTTCTTGATCCGCACCGCCATCAGCGAGTCGAGACCAAGCTCGATCAGCGGGATCTCGCGCGGCAGGTCCTCGGGGTCGTAGCCCATGGACTCGCCGACGATGATTGCGAGCCGATCACCCACCGTCTCACCGGATTCGGGACTCCATCGGTTGCCGATGTCGTCGACGACGTCGTCCTCGACGACCACCGTGTCATCGGCGAACACCTCGGCACCGGACCGTGCCGGGGCTGCGGGCGCGGCCGTGACCTCGCCTGCGGTGTCGTCGAGGTCACCGGTCACCGCCGCCTCGAACAGCAGCTGGAAGTTCTTGTCCGCCTTGGCGTGCACGGTCACCGCCGCACCGCCGGGATGCGGGCTCAGCGTCGTCGTGAGGGTTCCCGATGCCGGGATGGCGCTGTGCGCGACCGACGCCCCGACAGCCGCATTCGCCAGGACCTGGGCCGCCGCGGCACGCACCAGTTCACGCGGATCGGTGACCGCGGCCGCGTTGACCTCCCAGGCGTGACGGCCGTCGGGCAGTGCCACGTGCGATCCCGGGACCGTGCCGGCCGAGCCGCCCGAGGAGATCTTCGCGGTGAGCCAGAACTCCTTGCGCTCGAAGCGGGTACGCGGAATGGCCGCGTGACCACCGCGACCGAACAGCGACGCGACGTCGACCGGATGTCCGTGCACGTAGAGCTTCATCAGCGCGTTGACGAGTCCGTAGCTCTCGTCCTCCTTACGCCGCAGCGTCTCGATGAGCTCGGCGTCGTGCAGCCCAGCCGAGAAGGTCACCGCGGCAACGGAGATCAGGACGGCCGGGTTCGGCGAGAGCTCCAGGAAGGTGCGGTGGCCGTTCTCCACCGACTTCGCGATCGCCTGGCTGAACCACACGCTGTGGCGCAGACCCTTGGTGAAGTAGTCGATCGTGTGGACGGGTTCGTGACCGGCGCGGTAGAAGACCTCGCGGTCGACCGAGCTGTAGAACCCGGTGGTGGGCCGCAACGGCGTGATACCGGTGAGTTCGTAGGCCAGCTCGCCCAGGAGCGGGTCCATCTGCGAGGTGTGGCTGGCGCCCTTGGTCGCCAGTTTGCGTCCGAGCTTGCCCTCCTTCTCGGCACGCTCGACGATGGCGTCGACCTGCGACTCCGGTCCGCCGATGACGGTGTGCGTCGGAGCGGCGTAGACACAGATCTCGAGGTCGGGGTAGTCGGTGAGGACGTCGGTGATGTCCTCGGCGCTGTACTCGACGAGCGCCATCAGGCGGATGTCGTCGCCCTGGAGCATCGACTCGCCCTCGCCCATCAGGCGCGAGCGCTGGCAGATCACCCGGGTCGCGTCTTCGAGCGAGAGACCGCCGCTGATGTACGCGGCCGAGGCCTCGCCCATCGAATGCGGCACGAGCACACCGGGTTCGGCACCGTGGTGCCGCAGGGTGTCGGCGAGCGCGACCTGGATCGTGTAGATGCCGACCTGGCTCTGCTCGATGCCGTAGGTCTGCTCGTCGTCGACGAACATCTCCGCGATCGAGTACCCGAGCTCGTTCTGCACCAGCTCGTCGACCCGGTCGACGTACTTGGCGAAGATCGGGTTCTCGGTGTAGAGCTGCTTGGCCATCTTGCGGTGCTGCGAACCGAAGCCGGAGAGCAGCCAGACCGCGGACGCGGCGTCGGGCGAATCCGACGAGTAGACAAGCGGATTGCTCTTGCCCTCGGCCACCGCACGGACGCCGGTGATCGCGTCGTCGTGCGTACGGGCCATGACGACGGCGCGCGAGCGTCCGTGGTTGCGGTGTGCCAGCGCGCGGCCGATGTCGGCGAGCGGCGTCGACCGTCCCTCGTCGGACTCGAGCCACTCGAGCAGGTCCGCGGCGGTCTTGCGCCGACGCGACGGCAGGAAGCCCGAGATGACCAGCGGCACAACCGAACCCTCGACCGCGCACGGTGCGAAGCCGGCGGCCGGATCCGACGCGGTCTCCTCGATCACCGGATCGACGTTCTTCGCCTGCGCGGCGAGCACGGCACGCTCGGCCTCGGTCAGGTAGACGTCGTCGTCGAGATCGGGTTCGTCGACGAGCGACGCCGACGCCGGCAACTCGGATGCGCCCGCATCGCCTGCGGGCGCGGACGCCGGCGCGAGATCCTCGGGCCTCACCTCGCGGACGACGACGTGCGCGTTGGTGCCGCCGAAACCGAATCCGGAGACACCGGCGACGGCATGACCGGAATAGCGCGGCCACTCGGTGGCCTCCGGGATGACCTTGAGATTGTTGGCGTCGAACTGGATGTACGGGTTGGGGCCGCTGTAGTTCAGCGACGCCGGGATGGTGCCGTGCTGCATCGCGAGCACGACCTTGGCCAGAGCACCCGCGCCCGCGGCCGACTCCATGTGGCCGTAGTTCGTCTTGACCGATCCGAGCAGCATCGGCGAGCCGGGGAGGCGTCCGCGACCGACCACGCGGCCCAGGGCGTCGGCCTCGATCGGATCGCCGAGGATGGTCCCGGTGCCGTGGGCCTCCACGTAGTCGACGGTGCGCGGATCGATCGCGGCGTCGGCATAGGCGTCCCGCAGGACGTCGACCTGCGCCTCGGGGTTCGGGGCCGGCAGGCCGTTCGAGCGACCGTCGCTGTTGACCGCCGAGCCCGCGATGACCGCGAGGACGTCGTCGCCGTCACGACGCGCGTCGGACAGTCGCTTCAGGACGAACAATCCGCCGCCCTCGGCGCGGATGAATCCGTCCGCGTCGGCGGAGAACGCCTTCACGTGTCCGTCCGCCGCCTGGGCGCCGATCTTGTCGAAACCGAGGGTGGCCGCCGGGTTGATGATCATGTTGACGCCGCCGGCCAGCGCGAGGTCGGATTCGCCGGTCCGCAGGCTGCGGACGGCCTGATGAACGGCCACCAGCGACGACGAGCACGCTGTGTCGAGGGCGATCGACGGCCCGCGGAAGTCGTAGAAGTAGGACACCCGGTTCGCGACGATCGCGGTGGAGGTGCCGGTCAGCGCATACGCGGCGGTGTCCTCGGCGCCCTCACTCAGGCCGAGGGTCGCCAGCAGCTGGTAGTCGTTCGTGGAGGAGCCGATGAACACACCGACCGGCGCACCCTTGAGATCGCTCGGCGGGATGTGCGCGTGCTCGAGTGCCTCCCAGGTCAGCTCGAGCGCGAGACGCTGCTGCGGGTCGACCATCTCGACCTCGCGCGGACTCATCTGGAAGAAGTCGGCGTCGAACGTGCGGACGTCGTCGAGATAACCGCCCTTGGTGTTGGCCGCGTCGAGGATCTCGACGAGCCGGGGATCGGACCGGAACTCCGACCACCGATCCGCGGGCAGGTCCGAGACACCGTCGACGCCGGCGATGAGCGCGTCCCACGTCGACTCGGGCGTCGTGCCCGACTTCGGGAACCGGGTCGAGAGCCCGACGATCGCGATGTCGTCGTCCGCGTTGCGCTCGCGCCGCCAGAAGGTGTCCGCATCGCCGTCGGCGCCCTCGTCGGGATCGCCCTCGATGATGCGCTGCGCGAGCGTGGCGATCGTCGGATGGTTGTAGACGACCGTCGCGGTGAGGATCACCCCGGTCTTGTCCTCGACGTCGGCGGCGAGCGCCACGGCGTCGCGAGACGAGAGACCGAGCTCCTCCATGGGACGGTCGACGGCGATCTGCTCGACGGGGAGCCCGGTCGCCTGTGACACCCACTCGCGCAGCCAATCACGAAGCTGGTCGACAGTGAGGTCACCGGCGGTCTCGCCGTCGGTGCCGGCCGCGGCGGAATCGATACTGCGGGCCTCGTCGGTATTCAGTTCAGACATCGCTTCCAGACTACTGATCTCGGGGCACCTGAACTGGTGCCGGGTGCATTATCAGCCCGCGGGGTGTCCGGGCGCGGCAACTCGACGCACTCACCCCGCCCGGGTCCGCAGATTCGCTACTCGGCGTCCGGGAACGCCGTCTGCTTGTAGCCGCCCCGGAGACTGCCGTCGATGTAGGCCGCACGGGTCGCGCGCCGCGCGATCTTGCCCGACGACGTGCGCGGGATCGAGCCGGCCGGAACCAGCAGGACGTCGCGGACCATCACGCCATGACGCTGGGCCACCGCGGCACGCACGGTGTCGGCGACCTCCTGCGGGTCGGCCTTGCGGCCGGGTCCGCGCTCGGCGACGATGACCAGTTGCTCGGACGCGTCGTCGGCGTCGGGCTTCAAACCGCTGCCGGCGAACTCGAACACCTCGCCCGGCAACTGATTGGCCGGCACCGAGAACGCGGCGACGAAGCCGGGGCGCAGCGCGTCGCTGGCTTCCTGCGCGCTGTACTCGAGGTCCTGCGGGTAGTGGTTGCGGCCGTCGACGATCACCAGGTCCTTGACTCGCCCGGTGATGTAGAGCTCACCGTCGAGCCAGACCCCGAAGTCGCCGGTGCGCATCCAGATCGCGTCCGCGGGCGCACCCTCGGCGTGACTGTTCTCCGGGAGCGGGGTGACGAGCTTGTTGTGGAATGTCTCCTCGGTCTCCTCCGGCTTGTTCCAGTAGCCGGCGCCGATGTTCAGACCATGCAACCAGATCTCCCCGACATGGCCGTCGGGCTGTTCGGTCGCCGTCTCGGTGTCGACGATGGTGGCCCACTGGCTCACCGCGACCTGACCACACGACACCTGCGCGACCGCGTTGGGCGCGTCGGAGTCGACGAGGGTGAAACTGCCGGCGTTGAGGTCGTCGCGGTCGACGTAGACGACCTTCGCCTCGTTCTCGCGCTGCGTCGCGGACACGAACAGCGTGGCCTCGGCCATGCCGTAACAGGGCTTGATCGCCGTCTTCGGCAGCCCGTACGGCGCGAACGCCTCGTTGAACTTCTTCATCGAGCTGACCGTGACCGGCTCCGACCCGTTGATCAGACCGATGACGTTGGAGAGGTCGAGCTCCTCGCCCTCCTTCGGCAGACCGCGCGCGGCGGCGTGCTCGAAGGCGAAGTTGGGAGCCGCGGCGAAGGTCTCCGCGCCGTCGGCGGCGGCGAGCTCCTTGATCCAGCGACCGGGACGGCGAACGAAGGCCTGCGGGCTCATGATCGTGATGTAGCGGCCGCCGAGCGCAGGCAGGATCACGGTGAGCAGACCCATGTCGTGGAACATCGGCAGCCAGGTGACGCCGCGGGCCTTGCGATCGATGCCGATGGTGTCGGAGATCTGCAGCACGTTCGCGGCGACCGCCTGATAGGTGATCTCCACACCGGCCGGGACGCGCGTCGAACCCGAGGTGTACTGCAGGTAGGCGACGGTGTCCTTGTTGTGGTCCTGACCGGCGACCGGTGCCACCCAGCTCGACCCGACCGAGTCGGGGACGGCGTCGACGGCGATGACGCGCGGTCGCTCCTTGGCCGGCAGCGGCGCGAAGAAGTCACGCACCGCCTCGGCGGACTTCGTCGAGGTGAGGATCGCGGTCGGCTTGCAGTCGTCGAGGACCGCGTGCAGTCGGTCGGTGTGTCCGGGCTCGTCGGGGGAGAACAGCGGGACGGCGACGTTGCTGGCGTAGAGCGCCGCGAAGAACCCGATCACGTACTCCAGCGACTGGGGCGCGAGGATCGCCACGCGGTCGCCCGGCTTGGTGACCTGCTGCAGACGTGCTGCGACGGCGCGGAGTCGCTTGCCGAACTGCGCCCACGTCAGATCCTGGGGCTCGCCATCGCGTTCGCGGCTGTAGTCGATGAACCGGTAGGCCAGTGTGTCGGCCTGTTCGCGGACGTTCTGCTCGACGTAGTCGACCAGGGTCGCTTCCTCGGTGAAAGAGATGTTCCCGGTCTCATCGAGAAAGTCTTCGAGTTCAGTACTCAGCATTCATTACTCCTGTGCCCCCTCGTGGACTCCCCCACGCGGGCGCAGTTCTCCGGCGAGGTCTTGGCGACACCACCACGCAGTCCTGCTGTCCACGTCCTGTGCCGACCGCGGGATACGGTAGCGCACGTCCAGTTACCCAACGAAAAACTCGCGTTCGTCATGCTCGGCTTCGCATGAGCGCGCGTCGCCCTTCGACGCGCGCCCCCGGGTTCACCGACCCGTCACCTCGCTGTTGACTCGCGAGACCGTCGGCCATCCTACTCCCCCTTCAATTGCGCCAGCACGGGCGCAAAAGCATCCATCTGCGTGGGGAACACCCCTACGTAGGACATGGTGGTGCGGCGGCGCACCTCCCGGATCTGGTCGGCGATCTCGTCGAAGCTCCCGATCGCGATGTACGGCGAGGTCAGCACGTCGTCGACGGTGAACTCGGTGTCGTGCGCGATGTTGGGCGGATAGCCCTGTTCGAGCGCCTTCAGCGCCATCTCGGCGGTGGCGACCCGATCGTCGGTGATGACGATGACAGCGATCGTCCAGTTCAGTTCGAGCTCGTCGAACCGGTCGCCGGCGACCTGCCGGATCCGGCCGACACGCTCGGCGGTCTTCTCGATGGTCATGTCGGACAGCTTCATCTTGCCGTCGGTGGTGGTGCCGGGCGCGACGGAGATGATGTCGGCGTGCTTGGCGGCCAGGGCGAGCATCTTGGGTCCGCCGCCGCCGACGGCGATCGGCGGACGCGGTCCCTGCCGCGGCCGCGGACTGCCCTCGAGGCCCTTGATCTGGTAGAACTCGCCGTCGAAGTTCACCGTCTCCCCGCGCATCAGGCCGTCGAGGACGGTCAGCGCCTCGTCGAGGCGACGGATGCGGACGCCGGGCGACTCGAATTCGATCCCGGCCTTGTCGAACTCCTCTTTCATCCACCCGGCGCCGATGCCCAGCTCGAGTCGTCCCTTGCTCAGGACGTCGATGGTGTTGGCCTCCTTGGCGAGGAGGGCGGGATGACGCCAGCCGTTGGCCAGCACCGATGTCGCGAGGCGGATCGTGCTGGTGGCCTGCGTCAACGCGCCGAGCGCCGCGAGCGGACCGACCTGGTTGCCGAGGTGGTCGGGCACCGCGAAGGTGTCGTAACCGTACTCCTCGGCGGTCTGCGCGAGCTTGACGAACTTGCGGGCGCCGCCCTCGTCCTTGTTGCCCTCACCACCCGCGCCGAAGCGGAACTTCCGCAATCCGGCCGAGGTGGCACCGGCATCGCTCGGGGGTTGCGTCATCGCTGTCCTCTCATCGTGATCGCCGGCTGGTGAGGTCGCGTGCGGCGTCTGCGGCGCACTGCGGTGTTCCTCGGGCCAGCCCAACACGTTAATGCAGCGTGACGGCGCCGCCAAACGAATCGGCCGCAGCCGCGACAAGAGGTTACCGGCCGGTTAGTTCGACGATGCGCCCGGTCGGGTGAGTCGCGTCCGAGACGCTTCCATCCGGTCAGCCGTGACCGGCAGATTGCCGGTCAGTTGTGCTTCGGCTGGGGTGCGTCCTCGATGAGATCCTTGGACCAGTCGTACATCCACTGGGTCGCGGTCTGACCGTCGTTCTCCCAGTAGCGGGTGGTCGCGTACATCGCGTGGACGGGATTCGACGCCGCGTTCGCCAGCTTCGACACCGCCGCCAGCGGGTTGACGATCGTCGGCGAGTCACAGATGAGATCGCCCGGGGCGCAGATGGATTGAACCCGGTCGCGGAGATCGCCGAAACCGCCGGTGCGCGGGCCGGTCATGGAGATGCCGGGAACGAGGTTGCCCATGCCGCCGAGCGCGATCTCGGCGCCCACGCCGTTCGGGCTCGGCTCGATGTCGTTCTGCTCACCCGGTTGGCGCCGACCGTCGGCGATCAGCCCGACGCCCAGCACGAGATCCTGGTCACCGTCCTCGAGCACGCCCCGGCCGTTGCCGATGTTGCTGGCCAGATCGCCGGCGATGACCGCACCCTGACTGAATCCCATGATCACGTAGCTCGTCAGCGGGCAGCGTTCGTTGGTGGAGATGATCTTGCCCGCCGCGCGCTTGTATCCCTGCGTGCGTGACACGTTGTAATCGGCCTGCCGGTCGGCGAGGTTGGTCGGATTCCGGAACTGCGCCGTGTAGGGAACGGTGTAGATCTCGCTGCGGGACGAGTCGAAGTCATTCGAGAGGGCACGCGACACGCGCAGCATCAACGAGTTCGGATTCGCCGACGGCGCGTACGGATCGTCGTCGGCGCTCGACTCCCAGGTGCCGGGCACGACGACGGTCAGAACGTCCGGGCAGTCCGCAGGCTGTGCATCCGGCCGTTCTTTCGACGGCGGGGTCGTCGACGGCCCGCCGGGGCCGATCGGCGCGGGTCCCGGAGCCAGCCACACCAGAACCAGCACGACGATGAGCACGATCGCGATGACCGCGAGCGCGAGGAGGAGCAGCGCGAAAGCGCCGAGCCGCCGGACGGGACCCTTCCGGATGCGGCCCGCGGCGTTGCGTCGAGCGGCCACGTCAGCAGTAGTGCTGTTCGGCCGCGCGGATGACCTTGTCGGCCTTCGAGTTCGCTTCCTCGACGTTGTCCGCCCCCGGACCCACAGAGGCGGTGACGAAGGCCTTCACCATGCTCGGGTCGGTGCCCTTCTGCTTGGCACCACAGACGTACTTCGCCATCGTCAGGGCCACTGAATTGTCGTTGTCACCCATGAACGTGACGTCCTGCTGCTTCAACGCGGCGAGATACGCGCGGGCCTTGTCGTCGAGCGGCTGGCCGCTGGGTCCGGGGAAGCTGGCCGGGACCTTCGTGCTGGGGTTCGGTTCGGTCGCCGGCAGCTCCGACGTGCCGCCGGGCGTGGACGGGGTGGTCTCCTCGGATGTGGAACCCTGCGACGCGCTCGTCGAGGGAGCGGCCGAATACAGCGACGTCGTCGTGACCGGGTTGTTGGTGATCGGCGCACTGGCCGTCGAGTCATCGGCGCAGGCCGACACGGACCCGAGCGCGAGAGCGAGGCCCGTCACGGCCAGCACCAGCCGCACACACTTCGTTGTCATCGCCACTTCCTGCCGAACCTTTCGGGTCGAGATCAACGCACCGCCGGACGGTCTCGTCCGGCGACACTCACGTCCGGCCTGCGGCCGATCGCAACGCAGGGGCACCCTGCGTCGCACACCACGTCAGGCTACCGTCCGCGCGAGGCCGTTCCGGCCGCCGCACCAGCACCACCTGCGGTAACGGTCCGATTCCTCAGCGAAGTTTCAGGCCGTACACACGTGGGGTCGAGGTTGGGGCACCGTCGGCGCCCCGTCCCCTCCTTCTGACCGTCACTTCAGGACCTTGGTGCCGTCCTTCGCCGTCCAGGTGATCCGGCCGTGCTCGAAGTGGTTGACGCGGCCCTTGCCGTCGCGGGTCGGGAGTTCGTCGGTCGTCGGCTTGCCGAGACGTCCGCTCGGTCCACCGGCAGCGACGTAGGCGCCACCGATCGCGCCGGTGACGATCTTCGGACCCTTCGGGCCGGTGAACATGCGTCCGCCGGCGAAGTCCTGTGCCTTGCCACCGGCAACCGGGTACGACGGGGTGAGGCAGCCCCCGAGCGTCGCCTTGTTGGCGTCCCAGACCTTGCGGAAGGCGCCGTCGACGCGGCATGCGACCGCGTCGCGCGACAGTCCGAGGGCCGCGGCGGCCTGCGGCCACGCCTGCATCATCTCGAACTCCCAGTACGGCCAGGTGTGGGTGCCCGACGGCCGGTAGTTCGCCTGGCCCGGAATACCCTTGCGATTCAACTGGATCGCGAACTGTTGCGAGGTCACGCGGCTCAGCATCTCGAGTCCGACGCCGGAATAGTTGGTCGCGAGCATCGGGATGTCCGACGGCTTGTCGTGCGGCCCGACCATGCCGTTGCCCGAGGAGACGTACAGGCTCGTGCCCTGCAGTTTGTCGACCATCAGATAGGGGTCGTGCTCTTTCCACGCCGGATCGGACGGCGGACCGAACATCTTCATCGAGTCGTAGCCGCCACCGTCGCGCACCGCGAACTGGATGGCCTGCGGCATGCCGAACGAACTCAGCTGCAGGATCCCCGAGAACGACGCCGCGAACTTGTAGAAGCCGGGATTGCGCGCGGCCAGCATCATCGCCGCGGATCCACCCATCGAGAGTCCCTCGATGCCGCGGACGTCCGTGGAGCGCCAATCGTTCTCCAAGATGGGCGGCAGTTCCCGCATGAGGAACGTCTCCCACTTGTAGTTCTTGCCGCGGTCGGGTTCCTTCCAGTCGGTGTAGAAGCTTGACTCACCACCGATCGGCAGGATGACGTTGACGTTCTTGTCCTTATAGAAGTCGACGATCTTGGTGTTGATGATCCAGCCGCTCTGATCGTCCTGCGCGCGCAGACCGTCGAGCATCGTCAGCTGCGGGAACTTCTCCTTCGGCTTCGCGTGCCAGTCACGGGCCAGCAGGATCTGCACCTGGATGTTGGTGTTCATCGCCGGCGAGTAGACCCACAGGGCCACGCGCCGGTCGGTGTACCAGTAGGTGTTCGTCACCCTCGCCGGCTGGGCGGCCGGCACCGACGCCGGAGCGACCGGGGCGCGCGAGCTCGGTGGCGCGGGCGCCGGAGCGCTCGGCGACGCCGGGGGCGCGGGCGGGGCCGGAGCGGGCTCGGCGCCGGCGAGACCGTTGCCGATGACGAGCACCGCGGCGGTCGCCAGCGCGACCACGGCCGCCGTCACCGGGCGAAGGGTCGCCCGACGACCGGCCGGGCGCGCGTCACCCTGTCCTGCGTCAGCCGGTCGCGCGTCGACCCTGCCTGTACCACTGTTTCGCCGCATCACTCTCCAGAACTCCTTCGCCCCTGTACGCCGGCGCCCGCAGCGTCGTGACCGATTCCCCGTCAGTCACACGTGCATCATGAGTATCAAACGCCTCAGGAGTTTCTTACACGCCACAGCGAGGCCTGTCCGCACGCCACGCTGTGACACGTGGGATTTGTGTGACAGTTGATATCCCGGCCTGCTTCGCAACCTCGGTCGCCAGACCCTTCGTGACGCGCTCTCCGCAAGCTCCGGGCGCTCCTCAGGGAGCAGGTGGGTGGGTCCACGCACGACGACGCCCCGCCCGAAAACCCGAGCGGGGCGTCGTGTGGCCGGCGGACCGGCGATGTCAGATCAGCGGAAGAACCCGCGGTTCTTGGCGTTCCAGATCATGTCCTGCCAGTAGCCCCAGGCGTGGGTGCCGTTGGCGTAGTAGGTCATCAGCGGGACGCCCTGGACAAAGGCCGCGGCCTCGAAGGCCTTGGACTGTGTGAAGGCGAGCAGCTCGAGGGTCGAACCCTTGAACAGGTCGTCGAACACGTTGGGCAGTGCGTTGTAGCGGCCGAACAGACCGTTACCGGAACCGACGAACACCTTCATTCCGCGCATCAGGCCGATGTTCCAGAAGGGATCGTTCTGGAACCAGCGGATGCTCCACGGCGGGCCCCACATCGCGTCGATGTTCCACGGCTTCGGGTCGACGTCGAGCATCGCCAGGCGCAGCGCGGTACGCATGCCGGGCGCGCTCAGGAAGTTGTAACCCGAGAGCGAGCCGGCGCGGTCGAAGTGCTGACGGTTCTGGGCACCGAGGACCAGTGCGGCGTTACCGCCCATGGACAGGCCCATGATGGCGTAGCGCTTCGACGGTCCGACGCGGAAACCACGGGCGTCGAGCGCGCTGATCAGGGTCCGACTGATGACGCAGTTCCACCGGTACCGGTAGGGCTGCCGGTTGAAGTTGCTGGGTGCGTCCCAGTCCGTGTAGAAGCTCGCGGGTCCACCGATGGGCTCGACGACGTTGACGCCGGACTTCACCATCTCCTGGACGTTGGTGTTGATCTCCCAGCCGCTGTAGTCGTACTGGGCGCGCATGCCGTCGAGGAGGATGACGGTCTTGTAGTTGCCGGGCTTCTTCCAGGCGCGGACCTTGACGTTCGGCATCCCGCAGCCGTTGACCCAGAACTCCTGCTTGCCGACCTGCGTTCCGCCGATCCGGGCGTTGGCCTGGCCGGCGACGACACCGGTCAGTCCCACAACTGTCAGGATGGCGACGAAAGCGGCGATCAACCGGTTGCTCATCCGGTTGCGCGCAGGCCTCGGCGCCTCGGTGGCAGCTTCACGCATGTACAGAATCTCCCTCTTCAGCCGATCGGCCGGAACTCATGGTCCCCGGTGGCCTACCGGTCCTTGTGCGTCACACATTTTTCGTCCCCCGGCTCATTGCGCGGCGCGACGTCGTTCACGAGTCGTTCTCGCATGCGATTCACCGTCGGCGAGCCTATTCGATGCCCCCGAACGTGACAAACCATGTGATCGCGATCACAACCCCCGTCACTTCGGCGTCCCAGCAGTTCAGAACGCCTCAGTCACGACCTTTCTATCGGCCGCGCCCACGGGGACGTTACCGATCCGAGATGTTCGACGGCAACTCCACAGGTTCGACCCCGCGTTTTCTCGGGATTCTCTTGGTGTCGTGTGGTTGGGTGCCGCGCCCGGGCGCGCGTAACTAGCGTGGGTTCACCGGCGGTGGCATCTCCAGGCCGCAGCGCTGGATCTCGTACTCCGGCTCACGCTGGATGCGGTAGCTGTTGAAGATGAACGCCTGACGCAGGTTGTGCTTGAAGCGGTCGAAGGACCACGGCGCCTCGAACGAGGCGAACCGGTCCTTGGTCTCCGGGCACTGCAGCGCCACCTGGGCCTGACGGACCAGGTCCTCGTCGAGATAACCGGGCAGCACGGGGCGGCGCGGGTATGCCCCGGCCTCGGCGACGACCCACTCGCTCGGCAGGATCTTGTCGTGGCCGATGCGGCCGTCCTCGAGACGCTCGGTGTGTGCGGCGAGCGGGTACGCCAGACCCATCTGGTCGATGACGCGCACATCCAGCGGGGCGTTCATGCTCGTCATGCCGAGGTTGAGGAAGTAGACGGTCACCTGCCGCTCGGCACCCTTCGGCATCACGCCGGGAAGTTGCGCCACGTACCACTCGTCGTAGTTGAACGACGGCAGGATGACGCCGCCGTCCTCGCGGTACTCGTCGATCTTCTCGACCATCGCGCTCATGCGCGGATAGTCGAGGTAGTCCTCGGCCGTCACCGGGTTCTCGTTGCCCATGTTGGTGACGTAGAAGCGGCGCTCGTCGACGATGCCGCTGCGTCCGATGTCGATCCCCGCGTTCGGCAGCACGTTGGCGTGGGTGGAGACCGCCCACACGACGACGGTGATCCACATGGCGCTCATGGCGACCGCGCCGACCAGTTGGGCCCGCGCGCGCCGGCGGTCGGCGGGGTCGGGTGCGGTCACCGGTGGAGCGGCGTCGTCCACCGGGTCGGAGATCACGGACTCGGAGTCCGTCGACGGCCGGCGACGGAACGCCGCACCGACGTGGGCGGGAATCGTCACCGGCACGACCATCAAGGGCAACAGGGTGATGAAGATCGGAACGAGCAGCACCCGGCCGTGCATGAAGTCGCCGCCCTGACGCATCCAGTAGACGATCAGCACGATGCCGGCGAGGACCACGACGGTCACGACCGCGGTCGAGGACTGCAGCCGGCGCGACCATCCGGCGAGTCGCGACGGCCGGGTGTCCGTCGTCGAGTCGGCCGTTGCGTCACCCGAATCCGCGGTCGCGTCGGCACCGGTGGCGTCGGCCCTCGTCGACCGCATGCGGCCGCCGACGACCAGCAGCACCCCGGCCACCGCCGCCAGGACGACCGGCAGCACGAGCACGTAGGGGCCGAAGAGGTTGGTCAGGTAGGCGAAGCCCTGGTCCCACTTGGCACCGCTGGCGTCCTTCGCGACCGCGGGGTTGGGAACCAGCAGGGCGTAGTAGCCCATGCGGAAGATCTGGTAGCCGACCGGCAGGGTCCCCGCGACCACGACGACGCCCAGACGCATCTTCCAGCCGAGGGGCGCGAAGAACACCAGCAGCAGGACGAGGCCGCCGAGGATCGCCAGTTCGGGCCGGATCAGCGGCGCCAGACCGGCGGTGAAGGCGAGTACGAGCGTGGCCGCCGCGCTCCTGCGGCTCGTGCGCGGGCCGCGCCGCGCCCAGGCGACGAGCTGGCACCACAGGACGGCCGCCCAGAAGATGCAGAGTCCGTTCTCGAGCCCGCTCGTGGCGAAGTCGCGCGCGGGCGGAATGGCGATGTAGATGACCGCGCCGAACGGCAGCAGCAGGGTCCAGCCGTCGCCGGTGAGCCCGCCGATGCGTGTCCCGAACAGGCGCGCGCTGCCGTACATCGCGATCGGGATCGCGGCGACCGAGCACACCAGCGCCACCCAGAGCGCGACGTACTCGAGTTGACCGTCGGTGATCCACGCCCAGAACCACAGCAGGTAGGTCCAGGCGGTTGACGTGTTCGCCTCGACCCGCTCCCCGGCGTTGAAGACCGGACCGTTGCCGGCGAAGAGGTTGCGCAGCGTCCGCAGGACGATGAGCCCGTCGTCGGCGATCCACCGGCGCTGCCACGCACCGATAGCGAAGAACGTCGTGACGACGGCGGCCCCGACGACGAAACTGACGGCCGCGACCTTGGTGCGGCCGGTCGTCAGCGCCCGGAATCCGGTTGGCGATCCGTCAATTGACTGCATAGACCGCGACACCCACACACACCAGCCACGCCACGGCGAGCAGCTGCAGGACACGATCGCCGAGCGCGATCTCCTCGGGCTCGCCCGCGGCACCCCCGTCGACGTCGACGGCGTAGCGCAGGATCGCCACGGTGAACGGCACCATCGAGATGGCGTACGCGACGTTGGTGTCGTGGTCGGAGCCCTTGTCGAAGGCCCACAGGCCGTAGAAGATCACGACCGCGGTCGCCGACAGGGTCCACACGAAGCGCAGGTAGGTGGTCGTGTAGTACTCGAGGGCCTTGCGGATCTTGGCGCCCGTGCGTTCGGCGAGCTGGAGTTCGGCGTAGCGCTTACCGGCCGCCATGAAGAGCGACCCGAAGGCCATCACGAGCAGGAACCACTGCGACAGCACGATCTCGGCGGCCACACCACCGGCGATGGCGCGCAGCAGGAAGCCCGACGACACGATGCAGATGTCGATGACGGCCTGGTTCTTCAGGCCGAAGCAGTAGCCGAGCTGGATCACCAGGTAGATGGCGATGACGACGGCCGTCTGCCAGTTGGCGAGGAACGCGATGCCGATCGAGCCGACGAGGAGGACGACGGCGAGGACATAGGCCAGGGTCACCGGGACGACGCCGGCCGCGATCGGCCGGAACCGCTTGGTCGGGTGGTTGCGGTCGGACTCGACGTCCATCGCGTCGTTGACCAGGTAGATGCTCGACGCGGCGAGGCAGAAGGCGACGAAGGCGATACCGGCGGAGCCCAGCACCGAGACGTCGGTGATGTTGCCCGCGGCGAGCGGAGCGGCGAGCACCAGGACGTTCTTGACCCACTGCCGCGGCCGGACGGCCTTGATCAGCCCGGACGTCAGGTTCTTCGGCGGTCCGAGAACCTTCCCGTGCTCGATCGGCTCCTCGCTCATGCACTCTCCCTGTGTCGTGTCACCCGCGCGATGACGGGGGACGCGGCAAGACGCAGCGTCCCGCCGGGGACCGCGGCCGTCAGGCCGAGCCGGGCCAGGACGCGCGCCGCGCGGCGGGCACGTCCGGACTCCTGGTCATTCCGGGTGGGTTCGAGCAGCACCTTATCGCCCGCGATGACCGCCGCTGCGCTCGCGGCACCGATCGCGGCACCCGCGGTGACGTCGGTCGGGTAGTGCACGCCCAGCACCAGTCGGGACAGCAGCATCGGCGGGACCAGCACAGCGGGCAGCACCTTCGGGTCCCAGCCGGCGGCGCGGCCGATGAGGATCGCGGCCGCGGTGGTCGAGGTGGCGTGTGAGGACGGGAAACTCAGTTTGCTCGGCGTCGACACCCCGATGGCGATCGCCGGGTGTGCGGGCCGCGGGCGGCGCACGATCCGCTTGATGATCACCGACGCGGCGTGCGCGCCGAAGGCGCCCACTCCCGCCTCGAGCCAGAGCTGTTGCGCCCGTACGTCACCGCGGCGGCGGGCCAGGGCCCAACCGGTCCCCGAGATCGCGAGCCAGCCCAGCGCGTGCTCGCCCACGTGCGACAGTCCGCGCGCGGCCGGGCGGACGCCCGGGCGGGCGCCGAGCCCGGCCTGGATGGCGACCAGCGCCTTCTCCTCGCCGTTCAGGGGACGCGGGGTGTCGTCGGCCGGGACCTTCCCCGTCTCCGCACGGTCCTCCAGGACCGTGTCGCCCCCGCTGCCGATCACCGGACCATCAGATTCCGAAGACACCCGCCCAGCTCTCCTTCGACGTCAGGTCGCGGTGTGCGGACCTGTACTGCTGCTTCATCTCCGGGAACTTGTCCTGCAATTCCTTCACGAGGGCGAAATGTTCCCGGGCGAGCTCGATCATCTTCTCGCGGTCGCGCTGCCGGTAGACGACGCCGCGGCCGTCGGCGGTGGTGACCGTGACACCGTCGACCCGTCCGAGGGAGAACCATCGCGCCTCGATCGGTGGGAAGTTGGCCTGCGGCACCTCGTGATGCCGGGGATCGGCCGGGCGGACATTGTTCACCACCGCGGCGGTCAGCGCCTTGATCTTGCTGATCGGGTTCAGCGGTATCGAGGTCCCGAGATGCGTTGCCTCGCCCGAGGTCCGCGGCAGCTCGGTCGCCGAGGGGAGGACGACCGCGTCCGGATACTGCTTGCGCATCTGCGCGACCTTCGGCAGCGCGGTGGGCAGCAGACTGCGGATGTGATCGGGTCCGGCGAGGAAGTCCCGGATCGCCTCGTTCTGGATCGCGACCGTCGAATACTCCAGGCAGAGGAGGTGTTTCGCGGTCGCCTTGGTCATCGACCGGACGATCCCCTTGATGGGACCGTCGTGGTGGATCGAAGCGACGACGAGCCGGTTGCGCAGGTGGAAGTACGCCTGCCAGTCGATCGCGTCGTCCTTGTCGCTCCAGGCCATGTGCCAGATCGCGATACCCGGCACGGTGGCGGTGGGGTAACCGGCCTTCGACGCGCGGAGTGCGAACTCCCAGTCGTCCCACTTGATGAACAGGGGCATCGGGAGGCCGATCTGCTCCGCACATTCGCGCGGGATCATGCACATCCACCAACCGTTGCCCTCGACGTCGATCCGCCGGTGCAGGTTCTTCGAGTTCTCGCGGTCGCGCAGTGGGTGTTTGGAGAAGTTGTGGTCGTACTCGACGAACGGCGCCGCGGTCCACATGAAGGTGTCGCGCCGGATGACCTCACCCATGCAGTGGAGGTGACTGCGGTCCTGCAGGTTCAGCATCTGACCGCCGACGAGCATGGGCGCCTTCGCGAATCGCGACATGGCCAGCGCCCGCAGGATCGAGTCGGGTTCGATCGCGATGTCGTCGTCCATGTAGAGGACGTAGGGCGAGTCGGTGAGCCGCAGCGCCTCGTACATGATGCGCGCGTACCCGCCCGAGCCGCCGAGGTTGCCCTGGTCGAAGATGTGCAGCCGGTCGCCGAGAGCGGCCGCGGCCTCGGTGTACCCGGGTTCGTCGACGACCTTCTTGGTGCCCTGGTCGGGCATCATCACCGCGTCGATCACCTCGTCGACCATGGGGTCGGAGGTCAACGCGGCCAACGCGTTCACCGCGTCGGTGGGGCGGTTGAAGGTCGGGATGCCCACCGTGACGCGCTTGGTCTCCGCGTCCGGGGTCGGCGCCTCGATGGGCGCGTACCAACCGGCGGAGACGATCTCGGTGTCGGTGTCGGTGGTGACGTCGAACCAGATCCAGCCGCCGTCTTCGAAGGGGCCGAGGTCCAGCTCGAATTCGACTACGCCGCGGCCGGTTTCGTCGGTGTCGACGAGATCACCGCCGATGCCGATACGCGACCCGTCGATCTTGGAGCGGTACAGGTCGACGCGGCAGGTGCCGATCACCTCGACGCGGAGCACCACGGAGTCGAGGATGCTCCAGCGGCGCCAGTAGGCCGCGGCGAAGGCGTTGAAGTAGGTCTCGAAGCTCACCTCGGACTCGGCACCGAGGAGCACCGAGGTCCGGCTGGGGGCGTGCGCCCGGCGGTTGTTGCTCTCGGACTCCACGACGTACAGCGACCGGACGTCGAGGGGTTCGCCTGCGCGCGGGAAGATCACCCGCTGCAGAAGGGCTTTCGCCTTCGACGGCCCCACTCCGGCGTCGGGGATGTCGGAGTGGTTCACGGGAGTCACCGTCATCTATTCGGCTCCTGCGGGGTCGGCCACCAGCGGCGCACCATCACGCAGATGCGGTGCCAGGGTGTTGTCGAACATGGTGAGCGCACTCGCGATCGCCATGTGCATGTCGAGGTACTGATAGGTGCCCAGGCGACCACCGAACAACACTCCGGCACTTGCGGTCTCGGTGCGGGCGAGGTCACGGTAGGTGGTCAGCATCGCCCGGTCCTCGGGTGTGTTGATCGGGTAGTACGGCTCGTCGTCGTTCTCGGCGAACCGGCTGAACTCCCGCATGATGACCGTCTTGTCGTCGGGGTAGGAGTCCCGCTCGGGATGGAAATGTCGGAACTCGTGGATACGGGTGAACGGGACGTCGGCGTCGTTGTAGTTCATCACCGGTGTGCCCTGGAAGTCGCCGGTGTCGAGCACCTCGGTCTCGAAGTCGAGTGTGCGCCAGCCGAGTCGGCCGGCCGAGTATTCGAAGTACCGGTCCACGGGGCCGGTGTAGACGACCGGGGCGTCGGGACTGTCCGCGCGCAATTGCTCACGGACGTCGAACCAGTCGGTGGACAGGCGCACCTCGATGCGGTCGTCGGCCGCCATGTTCTCGAGCCACGCGGTGTAACCGTCGACCGGTAGACCCTCGTAGGTGTCGTTGAAGTAGCGGTTGTCGAAGGTGTAGCGGACCGGAAGCCGGGTGATGTTTCCCGCGGGCAGTTCCTTGGGATCGGTCTGCCACTGCTTGGCGGTGTAGTGCTTGATGAACGCCTCGTAGAGCGGGCGGCCGATCAGGCTGATCGCCTTCTCCTCGAGGTTGCGCGCCTCGGCGGTCTCGATCTCGCTGGCCTGCTCGGCGATCAGCTTCCGCGCCTCGTCGGGACTGAAGTAACGGCCGAAGAACTGGCTGACCAGCCCGAGGCCCATCGGGAACTGGTAGGCCTGCCCGTTGTGCAGGGCGAACACCCGGTGCTGGTAGCCGGTGAAGTCGGTGAACTGGTTGACGTACTCCCACACCCGCTCGTTGGAGGTGTGGAACAGGTGCGCCCCGTACTTGTGGATCTCGATGCCGGTCGTCGGCTCGGCCTCGGAGTACGCGTTGCCACCGAGGTGGTCGCGCCGATCGAGCACGAGGACCCGTTTGCCCAGCTGCGTCGCGGCCCGCTCGGCGACGGTGAGGCCGAAGAATCCGGAGCCGACGACGATCAGGTCATAGCTGCTACTGGTTGCCACGGGTCCTCAGGGTAACGGACCCTCCCTGAGTAATCTCCGAGCAACGTGGCCTGGCACGGAAGCCGGGTATTGTTTCGAACGTCGGCCTGTAGCCCCCGGGCCCCATCCTCTCCTGTGACCAGTTCGGGGTTTGAGTGACGCCGCTGTTCGTACGATCGCCCGACGACCGGGTGTCCCCGCAGGCTGAGGGGCTCCCCAGGGAACACCAGGCAACGGCTCCGATCGAGCGCATCGTCGTCGTGGTGCCCGTCCACAACGAGGCCGAGCGACTGCCCGCGTGCCTCGAAGCCCTGCAGGCCGCGGCCACGGCGGTGCCGATCCCCGTGGAGGTGATCGTGGTGCTCGACGCCTGCGACGACGACTCCGCGACGCTGGTCACGGACGAGTTGTCGACCGTGGTGGTCGATGTCCGCTGTGTCGGCGCGGCGCGCGGAGCCGGTTTCGCGTCCGTGGGTCCGTCGTCGTCGGAACCGGCCACCACGTGGTTCGCGACCACCGACGCCGATTCGACGGTTCCGCGCGACTGGCTCGCCGAGCATGTCGCCGCCGCGGCCGCGGGGGCGGACGCGTACGTGGGCACGGTCACCCCGGACGGTTTCGACGAGTGGCCGGCGGGAACCGACGAGATGTACCTGCGGGAGTACGACCCGTCCCCCGGGCACGGTCACGTCCACGGCGCCAATCTCGGCGTCCGCGCCTCGACCTACGCCGACGTCGGCGGTTTCCGCGAGCTCGACACCGACGAGGACGTCGATCTCGTCGACCGCCTGCATGCCGCGGGCGCGGTCATCGAACGGGGTGCGCACGCGCCGGTCCGCACCTCTACGCGACGCGACGGGCGCGCACGGCACGGCTTCGCGGGCTACCTGCGGCAACTGTCCGGGGCCCGGCCCGACGAGGTCGCCGGGTGACGCCCGCACGGGCACGCGCGATCGTCGGCGACCCGTCCTTCACGCTCCCCCGCCCGGGCGGCGGATGCACCCTCGACCGGTTCGCCGCCCTCGTCCGGGCCTGCTCCGACGACATCAGCACGGGTCGCCTCGTCGAGGCGCACGCCGACGCCGACGCCATCCTCGCCGAGATCTGCGACGGCGGCACCTCCCCGGGCGAGTTCTGGGGTGTATGGGCGGCCGAGACCCGCGGGAGCGGCGTCGACGCCCGCCGCGGCGCATACGGCTGGGAACTGAGCGGGACCAAGGAGTGGTGCTCCGGCGCGACGTCGTGCACCCACGCGCTGGTCACCGCGCGCACCGACACCGGCAACCGGTTGTTCGGCGTCGACCTCGGCCACCCGGGGGTGTCCGCGGACAGCTCCGGGTGGGCCAACGCGGGCATGCGCGACTCCGACACCGGGACCGTCACGTTCGACGCCGTGCCCGCCGACGCGATCGGCGAACCGGGCGCATACCTCGACCGGCCGGGATTCTGGCACGGCGGGATCGGGGTCGCGGCATGCTGGTTCGGCGGGGCCCGCAAGGTCGCGGCGCCGCTCTACCGCGCGGCCGCCCGTTCCGACGACCCGCTGCTGCTGATGCACGCCGGCGCGGTCGACGCCCATCTCGCGTCCGGTTGGGCGCATCTGCAGGCCGCGGCACGCGAGATCGACACCGACCCGGGCGCGCCGTCGAAACGACTCGCCTTCGCCGTGCGCTGGTCGGTCGAACAGGTCGCGACCGCGGTGATCGACCGGGTGGGACGCGCGCTCGGTCCCGGCCCGCTGTCCGCCGACGCCGGTCACGCGCAAGCCGTCGTCGATCTCACCGTCTACATCCGGCAGTCCCACGCCGATCGAGACCTCGCAGTACTCGGCGCTCTGACCGACGGCGTCCCACCCGGACCGGGATCGGCGGGTCCGTGACCGCCGACGGCTCCCCCTCGGCGCACCGCTTCGGCGCCACCCCCACCTCGGCGGAGGGAACTCCGGAATCGGAATGGCAGCGGTGGTTCGCCGCGCGGGGTCCGTGGCCCGACTTCGAGCCGGGCGTCCGGCGGCTCGTGGTCCTGGCCGCCCATCCCGACGACGAGGTACTCGGGGTCGGCGGGCTGATGGCGGCTGCCCACCGACGTGGCATCGAGGTCGTCGCGCTCTGCCTGTCCGACGGCTCGGCGTCGCACCCTGGTTCGCCCACGCTCTCGCCCACCGAGCTGGCGATCCGACGACGCGCCGAAGTGGACTCCGCGACATCGGTTCTGGGCATCGAACCGACGCGATGGTGCGGGCTCGGCGACGGCACGCTCGCCGACCACGAGGACGAGATCGAGGCCATCGTCGAGCACACCCTCGCCGAGCAGCCCGAGACCCCGACGGCCCTGCTGGCGGTGTGGGCGCACGACGGTCATCCCGACCACGAGGCCGTCGGACGGGGTGCCCGACGCGTCGGCGACCGATGTGGCGTCCCCGTCTGGATGTATCCGATCTGGATGTGGCACTGGGCCACACCCGACGATCCCCACATCCCGTGGGAGCGGATGCGGACCTTCGTCCTCGACGACGATCTCGAGGCCGCCAAACGAGAGGCCGTGCAGGCCTTCGACACCCAGATCCGCCCGCTGTCACCCGCCCCCGAAGACGCCACCGTCCTCGGACGGCACATCCTCGACCGCCTGCTCCGCGATCGGGAGTTCGTCTTCGTGTGAACTCAAGACGCTCACGACATCGGCATCGACGAGGGCCCGGGACGGCAACCGACACCGACGATCATCAGGACGGATGACATGGCCGACGACCACACCGCCGGGAGCCGAGAAAAGCTCGCCGACAACTATTTCCACGACATGTACCGAGACAGCGACGACCCCTGGGGCTTCACGTCGCGGTGGTACGAACAACGAAAGTACGCCCTCAGCCTGGCGGCCTTGAGCTCTCCCCGGTACGGGTCGGTGTTCGAGCCCGGCTGCTCGGTCGGCGTGCTCAGCGCGCAGTTGGCGACGCGCGCCGATCATCTGCTCTGCACGGACGTCAGTCCGCGCGCGGTGGAGCTCGCACGCGAGCGACTCGACGGCCACGACTCCGTCGAGGTGCGCGTCGGCGACATCGTCTCCGACTGGCCGCCCGGCCGGTTCGACCTGATCGTCCTCAGTGAGGTCCTCTATTACCTCGGTGACGCGGATCTCGACGAACTGATCACGCGGTTGCCGGAATGTCTGACCCCGACGGGCGAGGTGCTCGCGGTGCACTGGCGGTGGCGGGTCGAGGAGTACCCGCGAACCGGTGACGAGGTGCACGCCGCCCTGCGGTCGTCGGCGTTGCACCCGTCAGCGTCGTACTCGGACACGGACTTCTGCGTCGACGTGATGACTTCGTCACCCATCGGGTCGGTCGCGCAACGAGAAGGACTCGTCACCGTCGCGGACGCGCACCGTACGGCATAATGATCTCTTTGAACACCCGGGGGAGTTCGAAGCCCGCGCTTTGCTGTCGGTCCAGTCGAAGCGCTCTGAACAACGTCTCACGAGGAGGCAGGAGTGACCGAGTTGGCGGACTTCGGGGCTCAGATGACGCGCATCGCCGGCGAGATGCGCCGCGAGAGTGACGACACCGAAGCAGCGCTTCGTTCGATGACCAAATTCGCGGTCGACGCCATTCCGGGAGCCGAGTACGCGACCGTGACCCTCGTCGCGAACGGCACCATCGAGACGCCGGTGATGGTCGGCGACCTCGGCGGCCAGTCCGACAATCTGCAGCGAGAACTGGGCGAGGGCCCGTGCATCCGGGCCGCGGTCTCCGATCGCACCGTCTGGATCGACGACATGCGGACCGAGACGCGCTGGCCGAACTTCGCGGCTGCGGCAGCCGATCTCGGTATCCGGTCGATGGCCTGCTTCTACCTCTACATCGACGGCGATGACTCGGCCGCGCTGAATCTTCACAGCACCGAACCGGCGGCATTCACCGCCGAGGCCCGTCAACTCGGCGAGCTGTTCGCCGCGCACGCCGCGACCGCCTTCGGGGCCATCCAGGAGAAGCAGCAGCTGCGCGCCGCGCTCGGCTCGCGGGACATCATCGGCCAGGCCAAGGGCATGATCATGGAACGCTACAAGCTCGACGCGGGCGAGGCGTTCGCACTGCTCGCGCGCCTGTCACAGGACACCAACACCAAGCTCGTCGATGTCGCCGTCCAGATCGTGGAGGCCGGGCCGGAGCCCTGACCGATCAGCGGAAGGCGTCCCGCTTCGGGAACCCGAGCGCGGGGATGCCGCCGCGATCCTGGTAGCGCTCGAGCCCCTTGCCGACGAGGACCCGCGGTCCGGTGGCCGGGGTGAAGAACATCATCCCCTTCTCGAAGAGCTGGGTGACGCCCGCGGCGTCGGGGGTCAGGGTCGGCACACCGAGCGCCTGGCCCAGCGGTCCGGTGATCCCGCCCAGGTCAGCGAACCGTCCGTTCATCGCCGACGTCGCCATGTCGAGGAACTTCGACGATCCCGGCAGGATCTGTTCGGCGAGCTGGTTGAGGCTGCCGAAATCGATACCCCCAACGCCGGGCGACGCCGGGCCGGTGGGCGGTTTGACGATCCGCGGCGGCGAGGGCTGACCCTGGACCGCGAACCACGACGACTTCAGCTGCAGCTTGGTTCGAGCTTCCTCGCCACTCACCTCCGCGGTCCCGCCGGAGCCGACCGCGCGCACCTTGATCGCGCGTCCGTGTTCGGCGCCCAGGCCGTTGGCCTCGATGACCTCGAAGCTCCGCAGCGCACCGACTCCGAACGCCGATCCGATGCTGCCCGCGCTGACGGTGGCGGTCCAGTTGTGGTTGGGCGAGACCGTGTCGCCCTCGTCGACGACGGCCGGGAAACGTCCGCCGGCCGTGTAGCCGCCGGTCGACGCGGAGAACTCGGTGAAGGCCGGTTGACCGTTCTGCATCAGGATCTGGCCGGCGGTGGCGTCGGCGGCCGCGTTGGTCCGGCGGTCCTCGCCCGAGACACCGCCGTAGACCTGCGAATTCTGGGTGTCGTCGATCTTCTTGCCACCCGCGATCGCCGCAAGTGCGTAGGTGCGGGCCGCCACGGCCTGCGCCTGCAGCGCCGCCGCGCCGCCGGAGTCGCCCCAGGCGGGCAGGCTCTCGCGCGGGATGACGCCCTTGACGTAGTCGTCGATGTGGATGCGGTTCACCACGCGCCCGCCTTCGAGGCCCATGGCCCCGCGGTAGGCCTTGTTCGATCCGCAGAATTTGAGGAATTCACCGGCCGGGCGGTTGGGCGCCATGCTCAGGGGTTCGACGAAGGTGGCCGGCACCGACCGCACCACACCGCCGCCGCACCCGCTGCGGATGGTGGCCGTGCCCCCGGACAGGCTGACCGCCTGCCCGGGAGCCACCGTCTGACCACCGACTCGCATGCCGGCGTCCGCGTGCACATTCACCGAGCCCTGACCCGTGAGGGCCACCAGGATCTCGGGCCTGTCCACCTTCCCCGCGGTGGTGCCACCGTAGTAGTGGCGCAGGATCTGCTGTGCCGTCCAGCCCTTGCGGGCGTAGCCGTACGCTCCCCATTGCCCCATTCCGCGGCCGTGGCCATGACCGTGCCCGATCAGCGTCACCGTCGACCCGACCGAGAGCTCGACCTGTTCGGCCGATTCCGATGAGCTCGCGACAGCGAGTCCACCGGCCAGCAGTGCGGGCGCCAGCCCCGCCGCGGCCCAGGTCAACGCGCGGTTGCGGGCCCGTCCGGGCCGCGCACCGCTCGCCGGCCATCGCGGCAGAAGCCGTGTAGGTCGGGCTTTGGTCACTGCAGAACACATCCTTCGGTCGCGACGACACCAGCCGCGGGCGGCGAACTTCTGCACCGCTCGTAACGCCTGTGACTGATGTGACGATTGGGACTTAAGTGACCCTAGTGAACTCAGATGCCGATCACCAACCCGAGGGGATCACAACCGGATCACGAGTTGTCCGGGCCGCCGTGACCTCTGGCGCGGGGGTCAGGTCCCCGGATTCATTGCCACCTCATCGTCAAGCATCGACACATCAGCAGCCACATCCGTCACACATATAACAAGAACATCACGAGTTACCGATGCGCGGCGTGTGTCGCCGCCGTCGTCGATGCCTGACGGCGACGATGACCGCCGTACCGAGCACAGTCGACGACTTCGAAGTCCTGGTGGCTTCGACGCCGTCGGCTGCGCTGATGTCGACGGCTGAGCGGACCCGACCACACCCCGGAGCACCAGCGCCGCGGTCCGACCAACCTGCGAGGAGACCTGAGTGCGTTACCCCAGACCGAAACCTTCGATCGCGCTCGCCGCGATCGCCGCCGCGGTCGTCGCGAGCCCGTTCGTGGTGATCGCGAGCCAGTCCGAACCACAGTTGGTGGATAACAAGCAGACGGTCTCCAACACCGAGATCGAGCAGGTCCCGTTACGGGAACTGCCCGCCGCCATCGTCGACGTGGCGACGTCCGGCCTCGCCGCGGCGGGGGTCGAACTGCCGCCGATCGATCCGGACGCGTTCCCGCTGCCGGATCTGACGGTCCCGCTGCCGAAGGGTCTCGTACCGGGAGCCGGCTCATCGTCGAGCACCGATCCCTCTGCCCCGTCGGGATCACCGTCGAGGGAGTCATCGGCAGAATCGTCGCCGTCGGAATCCCCCTCGACAGAATCGTCACCGTCGGAAACCGGCTCGGAGACAACAGAACCCGCCGCCACCCCGACGACCGAGGCGCCCAGCAGCAGCGAGCGGTCGGCACCGTCGACGACGCGGGAACAGCCGGCGCCTCGAGATGACCGGGCACCGGGGACCCCGACCCGATCGAACCCGAGCAGCACGACCCCGGCGACACCCACGATGGCCGACGGCCGCGAGGTCGGGGCGGCGGTCACGCACATCGCGCGCGAGGCGCCGATCAAGATGGTGGCGTTCACCTGGGAGCGACCCGTGGACGTCGACCTCAAGCTGCGTGCGAAGAACCCCGACGGCAAGTGGGGACCGTGGACGGTCCTGGAGCAGATCACCCGCGGACAGGCACCCAGCGCGAAGAACCCGGTCGGTACCGAACCGGTCTGGGTGGGCGACGCACGTGAGGTGCAGGTCGCCGCGAGCAAGGACGGCCTCGCGATCCCGGCGGCGGAAACCCAGGGCGGCGATCTCGCCCAGCTGGCCGTCGGCACCGCGAGCACGGTGGTGACGGAGTTGGCCACGGTTGCCCTCAATGCGCTGAAGGCGACACTCATCAGCCCCGAGAGCCTGCTCGGCCTCGGCTCGTCGTTGCTCTCGCCGCTGACCGGCGGACCGCAGGTCGTGGCCCGCCAGGCGTGGGGCGCCGACGAGTCCATCCGCTGTTCGCAGCCGGTGTACTCGCCGCAGATGCGCGGTGCGATCGTGCACCACACGGCCGGCAGCAACGACTACACCCCGCAGCAGTCCGCGGAGATCGTCCGGGGCATCTACGCCTATCACGCACGCAGCTTGAACTGGTGCGACATCGGATACAACGTGCTCATCGACAAGTACGGCCAGATCTTCGAAGGCGCGTTCGGCGGACTCGACCGCAACGTCGAGGGCACGCACACCGGCGGGTTCAACAAGGAGACCCTCGGGGTGTCGATGATCGGCAACCTCGAGGAGGTGCCGCCGACCGCGGCGATGGTGTCGGCGACCGGCAAGTTCCTGCGCTGGCGCCTCGGCAAGGCCGGACTCAACCCGGCGGGCACGGCGACGCTGACCTCAGAGGGGTTCGCGGGCACCAAGTTCGCGGCGGGAACGCAGTCGAACCTGCCGGTCATCTCCGGGCACCGCGACTACAACAGCACCAGCTGTCCGGGAGTCCACGGCTATGCGGCGCTCACCGCGATCCGGGCGCTCGCCGGCGGCGCCCCGCCGGCACCCGAACCGACGCCGCCCGCCGATCCCGCAGCCCCGGCACCTCCGCCGGCCGCACCCGGCGCCCCCGCGCCGCCGGTCGAACCGGGTGCTCCCGCCCCGGTACCGCCGGCGGCCTGAGCCGGGTCCCGCGATTCGCGGGGACGGATCAGGTTCCGGCGAACCAACGCTCGAGCACCTTCGCGACGCCGTCGTCGTTGTTGCCCACGGTGACTTCATCGGCGGCGTCGAGTGCGGTCGGATGACCGTGTCCCATCGCGACCCCGTGGCCCGCCCAGGTGAGCATCTCGGCGTCGTTGGGCATGTCTCCGAACGCGATCACCGCATCGACGGGGAGTCCGGTGAGCTCGGCGAGGCGGGCGAGTCCCGACGCCTTGTGTGTGCCCGGTACGGACAGCTCGACGAGTCCGTTGTCGGTGGAGAAGGTCACCTGGGCGAGGTCGCCGACCATCGGCTCCAGACGACGAGCCATCTCGTCGGAGGCCATGCCCGGCTTACGGACGAGTAGTTTCACGGCCGGATCACCGAACACCTCGTCGTCACCGACCTCGACGTGGTCGGGGTTGAGCCATGCGTGTTCGTAGCCGGCGCTCGCGACGAACGGCGCGGTCGCGGCGTCGTGTGCGGAACGGCCCGCCCGCTCGGCCGCGATGCCGCATCCCGGGATCTGCTGGTAGGCGATCTCGCCGAGTTTGACCAGGGCGTCGGGTTCGAGAGTGGCCGACCACAGCACGCGGTCGTGCTCGGCGTCGTAGATGATGGCGCCGTTGGCGCACACCGCGTACCGGACGTACGCGTCGGTGCCGGCGAACTGGTCGGTGATCTCGGCGATCCAGCGCGGGGGTCGACCGGTGGCCAGCACGAATTCCGTACCGGCGGCGCGGGCGGCGGCGAGCACGGACAACGTGCGCGGGGAGACCCGGTTCTCGTCGTCGATGAGGGTTCCGTCCACGTCGCTGGCGATGAGTGTGGGTGGACCGAATGTCATCAGCGTCTGCTTTCTCTCGACCGTGATCTCTCGGCGGCTCGTCTCGCCCGCGCCTCGGCTTTGCGCAGCGCCTCATCGGCTTCGATCACCGCGGCTTCCTGAGGTGTCGGTGCCGAACCGCCCAGTCGCGACGGAACCCAGAACTCACCCGGCGGGTGGGGACCGTAGGCTTCCTGGACCTCGAGGAGCATCGAGTTCATGGTGTCGCGGAGCCTCAGGGTCTCACGCTCGGGGGACTCACCCGGAGCTGGGGTGAACGGCGGACCGAACCGGACATGCACCGGCAGCCGGCTCCGGCCGATGTTCCGCAGTCCGCCCTTCGTCCACTGGCGGTGGGCACCCCACACGATCGCCGGGATGATGGGCACCCCGGTCTCGGCGGCCATCCGGGCCGCGCCGCTCTTGAACTCCTTGAGCTCGAAGCTGCGGCTGATCGTCGCCTCCGGATAGACCGCGACGATGTGGCCGTCCCGCAGCCGACCGAGCGCGGCTCGATAGGCCTCGGCGCCGCGCGACCGGTCCACCGGGACGGTCTTGGTGTGGTTGACCAGGAACCGCATGATGGCGATATCCATGACCTCGGACTTGATGAGGAAACGGGTCCGGCGTCCGGCCCGTTGCACCCCGAGCGCGAGCGGCAGGAAGTCGACGTAGCCGGTGTGGTTGACGCACAGCACGGCGCCGCCGGAGTCGGGGATGTTCTCGATGCCGGTGAAGTGCAGGTCGAGGGCCTGCGCCCGGACGATCCCGTTGGCGATGAGCTCCAGGATCCGATACACCGGCTCACGGTGTCCGTGCCTGGCTGCGCTCATGCGTCCAGGTTAACGCCGCCTCACCGGCCGACAGTCGATCAGACGACCCCGGGGTCGTCCTTCCGCGGCTCGCGTTTGGCGGCACGTTCGGCCTGCTCCTGGGCGTCCATCCGGTTGGCCTCCTCGAGTGTCGGCGCCGAACCGCCGAGTCGGGCGGGGACCCAGAACTCACCCTTCGGGTGCTCCCCGTAGGCATCCTGCAGTTCGAGGAGTTTCACACTCATGACCTCGTGCAGCTTGGCCGTGAGGGCGTCGGCGCTGCCCGTGGCCTCGAGGGGCTCGCAGACGCCGATGGATATCTTGTACCCGGTGCGACCCAGCTGTTTGGGGTGCCCCTTGGTCCACACGCGCTGCGCCCCCCAGATCACCGTGGGGACGATCGGCGCACCGGACTCGATCGCCATGCGGGCGGCACCGGACTTGAAGGCCTTCAGCTCGAAGCTCCGGCTGATCGTCGCCTCGGGGTAGACCCCGACGAGCTCGCCGCGCCGGAGATACTCAACCGCGTTGCGGTAGCTGTCCGCACCCTGCGCGCGGTCGACGGGAATGTGCTTGAGCGAACGCATGATCGGACCGGAGATCTTGTTGTCGAAGACCTCCTTCTTCGCCATGAAGCGGACCTTGCGACGGCCCTGCAGGTAGGCCGGGATACCCGCGTAGGTGAAGTCCAGGTAGCCGGTGTGGTTGATCGCGACGACGCCGGGGCCGTCGGCCGGTACGTGTTCCACACCCGACACCTTGAACTTCAGACCTTCGGCCAGCCACAACAGGCGGGCGGCGGTGATCACGGTGTCGTACACGGGTTCCATGCGAGAGAGCTTAGCCACTGTCCCCGGAGCCCTCGCCGCCGTCGGCAGCCTGGTCGCCGTGACCGGCCGTTCATCACGACGGGACCCGTGAGACTCCTCACGGTGAGCATCCCGCGGGACTCATGGCCCACGCACCAGCACGGCACGGCTCGATACCCTGGACGTCTGTAGTGCCCTGCCGCGCAGCCCCGCGCACACCATGAAAGGCCCCTTCGTGCAGATCACCAGCATCGGTCATGCCGGTTTCCACATCCAGACCACCGCCGGATCGATCCTCTGCGACCCCTGGGTCAACCCGACGTACTTCGCCTCCTGGGTGCCCTTCCCGGACAACTCCGGACTCGACTGGAAGGCGCTCGGCGACTGCGATTACCTCTACGTCTCGCATCTGCACCGCGATCACTTCGACGAGCAGAACCTGCGCGAGAACGTGAACAAGGACGCCACCGTCCTGCTCCCCGACTACCCGGTGCCGGACCTGCGCCGCGAACTCGAGAAGCTCGGATTCTCCAAGTTCGTGGAGACCACCGACTCGGTCAAGACGACGGTCACGAACGACAAGGGTTCGCTGGACGTCATGATCATCGCGTTGCGGGCGCCCGCCGACGGCCCGATCGGCGACAGTGGACTCATCGTCTCCGACGGCGAGACGGTGTGCTTCAACATGAACGACGCCCGGCCGATCGACCTGGACGTCGTCGACGAGGCGTTCGGGCACGTCGACGTCCACCTGCTGCAGTACTCCGGCGCGATCTGGTACCCGATGGTCTACGACATCCCGCGGAAGTCCAAGGCCAACTTCGCCTCTCAGAAACGACAGCGCGGAATGGACCGTGCGCGTTCCTATATCGAGCAGGTCGGGGCGACGTGGGTGGTGCCGTCGGCCGGACCGCCGATGTTCCTCGACGAGGACCTGTTCTACCTCAACGACTTCGGGTCCGCGGACACCGCCGACGACACCTCGATCTTCCCCGACCAGGAGACCTTCCTGGAGCAGATGCGCATCCACGGCACCGACGACGGTGAGAAGCACCGCGGCCTGATGATGGTGTCGGGTTCCGTCGCAGAGTTCTCCGGTCCGGTCCTGAACGAGGTCACGCATCCCTACGCACCCGCCGACGTCTTCGGCGAGAACAAGCGCGCGTACCTCGAGCGCATGAAGGAGAAGTTCGCGCCGGTCATCGCCGCGGACAAGGCCACGTGGGCACCGGCCGAGGGCGAGCCCCTGCTGCCGGCGCTGCGGGACCTCTTCGAACCGATCATGCGACAGTCGGACCTCATCTGCGACGGCATCGGCTACCCCGTCGGGCTCGTCATGACGCCGGGCGGGGGCGCGGCCAACGACGCCACCGAGACGGTCGTCCTAGACTTCCCGAACCGCATCGTGCGTGAGCCGAAAGAAGGAGAGGGCAAGTACCGCTACGGATTCCGCATCGCCACCGAGCTGGTGCGGACCGTCCTGCGCGACGACGAGCCCGACTGGGTCAACACCATCTTCCTGTCGACGCGCTTCACCACCTGGCGGATCGGCGGGTACAACGAGTTCCTCTACACCTTCTTCAAATGCCTCACCGACGAGCGGATCGCCTACGCGGACGGGTGGTTCGCCGAGGCGCACGACGACTCGGCATCGATCACCAAGGACGGCTGGGAGATCCAGCGGCGGTGTCCGCACCTCAAGGCCGACCTCGGCAAGTTCGGGGTCATCGAGGGCGAGAAGCTGACCTGCAATCTGCACGGATGGCAGTGGGACCTGCCCACCGGACGCTGCCTGACGTCGAAGGGACACGACCTCCGCGCGTCCAGACTCGACTCGTAGCCGGATCGCCACCCCGATGACCTCCGAACGCACGTACGGTGGCCGTTCGGTGAGCGACCGCGCCGCCGAACGGCGGCAGCGTTTCCTCGACGCCGCGCTGGTCGAGTTCACCGGCACCGGCTACGCAAAGTCGTCGGTGACGTCGATCTGCCGGGTGGCCGGACTGTCTCGCCGGCAGTTCTACGCGGAGTTCACCGACCGCGAGGCACTGCTGGTCGCGCTGTACGACACCGTGCAGGGCGCCGCTCGCGTCGCCGTGGCAGAAGCATTGGCCGCCAGCCCTTCTCGGGATCTCCGCGACCTGAGCACGGCGGCGATGCGCGCCTACATGGAATCGGTGGGCACCGATCCCCGGCGCGCGGCGGTGTCGTTCGTCCAGATCGTCGGGGTGAGCCCCCGCGTCGAGCAGCACCGCCTCGACGGCCGTGAGGAATGGGTCGAGTTCTTCGTCGACGCCATGTCGGAGTTCGCCGATCGCCCCGCGACGCCGCGGCAGCGCCACCTCGCGATCGCATTCGTCGGGGCACTCACCGGCCTGGTCCATCGCTGGAGCGAATCGCCCGAACCCGGCACACTCGACGACGTCGTCGCGGTACTCGCCGACATCCTGCTCGCCTTCACCACGCTCTGAGACATTCGCCGCCCACCCCGGACGTTGTGTCCTCGGACACACCGGGTGTATGTTCTGCCGAAGTGTGAGACACCTCCGTCTCACTTTTCGGAAGGGTTGCCATGCGGGGATGGAAACGCCACGGATCACGGGGATTCGTGCGCTTGATGGTGGGATTCGGACTTGTGGCGCTCGTCGCCGGCGGGCCGTTCGGGCCGGTCACTGCCTCCGCGGAGCCGTCGTCGGTCCCGGTGGCGCCGGTGCTCCCGTTCCCGGTTCCGCCCGCGATCCCGGAGTTCGACACGGACTTCTACCTGCCACCGCAGGCGGTGGTCGCGGCCAAGAAACCCGGTGAGCTCATCGCCGCGCGACGAGTGCATGTCGCGGCCCTGTCGGTGATCCCGATCAACGTCGACGCCTGGCAGATCTCGTACCGATCGACCAACACCCGGGGCGAGCCGATCCCGGCCGTGGCGACACTGCTCAAACCGAAGGGCCGAGCGAAGCCCGGACCGTCGAAACTCGTGTCGTGGCAGTCCGCGGAGGACTCCACCGCGATGTACTGCGCGCCGTCGTATGCGTTGCAGCAGGGCTCCATTCCGGGACAACTGACCGGCTCGGTGGACTCGAGCCTCGAGGTCCTGCAGATCACCTCGCTGGTCGGCGCCGGATGGTCGGTTGTCATTCCCGACCATCAGGGCCCCGAATCCGCCTTCGCGGCAGGCCCTCTCGCGGGCCGAATCACCCTCGACGGAATCCGGGGCGCGCGGAACTTCGCGCCGTTGGGCCTCGAAGACGACCTGCGTGTGGGCCTGATGGGCTACTCCGGCGGGGCGATCGCCACGGGCTGGGCAGCCGAGCTGGCTTCGCGATACGCCCCGGAGCTGCCGATCGTCGGCGCTGCCGAAGGTGGCGTGCCCGCGGACATCCGCGCTCTGGTCGATCTCGCCGACAAGAACGCGGCGTCGGGCCTGATCATGGCCGGGATCATCGGGGTCAGCCGGGAGTACCCCGAACTCGACCGGTTCCTGCAGCGGCATATCAACCCACTCGGCAGAGCCCTGCTGGCGAGCAAGAATCCGCTGTGCCTCACCTACCAGGCGGCGCTCGCACCGTTCGTGAACATCAAGGGCCTGATCAACCTGCCGGGCGATCCGCTGGACTACCCCGTCCCACGAAAGGTATTGGCAAACCTCCGAATGGGCGGCTCGACACCTGAGTTCCCGATGTTCATCTATCAGTCGAACCCCGACTGGATCGCCCCTGTGGGCCCGGTCAACGAGTTGGTCCGCACCTACTGCGCCGATGGCGCGAGTGTGCGATACGTGCGCGACCACTTCAGCGAACACATCACCCTCGCCGTTGAGGGGTTTGCGCCGGCCATCGTGTGGATGCGGGATCGCCTGGACGGCAAACCGGCACAGACCGGTTGCACCACAAGCGATCAGGGATCGATGGCGCTCGACCCGGCGACGTGGCGCGCGTTCGTCAATCTGGTGGGCAACAATCTCGCCCTGGCCATCAATCAGCAGTTGGGGAATCCGCCGCGGGTGCCGTGACAGAGCCTCTCGAGGAGTGAGGGATTCGTACCGGATTCCGGTACGAATCCCTCACTTCGCAGTCACGGGCGTCATCGACGCGGCACCCATCTTGAAGATCGGCTGCTTCGACGCCGGGTCCCAGTCGGTGATGGTCAGCTCGTTGGCCGCACGGTGGTGCCCGGTGTCGTCGTCTGCGTGGGCGTCCCAGTACCCGTAGTGGAAGGGCACGAACAGCACGCCGCGACGGATGGCGGCGATCCGCACCGTTGCGCTGATTGCGCCGCGCGGGCTGGCGATCTCGACGAGGTCGCCGTCGTGCACACCGCTGCGCGCGGCATCCAGTGCGTTGACCTCCACCCACACCTCCGGCGCCGCCCCGTCGAGTTCGGGTGCTCGCCCCGTCTTGGTGCGGGTGTGGAAGTGGTAGACCGTTCGTCCCGTGATCAGCGCGAAAGGGTGTTCGGCACTGGGACTCTCGGGAGGTGGCAGGTGTGGCGCCGCCTTGATCAGCGCCCGCGCCCCCGGGTTGAGGTCGCGGTACTCATCGGGTTGTAGCGGCTCGCCGGTGAGCAGATCCTTGCCGTACGACTCGCAGTAGTCCGCCGCGCTGTAGAACCGGCCGTCGGCGTAGAGACGCTCGGTGCCCTCGGGAGCGTCCGCGGTGCACGGCCACTGCACGCCACCGCGGGCCCGCAGCAACTCGTACGTCATCCCGCTGTAGTCGCAGGGCCGGCCCGCGCTGCACTCACGCCAGGATTCGAAAGCGGATTCGGCATCCGTCCACGGGGGCAACGGCTTCCCATCCCGGTCACGGAAGTCCATCCGACGGGCGTAGTCGAGAAAGATGTCGAGGTCGGCTCTGGCCTCGCCGGGCGGATCGACGGCCTTCTCCGACAGGTGCACGGTGCGATCGGCGTTGGTGAACGTGCCCGTCTTCTCACCCCATCCAGCTGCCGGGAGTACGACATCGGCGAGTGCGGTCGTCTCATTCGGGAACATGTCCTGCGCCACGACGAACACATCGTCCCGTTCGAGGATCGCGCGGATTCGCCCCAGCTCCGGCAGCGACACGGCGGGATTCGTGGCACTGATCCACAGCATCCGTATCGTCCCCTCTTCGGCGAGGCGGAAGATCTCCATCGCGTGGGTGGGCGGGTTTTCATGCGGGAGCCGGTCTTTCTCGATGTTCCACAGGTCGGCCAGTTCGCGCACGTGCGCGTCGTTCTCCCAGTTGCGGAACCCCGCGAGATCGCCGTCGGCCCCGCACTCTCTGGTGTTCTCGGCGGTGGGCTGGCCGTTCATCTGCAGCAGACCACAACCGGGCCGCCCGAGCATCCCCCGGATGAGGTGGATGTTGTTGACCTGAACCGCCGCGGCGGTCGCCTGGTGCGATTGGTAGAAGCCCTGCAACACCGTCGACACCAGTCGTTCGGCGCTGCCCAACAGACGTGCGGCGTGACGGAGATCGTCGGCCGGGACATCGCAGATCTCGGCGACGCGTTCCGGTGGATAGTCGTCGACCATCCGACGCAGGTCGTCGAAACCGACTGTGTGCGCGTCGATGTAACCGTGGTCGATCCAGTCGTTGGCGATGATTTCGTGCAGCAGCCCGTTCATGAGCGCGACGTTCGTGCCGGGTAGCGGTGCCAGGTGGACGGTGGCATGCCGGGCCACCGGCGTCGTCCGCGGGTCGACGCAGATGATGGCCGGCGGGTGGGGACCCGCGAGTCGGTCGAGGATGCGCATCCACGTGACGCTCTGGGTCTCGGCGATGTTGTGACCGAACAGCGCGATGGTGTCGGCATGGTCGAGGTCGGTGTAGGTGCCGGGCTGACCGTCGCTGGCGAACGAGGCCTTCAGTGCTTCCGCGGCCGTCGCGGTGCACAACCGGGTGTTGCCGTCCACGTGGTCGGTGCCGATGGCTCCGTGGGCGATGACCCCGAGCGTGTAGTACTCCTCCAAGAAGAGCTGTCCGGACGTGTAGAAGCCGATCGCGGCGGGTCCGTGTTCGTCGAGCAGGGTCCGGGACCGTTCGACGATGCGTCCCATTGCGTCGTCCCACGTGGCGTTGACCAGGCGTCCGTGCTCGCGGATCAGTGGGCGGGTCAGTCGGTCCCGAGACGAACTGGCCTGCCATCCGTAGAGATCCTTGACGTCGACGCGACCACGGTTGACACGGTCATCGGCCCGGCCGCGGACGCCGACGATCCGGTCGTCGACCACCGCAATGTCGAGGGCGTCGCCGTTGGAATGCAGGACCGACGCCGAGCGAACCCAGCGTTGCACCTCGTCAGGACTGATCCCGTCGCCCAGATGCTGATCGACCCGGGCCGGCCATCGTTCACCCGGCGCATACGGGGTGCGCCCACCCCAGAGGTCATCGATGCGATCGGCCACGATTCCCTCCCCACGACGGCACGACGCCTTCGGACCGTCGGGGTGTACCCAACCGCGTCCGGAGTCATTCGTCGTCCGTGGACCGCGATTCGACGCCGGCCGATTACTCCGACGCGATTGTGGGTAGCCCTCCGGCACGTTCGCTCGCGACCCGTTACCGACCCGTTGCGCGCGACACGATCCGAGCTCGACGACCTCGGCAAGAGGTCCCGGGCGCGGACAGATTTCTACGATGAGGAACAGGGCTCACGGCCGGACACGACGTCGGACCGCGAGTCGCACACAACGACCGTGAGGAGAACATCATGGCCAAGTACCGCGTCATCGATTCGAGCGAGAACGTCGTCGAGGAGAAGGAGTTCGACGACGCCACCGGCGCATACGACTGGTTCAAGACCGTCGCCGCACCGGACGACAGCCTCGGCACCGTCATGCAGGTGCACGACGACGGCGAGTGGAAGAACTTCGAGGTCTCGGACGGGGGCACCAACGCCAGCCCGTCCGCCGACGCCGACTGAACCGCCTCCCCTCGGCAGGACGAGGTCGGCCACCCTTCGCGCCCCGGGTCTCCCGGGGCGCGAAGTCCGTTCTCAGACCCCGAACGCAGCCGGATAGGCGATCGTCCCGCTCGGCACCGGGCGCGCATCGTCGAGCACCAGCGCCATCATCGCCTCGTCCGGGACGTCGAACGGTGCGCGGATTCCGAATCGGGACGCCGGGACGAAACCGAATCTCGGGTAGTACTCGGCATGGCCGAGCACCACCACCACATTCTCGCGGTGCGCGCGGGCAACGTCGAGACCCGCGACGATGGCCGCGGAGCCCGCCCCGGACCGTTGACACGACGGCAACACGGCGCAGGGTCCGAGCGTGAGCGCCGGTGCCGCGTCGACGCGGCACCGCGAATACGACGCGTACCCGACGATCGTGCCGTCGGCGTCGGTCGTGACGATGGAGAGCCCGTCGATCCAGGCGTCGCTGTCGGCCCGCAGCTCATCGACGATCCGCGCCTCGTCGGGGGTCGGGAACGCTGCGAGCACCACGTCGCGGATCGCGTCGGCATCCCCGTCACGCTCGGCGCGGGTCGCCCACCTGCTCACGGGTTGTCCGCACGCCGTCGTGATGCTGTGACGGTCGCTGTCACCGACCGCACCCGCCGGCCGGCTGCCCGGAGAAGCGACTGTTGAGGAAGCCGAACGCCTCGGCGCTCCACGGGATGAACGCCCGGGTGTGGTTCGAGCCGCGGTACTCGGTGAACGTCGTCGGCACCCCGCGGTTGCAGAACGAGCCGGCGAGGCGCGCGACATCGGCCGCGATCATCACACCGTCGCCGGTGCCGTCGACATTGCCGACCCCGAGCATCATGGGGCTGCGCGGAGTGCCGAGCGTCCCCATCACATTCTGCGAGATCGCCTGTCGGACACCGGGAACGTCCAGCAGGCCGCCGACCGTCGACACGAGGAGCTGGTGATCGGTCAGACCCGGGTACTTGTCGGCGAACGCCTCGATGCACTCCCCCGCGACCTGTCCGAGGACCCGCTTGCCCTTCGGGGACAGGTAGGACTGCATGTCGATGCCATAGGTCTCGGCGTACACCGCCATCAGCGCCGGGATCACGCCGGCCCAGTTCTGACTGCCGTTGACGTACCCCAGATTGTTCGCCGGGTTCACCAGCACACCACCCGCGGCGGCCCCGACGATGTTCAGCTCCGGCGCGTAGCGCGGCGCCAGCTCCGCACCGAAGCCGGTGGGGATCGATCCGCCGGAGTAGCCGAACAGTCCGACCGGCGTCCGGGCCGGCGCCCGCAGGTGACCGAGTGCGGCCCGCACGCCGTCCAGCGCGGCGTACCCCGATTCGCGCGCCATCGTCCAGCGCAGCCCGCGGCCCTCGTAGTCGGGGGCGGCGACGGTGTAACCGGCGGCGAGGAGCCCGGAGATGAGCGTGATGTCGATCGGCGCCTCCGCGGCATTACCGCCGCGCAGCGTGTACGACGGGTCGCACTGCGAGCCGAGTGCGTCGTAGAACGAGTGGTACGAGACGATGCGTCGTGGCGCTCCGGCAGCCGCGCCCGGCGGGGAGATGACCGTGGTGACCGTCGCCGTCGGCCTGCCGAACTGGTTCGTCGTCCGGTAGAGGATCTGGGTGGCCGAGATCGGGATACTGGTTCCGCGCCAACCCAACTCGACCTGCCGCGTCCGCAGCGCTGCGCCTGGTGACCGCGATTCGTAGCCCGCGGGCGGATCGTAGAACGGGTCCTGCGACGGCAACTGCCCCGGCGCTGCCGCTGGTACCGGAACGGGCGCCGCCGACACCGTGGGCGCGAGGAGGGACAGGGTCGTCGTCAGCCCGAGGATCGCGGTCAGCGTTCCGAGGCCGCGGGAGAGAAGCCGCATGGATCGTCATCCTGCCCGATATGCGGCGTCTGCTGTGTCGTTCGGTTCCGACTCGGCACGAGACCGCGCCCGGATGTCACACCGAAGGTCACACCCGGGGCGTCAGCCAGGGGTGGCGTCCGGCACCGGGTTCTCGCCGGCCCGCTCGACCGCCTCGACCACCGGCGACATCGCCACCACCACTGCGCCGGCCACGGCAGCGACGAAGGCGATCACGGCGACGGCGCCCCAACCGGCACGCGTGGTGTCGCCGAGCACCAGGATGCCGATGACACCGGGGACGACCGTCTCGCCGACGACCAGAGCGGCCGACGCCGCGCTGACCGACCCCTTCTGCAGGGCGACGGTGAACATGTAGAAGCCACCCGGGCCACACAGGATGATCGCGTAGAGCGCCGGGTCGGTGAGCAGTTCACCGAGATCGAACGGGTCGAGGCCGTCGAGGATGCGCACCGCGACCGCGAGGACCCCGAACAGCACGCCGGCGGAGAGGCCCGCCAGTACCGCGACACGACTCTGCATCCGTGGCAGGATCGCGGCGCCGAGTCCCAGGATCGCTGCTCCCACGACGAGCACCGCCCAGTGCAGCCACCATTCGTGCTCGTGACCCTCGTCGCCGGCCGAGAAGCCCAGCAGGACCAGCGATACGACGACGACCGCGATCGCCGTCCAGTCGCGGACCGACAACCGCGCGTGCAGGAACAGCGTGGCGAGCACGACGGTCACGACGAGGTTCGCACTGACGATCGGTTGTGCCAGGAACAGCGGGATCATGCGGGCGGCGACCATGTTGCCGAGGAATCCGATGCCGTCGAGCGCCGTGCCCGCGAGGAACGACACCGTCAGCATCGCGGTGATCGTCGACCGCAGCGACGGCGCCTCACCCGGCGCGCCGGTGTCCTCGACACTCTGCGCGCCACGCGCCTGCAACACCGACGCGGTGCCGTACGCCAGCGCCGCGAACACCGCCGCGAGGATCCCGATCAGCATGGTCGAACAGTAACCACCGTCGAGCGGTCGTGCGGGACGATGACGATCGCGATCAGTTCGTCGACGCGTCGGCGACGTAGGCGTCGGCGAACTCGCCGATCGCGGGGATCGGCTGGACGCAGTCGAGGAGTACGCCGTCGGGACCTTCGACGATGAAATGCCGCTGACCGAAGTCCTCGTCGCGCAACTCGAGCACCGGACGGAGTCCGTGTTCGTCCGTGAGACGCCGGTAGAGCACGTCGACGTCGTCGACCTCGATGTTGACCAGCAGTCCGGCGGCCGGTCGGCGGTGGCCCTCGGGGATCGTCGGATGAGTCGCGTCCACGAGCGCCAGCTCGAACACGCCCGTGCGCATGCTGACGTACCAGTCCGCAGAGAAGGTGACCTCGAAGCCGAGAACCCGCTGGTAGAAGTCTGCGGCCGCGGCCACGTCGGTGGACATGAGGACCGGGTAGACGCTGGTGACGTTCATGTCGGAGCTCCTTTACGTACGATGTGTTTGTATAGCCGACTATACATACGCAGCGTACGTAAAGGAACCTTCCGTGCCGAGAGCCTCCGCCGCGGCCGCAGCCGAGACGGCCCGTGCCG